>JBBSPE010000209.1:0-6521 GCA_038259155.1 Gemmatimonadales bacterium
CCTTGCCGTCGGGGGTGGCGTTCTCCGCCCAGTTCTCTACCGGACGACAGGTGGGCAGTGGCGCGGACACGAGCACCAGCTTGCCTCGCGCCTGGGGCAACCAGCGAACGAACGCCGCGGTGTCGGCAAACCGCGGCAGCACGATGGCCTCGGCTTCCACGGGCTGACCGCCCGTACCCGGGCTGTAGCCAAGCATGGTGCCCTCGAGCGTGCGAACGCGCGGGGTGCGCAGGTCAATGTGCGAGTGCCCGCGCCGCCAACCGCGCCATGTACCCACCTGCTCATTCCTGGCTGGAATGCCCCAGCTGGCGTAGGTCTTCACCACCCAGTCGTTGGCGTTCTTCTGGAGCGGCGTGCCGCTCAGCCGCGGGCCGATGGAGTCGAGCAGCACCTGCGCGAGCGACTGGACGTGCGAGCTGTCCATGCCAAGCGCCCACATGCGCTTGATGACCGGATCGTTGGTGGGAAAGGTCTGGGCGGTGAGCGCCGTGGTGGGCAGGACGATCGCTGCGGCAACCGCGAGCGTCGATGCGGCGAGCGTTGGCGCGCTGAAAGCCCAACGCGCTCGGGAATGGAGACGTGGCATCGCAGACATGACTCGGGGGTGAATGGTGAGATCCGGAAGATGCGCGTTTGGCGGTGCAGCGCCAAGCATCGGGACCCGGAACGCCACGCATGCAGGCGCGCGGACGCACGCGGCGGGATAGACTGTGGCATGTCCTCCATTATCAGCGACAACGACGCAGACACGCTGCGCGTTGGCATTGCGCAGATCGCCCCCGTGTGGTTGGATCGCGAAGCGACCATTTCCAAGGTCACCGAGTGGGTGGCCGGCGCGGCCAACGATGACTGCGCGCTCGTAGCCTTTGGCGAGGCGTTGGTGCCGGGTTACCCGTTCTGGGTGGAAGCCACTGACGGCGCGCGGTTCGACTCGCCGCGCCAGAAGGCGCTCTATGCGCACTATGTGGACCAGGCCGTGGATATCGCCGCCGGTGGCCTGCACCGGGTGCAGGAAGCGGCGGCTGACAATGAGTGCCACGTGGTGGTCGGGTGCATGGAGCGCGCCGCCGACCGGGGTGGGCACAGCCTCTACGCCTCGCTGGTGCAGATCGGGCAGGATGGGCGCGTGCTCACGGTGCACCGGAAGCTGATGCCTACCTATGAAGAGCGGCTCGTGTGGGCCATTGGCGACGGTCACGGATTGCGAACCAACCCAGTGGGCGCCTTCACGGTGGGCGCGCTCAACTGTTGGGAGAACTGGATGCCGCTGCCGCGAGCGGCGCTGTACGCGCAGGGCGAGGACCTGCATGTGGCCGCGTGGCCTGGGAACGTGAAGAACACGGCGGACATCACGCGCTTCATCGCGCGCGAGAGCCGGAGCTACGTGCTGAGCGCGTGCGCGCTGCTCCGGCGGGAAGACATCGCGGACTTCGTGCCGCACGCGGCCGAGGTGCGGGCGGGTGTGGAGGAGCAGCCGGCGAACGGCGGCTCGTGCATTGCCGCGCCCAACGGCGGCTGGCTGGTGGAGCCGGTGGCGGACGCGGAATGTCTGATTGCGGTGACGCTACACCACGGGCTGGTGCGACGTGAGCGGCAGAACTTTGATCCGGCGGGCCACTACGCGCGTCCGGATGTGACGCGGCTTGTGGTGGACCGGCGGCGTCAGAGCACGGTCCAGTTCCTCGACAGCGAGAGCGAAAATGCGTAAAAATGGCCTTATACTGGCTTGGTTATGTGTCGTTAGTGCCTCATGCACAAGCGGAGGCGACACGCCAGACACCACTGCCGACAGCTCAGACGCGCAGCTGGGCGAGGAGCAATCAGCGATCGAGGCGGTCCGAGTTGACGGCTCCAACGGCGTCATGCCCCTCGTGCAGGCGCTCGCCGACGTGTACATGGCCACCACGCCCGGTGCCACCATCACGCTCGGCGAGGGCCTCGGATCACGCGCCCGTCTCGACTCGCTGCGGGCAGGCTTCATGGACATCGCGATGGCCAGCCACGGCTTGGACACGGCGGCGTTGCGAGCCGAGGGGCTCGACGTCTACCGGTTCGCCGAGACGCCAGTGGTGCTCGGCGTGCACGCCGCGTCGGTGCCGGCCACCGCGATCACGCGCGCGCAGCTGTGTGACGTGCTGTCCGGTCGCATCACCAGCTGGCGCGCGCTCGGAGCCGATGTCGATCTGCCGATCGTGGTCGTCGTGCGTCCGGATGCCGAGGTGGACATGGAGGTGCTGCGCACCGAGGTCGCCTGCGCGCATGATCTGGCCATCGCTGCGAACGCGCGGGTCGTGGAAGAAACCAGCGACATGGCCGCCGCGCTCTCGGACACTCCGGGCGCGATTGGTGTGACCACGGCCACCGTGACCACGCAGAGCGGCGGTGCGATCCGGGCACTCTTGCTGGACGGCGTGACACCCGATGCGGCGGCGGTGCGTGACGGCGCGTACCGGTTGGTCCGGTCGTCGTTCCTGCTCACGCGGGGTGAGGCAGCACCGGCGGTGACGCGCTTTCTCGAGTTTGTCGGTTCGCCGGCGGGTGCGATGGTGATGGAGTCGAACGGGTCGGTGGGGGTGCGGTAGGACGGTCTAGATCTCAGCGCGCAGCTCGCGATATGTGCAGGCATGGCGCGCGGCGCTTGTGCCGGTGCCGGTGCCGGTGCCGTGGCGGGTGGCGTGACTCCCAGACGTCCCCGCGCTGGCACTCACGGTACCAACGGCGGGACCTTGCGGTGCTTGGTGGCCTGCTCGTACCCGTACACGAGCGTGATGAGTCGTCCCTCGCTCCACGCACGACCGTAGAACGTCACGCCCGCCGGCAACGTGGTGTCGCGTGTGTAACCCATGGGCACCGTGATGGCGGGGAATCCCGTGAGCGGTGAGAACTGCTGACTGTTGTCACCGTGCGGTGTGTTCAAATCGCCAATCAGGCGCGGTGGATTGCTCCACGTGGGATACACCAGCGCGTCGAGTTGCAGCGAATCCATGAGTGCCGTCACCGCCACTCGCAGCGCGCTGCGCATGGCTTCGCGCGATGCGCACCCCGGCTGTTCGTCCGGCGACAGCGAATCGTCAGCGGCACCCTGCAGCTGTGCGCGCACCGTGGGATGGTAGCCGCGACTGCGCAGCACCTCGGCAATCGTCTTCACCGGTGCCCCTTCACCACGCTCGGCGAAATACGTTTCCAGGTCGTAGCGAAAGCGGCTGCAACCGCCGCGTGACGTCGCGAGGATTGCGCGAAAGTCCGGAACGTTCGCGGTATCAATGACGGTGGCGCCGGCGCGCCGCATGTCGGCCAACGACTGGTCGAACACCTGCGCCACCTCGGCATCGAGCGTGGGGCTCTCGTACGCCTGCCGCAGCACGCCAATGCGCGCGCCGCGCAGCCCGTTGGGCGTGAGGAACCTGCGGTAGTCCGGCTCACGATGATCACGACTGGTGAGCGTGACCGGATCGGCAGTGTCGGGACCGGCAATCACCTGCAGTACTTCCACCGCGTCTCGCACAGTGCGCGTCATGGGTCCCGCGACGTCGGCCATGGCGTTCAGCGGAATCACACCGGCGCGCGATGTCAGCCCCATGGTGGATCGAATCCCAACGAGTGCCTGATGCGCACTCGGGCCACGAATGGAGTTGCCCGTGTCGGAGCCGAGTCCCACGGCGCCTTCATTGGCCGCAACGGCGGCCGCCGTCCCGCCGCTTGAGCCCGCAGTCACGCGATCGAGCGCGTACGGATTCTTGGTGTAGCCCGGCAGGATGGAGCTCACCGTTTCATACGGCGTGAACGCCCACTCGGCCAGATTCGATTTCGCGAGCACAATCGCTCCCGCCGCCCGAATGCGCGCCACCTGCGTGGCATCACGTGTGGGCACCCAGCCCTTGAGCGCCAGCGACCCGGCGGTAGTCTGCAGGTCGTGCGTTTCAAAGTTGTCCTTCACGATCACTGGAATGCAGTGCAGTGCACCAACCGAGCCGCCCACCGTCACCACGCGGTCGAGTGAATCGGCGGTTGCCAGCGCGCGTTGATTGATCGTGACGATCGCGTTGATGGCCGGCCCGCGTTTGTCCACCGCGTCAATGCGATCGAGGTACTGCTGCACGAGTGCGTGGCATGTGAGCGTTCGCGCACGGAACGCGGTGTGGATGTCAGCGATGCTCGTCTCGGCAATCGGGAACGATTGCGCGGCGAGTGTTGTGGGAACGGCGGCGAGGCACGCAAATGCGCTGCGCAGCAGTGAGTGTCTTCGCGTGTGTTGGCGCTGGTGTCTGACGGGGTTTGGCATGCGCCTATCGTACCGCCGCGCGCGCCGATCGGACAGGTGCGCGTCCCGCCCCGACCGCCGGCACCGCCTTTCTGCAGAAGGCCGCCTCAGAGACTGTCGAGCAGGGAGGGCGGAACGCGGTAGGCCATGAGCACCGGCACGTCGTCCTCATCGCGCTCGATGCTGAGCATCGTGCTGTTCCGGAGAAAGAGCACCGGGCGCGCTGACCCGAGCAGCAGGCTCTTCACAAATCCCGTCTCCAGGTGGTACACGTCCGCAACGGTGGGTTCATCGCTGAGCACATCGCGCGTGGCCCACACGTGACCGCGGGCGTCGAGCGTGAGGTCTGCGTACGCTGGCATTTCCGGCTCGATCTCTGCAAACTCGAGCAACTGCTCAGTCGGAACCGTACACGGCTTCTGGCCGCGAAACTGGATGGGCCGTCCGGCACCGAGTTCGCGCGCTGCCAGGGTGCGATCTGTGGACCGCCGCACGGTGTCACGATCGAGCACACGCGGTGTTGCACCCGGTACGTGCACGGTGACGGCGAACTCGCCCACTGACGACACGACCGTGTCCTCTCTCGCATCCCACGCGAGCACTGGGTGGAACACGGGTTCAACCCGATAGCCGATCACGTTGCACACGGATTCGATCATGCCGGACGGCTTGGCCAGCGGTACGGACGCGAGGGTGCCCCACGATCCCGCGCTGTCCGTGAGCAGCCGCACCGCGCCATTCCGGCCGCGCACCGGCGTGCTGCCGACCATCGTTCCGTCCGGTCGAAAGCGGAAGCGAAAGGGTCGTCCAGTCGCTTCCGGATACTCCTCACGAAACGTGCCGTCCGGGCTGAACACCACGAGGCGCTGCTTCTCGGAGTCGAACACATGCACCGCGCCATCGGGCGCCACCGCAAGCGTGACCGGGAACATGAACTCGCCGGGCCCCGGCCCCCGCTGGCCCCAGCTGTCCACGAGTGTGCCAAGTGAATCGAGCACCGCGACACGGCCCGCCACGCGATCGATCAGCAAAATCCGGTCGGTGGCGTCCACCACCACGTCGTTGCGCGAGAAGGACTCGAACACGAGCGTGGTGTCCTCCACACCGCCCACCTGCCAGAGTCGTTCGACGGGTGCCGGGATGTTGGCGTCAGGATTGGGCGCGGAGTTGGCCGAGTCGTTGGTGCAGGCGGTGAACGCGCCGCCGAGCCACAGCAACGCGACGGCGATCCGCGTCGCGGTCACGGCGGTACGGGAAGCGAGAGCATGCATGCGGTCGAACATACGACATCCCTCGGCCGCTCGCTACAGCTCGACGCAGCGCGTCCCGGAACGCGCCGGAGCGATTTGCGTCGTGCACCGCCAGTTCGACACGTTTCCCAGATGCCCACACTCCAACTGTCATCCGCCGCACGCACGCTCGCGCGCCGCGTGTCCCTCGCGGCGTCCGTGCTGCTGTTGGCCATTTGCTCGCTCCAGGCGCAGCCGGAAGCGCTCGCGTCGCGTCTGGACCTGCTCGTAGACGCACAGCGCGACACCATCGCCGCCGATCTTGTGCAACTGGCAACGATTCAGTCGCCCTCCGGACAAGAACGGGAACGGGCGATGGCCGTTGCAGCTCGGATGCGGGCGATGGGCCTGACTGACGTGCGCATGGACTCGATGCCCAACGTGACGGGACGTATCCGCGGGTCGCTGCCCGACGCACAGCGGCGTGCGATCGTGTTCGTGGCCACGCTGGACGACCTGGCGCCAGTGGCCGAGCACCAACGGGCCGCGCCGCGACCGCCGTACGTGGACGGCGATCGAGTGGTCGGGCCCGGCGCGAACACCTCCAGCACCACGGCGGCGGTCCTCGGCGCAGCGCGCGCGTTGCTGGCCGCCGGTGTGCAGCCGCAACACGACCTCGTGTTCGCCGCCGTCGCACAGGAGGAGACGGGCCTCATCGGGATGAAGGCGCTCTACGCCGAGTGGCGCGATCGCGCTGACGCTTTCGTGGACGTGCTCGGCGATGGACGATCGCTGACGTACGGCGCCATTGGGATCAACTGGTGGCGCGTGTGGGCGTACCATCAAGGCGGGCACACACTGACCGGTGGCTTGCCAAACGTGAACCAGGGGATCGCACGAGCCGTTGACCGCATTCTCGCCGTGCCGCAGCCGTCCGCCGACACACGCACCGTGATGAACATCTCCATGATCCGGTCGGGGGATGTGGTGAATCGCAAGCCCGACAGCGCGTGGTTCAGTCTCGACATCCG
>JBBSPE010000210.1:0-6487 GCA_038259155.1 Gemmatimonadales bacterium
GGCGATGATCTGCGACGCGTGGACTGGCGCCTCTACGCGCGCACCGATCGGTACTACATCAAGCAGTACGAGGCCGATACCAACGTCAGCGTGTGGTTCGCGCTCGACACGTCGGCGTCCATGGACTTCGGCACCGGTCCCGTCACCAAGTTCGACTACGCGCGCTACCTCGTGGCGTCGCTGGCGTGGCTCAGCAAAAAACAGGGCGATCGCGTGGGGCTCGTCACCATGGGCGACGATCTCGGCGAGGTCATCCCGCCGTCGGCGCGCCATCTGCAGCGCATCCTCCACACGCTCGGCCGCACCAAAGCCTCGGGGCGCGGTCAGCTGCTCAGCACCCTCGAACGCGTCGCGCATGTGACCACACGCGCCGGCGTGGTGGTGGTGGTCTCCGATTGCTACGAACCCGCCGACAAACTGGGCCGTGCGCTCGACACCATGCGCGCGCGCGGGCACGACGTGATTGTGTTTCATCCCATCGACGTCGGAGAGCGCGATCTCTCGTTCGGCGCGCCGCTCACCATTGAAGATGCGGAGAGTGGCGTGCGCCTGCCGCTCCGCCCCGATGAGCTGCGCACCAAGTACCGCGCCGCGTTCGCTGGCCATCGCGATGAACTCACGCGTCGACTCGCGGCGGCGCGCGTGGACTACGTGGGCGTGGAGACCGATCAACCGCTCGACAAGGCCCTGCACACCTATCTCGACCTCCGCACCATGCGACACCCGGGGCGCTGATGAACTTTCTCGTCCCCGCCTTCCTGGCCGGCCTCGCGGCCTTGGCCATTCCCATCGCGATGCATCTGCGGCATCGCGAGAAGGGCACGCCGGTGCGGTTCCCGTCGCTCATGTTTCTGGAGCGACTCGCCATTCGCACCAGCAAGAGGCAGCGCATCACCGACTGGCCGCTGCTGCTCATCCGTGCGCTGGCGCTGGCGCTGCTCGTGATCGCCTTTGCACGGCCGTTCGCCGGTGGCGATCGTGAAGCCGCCGCCGCAGACGCGCCACAGATCAAGGTGCTGCTGCTCGATCGCAGCATGAGCATGGGCAAAACCGACACGTGGGCCGCTGCGCTCGACTCAGCGCGCCGCATCGTGCGCGAGGCCGGCCCGGATGACCGATTGGCGCTCGTGTTGTTCGACGACGACGCCGAAGTCGCGCAGCCGCTCACCACCGATCACGCGGCGCTCGAGGCAGTGTTGCAGACGGCCAAGGCCGGTTCGCGCGGCACACGCTACGTGTCGGCGTTGCGTGCGGCGCGGAGTGTGCTGCTCGACGCGCCGGTGGTACCCGCTGAAGTCCTTGTGATCACCGATCTGCAACGGGGCGGCGTGGCCGGACTGGCCGGTCTCGAGCTACCCTCGCGCGTGACCGTGCGCGCCGTGTCCGTGGCCCCCGACGACCGGGCCAACGTCTCCGTGACCGGCGTGGATGTACGACGCGTGGCCGACAGCGACCGTACCCGCCTTGCGGTGCAGGCGCGTGTCATGGCGCGCAGTCTTTCCGAGCCACGCACGCTGCAGGCTCATCTCCAGATTGACGGCCGGCCCAGCGGCGACCAGAGCATCACCGTGCCGGTGGACGGCGAGCGGGTGGTGGCGTTCGAGGACGTACCACTCCCGTCGGGTCGAGTGCGTGGCCTCATCACGCTCGACAACGATGCGCTGGCGGCCGACGACACGTTTCACTTTGCGCTCGAGGGAGAAGACGCCCTGCCGGTGATCCTGCTGGCGAGTGGCAACGCGCTCGACACCGAGACCCTGTTCGCCGAGCGTGCGCTTGTGATTGGCCGCGCGCCCACGGTGCGTGTGGAGCGGCGGCGTCCCGGCACACTTACCGCCGAGTCGGTGCGTGACGCCGGTCTGGTCATGGTGTGGGATACGCCGCTCACGTCCGGCGAGCGCAGCGTGCTCGACGCGTTCGTGCGCGAAGGCGGCGGTGTGGTGGTGGTGATCGGCCGCGAGCTCTCCACGCGGGGCGCTGTGATTCCACTCGGCGTCGCCACAGTGGACGGCTCGGCGGATCGATTTGCCGATCGCGGCGGCACCTTCGGTGACGTCCAAAATGAGCACCCGCTGTTCGAGGCGTTTCGCGAGACACCCACCGCCCTCACGTCGGCGCGCTTTCTGCGCTATGCGCGTGCGGACCCGGCCACGGGCAGTGATGTGCTGGCACGATTCGATGACGGCCTGCCGGCGGTGTTCGAACGACGCGATGGCGCCGGGCGAGTTGTCACGCTCACCATGCCGCTCGACACGCGCACGGGCGACCTGCCCCTGCAACCGGCGTGTCTTCCTTTCCTGCGACGACTGGTACTGCACACGTCCGGCCACTCGGCCGCGCCGTTGTGGCAGTTGACGAGTGAGGCCTGGGCGTTGCCGCCCAACCTGCGGGATCCCGCCGTGAGCACGCCCTCGGGCGAAATCCTGCGCCCCACCGGGACCGACACCGTGGCCGCGGCGGTACCGCTCACCGAGCGCGGTGTGTACGCCGCCTACGCTGGTGCCGTGAACGGCGAGCCGGTGGCCACCGTGGCCGCCAACGTGTCGCCAACCGAGTCGGACCTCACGCCCGTGGACGCCCGGGAACTGCTGGTGGGTGTGTCGGTGTCTGATGAGGGAGAAGCTGCGCTCGCGGGTCCCGCGGGCGACATTGAATTGGAGAAGCGTCAGGGGATCTGGCGCTGGTTGTTGATGGCTGCAGCCTTGCTGCTGGTGGCGGAATCGCTGCTGGCCAATCGAGGCTGGCGTGGCGCCGCCGCGCGACTCACTGTGTCTGGAACAGAACGGAGCGCTCCATGACCCCCGACGTGCAACTGCTTGCCGCGCTGCACCAACTGCGCCGGCAATGGCGCCAGCGCCAGTTCCTCGAAGCGCTCGCCGCCGTGGTCATTGGCGTCGCGCTGGCGGTCGCCGTGGGCTGGTTGCTCTTCCGCGTGCTCGGGCCCGGCGAGTCCACCGTGAGCGTGGTGCGCGTGAGCGCATGGTTGCTGATTGCCGCCACCATTGCTCGGTTTCTCGTGTACCCGTTCGTGCGTCGCACGAGCGATGAGCGCTTTGCCCTGTACGTGGAGGAACGCGCGCCGGAGCTGCGTCAGTCGCTCGTGTCGGCTGTACATGAGGTTGGACGGCCGGAGAACGAGCGCGCCTCGTCCGCACTCACCGCGCGGCTCGCGCGCCAGGTGCTGGCCACGCTGGCACCCATCCAGCGCGAGCGTCGCCTCGAGCGTCGGCCCACGCAGCGCGCTGTGCAGGCGCTTGGCGCCGTGGGCGTTGCGTCTGTAGCCCTGTTCTTTTTTGGGCCTGCAAGCGTGCGCGATATGGCCAAACTGCTGTTCGTGCCCTGGACCACTGCCGAAGCCGCCTCGCTCGTGCGCGCCGTGAGCGTGGAGCCCGGCAACGCCACCGTGCCGCGCGGCGGATCACTCGACGTGCGCGCGGCGCTTGTGAACTTCAACGCGGATGCCGCGGACATCGTGTTCCGTGCGGACACCGCCGGTGACTGGATTCACCTGCCCATGTCGCGCGAAGGCGGTGTTGACTCGTTGGGACGCGGCGAAGGAGCCTTTGCCTCGCGCCTCTTCGACATCACGCAACCCACTGAGTACTACATCGAATCCGACGGCATCCGATCAGAAGTCTTCACACTCAAGGTGTCGGACCTGCCGGCGGTGCGGTCGATCACGCTTGAGCTGTCGTATCCCGCCTACACTGGCCTGCCGTCGGAAATTATCGAGAGCAATGGCGACGTCGTGGCCCTGGTGGGCACTTCGGTGCGCGTAATTCCCGAGCTCACGCGCGAGGTGCGGAGCGCGGCGCTGCGATTTGACGAAGGTGAGCCGGTGGCCTTCACCGCCGATTCCACCGGCGCGTTGAGTGGTGCATTCAAGGTGCAGAAAACCGGATTCTACCGAGTGGATCTCGTCGCGCCGGACGGACGCGAGGTGCCGGGCTCCGTGCAGTACGCCATCGATGCCATCCCCGACCGTGCACCCATTGTGCGCATTGATGAGCCCGGTCGTGACACGAAGGTCACGTCGCTCGAAGAGGTCACGATCGCCGCGTCCAGCGACGACGACTTTGGCGTGCGGTCGCTCGAGTTGCGCTATCGCGTGAATGGCGGTGACGAACAGCGCACCACCTTGCTGCAGACGGCGCGCCGCGACGCACACGAGGTGAGCGCGGCGCACACGCTGTTCCTGGAGGAGATCACGCTCGAGGCGGGCGACCTCATCGCGTATCACGTGGTCGCGAAGGATGGTGCGGGCAACGAGGGCACCAGCGACGTGTACTTTCTCGAAATCCGTCCGTTCTCCAAGAACTATCGCCAAGCCGAGCAGCAGGGTGGCGGTGGCGGCGGCGGTGGTGGTGGTGGTGATTCGCCAGACGGGTTCGTAGCCCGGCAGCGCGACATTGTGGCCGGCACGTTCAACTGGCAGCGCGACAGCGCGTCGCGGTCGGCACAGGATCGGCGCACGGATCTCACCACGCTCACGATTGCGCAGGGACGTGTGCGGGAAGACGTAGCCACGTTGGTCACGCAGTTGCAGGCACGCGGGGTGAGCGCGTCGGACACCACGTTCCGCAAGATTCAGGAAGAGCTCAATCTGGCCGCCGCCGCCATGAAGGAAGCCGAGGAGACACTCGGACTCGGCCGTGGCAGTGCGGCGCTTCCGCCGGAGCAGAAGGCGCTCCAGCACGCACAGCGTGCCCAGGCGCTCTACCGCGACGTGCAGGTGCAGGTGGGTGGCCAGCAGCAGGGTGGCGGCGGCGGCGGGGGTGGTGGTGCCCAGGCCGAGGATCTGGCCGACCTGTTCGAGTTGCAGACGGACAAGCTCCGTAATCAGTACGAGGCCGTGCAGCAGTCGTCGCAGCAGTCCGCACAGCAGGAAGTGGATGAGACGCTGGAGCGGCTCAAGCAGCTCGCGAGCCGTCAACAGCAGGAGAACGAACGGCTCCAGCGCATGCAGCAGGAGCTCTCGGAGCGTCTGGGTCAGCAGTCCTCTGCCGCTGGCGGCGGTGGCGGTGCCGCGCAGCGGGAAATGGCCAAGCAGGCGGAGGAAGAGGCGCGCCGGTTGGAGCGTCTCGCGCGGGAGCAGAACTCGCCGGAACTGCAGCAGGCGGCGCAGCAAATGCAGCAGGCGGCCGACGCCATGCGCCGTGCGGCCAGCGGCTCGTCGGCGCAGGGCAACGCCGCCCTCGAGGAGCTGAATCGTGCGGCGCGGGGGCTGGAGCAGACCCGTTCCGATGATGTGTCCGAGGGCATCAAGCAGCTGTCTGATCGCGCGGAGGAACTGCGTGAACAACAGCGCGAGATGGCCAACGATGTGCGCGGTCTGTCTGGGACCTCAGGGTCCGGCAAGGCCGAGCAGCTGCGTCGTCTCGAAGAGCGCAAAAAGACGCTTGCCAACGACGTGGGCCGGTTGGAAGCGGACACGGATCGTCTGGCGCGTGAATCGCGCCGCGAACAGCCGGCAGCAGCACGTGAGCTCGGTGATGCGGCGGAGACGATGCGGGCGCAGCGGTTGCGCGATCGCATCGAGTTCTCGCGTGGCGTTATTCGCGGCGGGTCGAGCGAGTATGCCAACGCGTTCGAGGAGCAGATCTCGGAGGCGCTCGGCAACGTTTCGGAGCAGCTCGGCGAGGCCGAGAAGGCGCTGACGTCGGAATCGGCGAGCCGACAGCAGGAGCGGACGCTTGAAAAGGCACGCGAGTTGGTGCGCGACCTGGAGTCGCTGCGGGACCGGTTGGCGGAGGAACAGGGCCAGGCTGGTCAGCAGGGCCAGCAGGGCCAGCAGGGCCAGCAAGGCCAAGGTCAGCAAGGTCAGCAGGGTCAGCAGGGTCAGCAGGGCCAGCAGGGCCAGGGCCAACAGGGCCAACAGGGCCAACAGGGCCAACAGGGCCAACAGGGCCAGCAGGGCCAGCAGGGCCAGCAGGGCGGCGGTCAGCAGGGTGAGGGCCAGCAAGGTGGCCAGCGCGGCGGCGGTGGAGCGCTCAGCAACCAGTCCGGCCCGGTGAACGACGGACGGCCGAGCGGGGACGCGCGTCAGGTGCGCGGCGAGTTTAGCTTGCGCCGTCGCGCCGCCGAGGCGTTACGCGATGAACTGAAGGGACGCGGACTCGACGTAAGCGAGCTGGATCGCGCCATCCGCGACTTGAGCGATCTCGAGCGCGGCCTGGAGAACGGACGGTTGCTGGGCGACACCAAGGGACTGGCGGAACTGCAGGCGTCGGTGATCGAGGGCCTCAAAACCTTCGAGTTCGCGCTGTTCCGAAGCTATGGACTCGGTGCCGACAATCAGCCAGCGCTCGGTGCGCGCGCTCCCGTGCCTGCGGAGTTCCGCGCGCTTGTAGAGGAGTACTACCGCTCACTCGCCAAGGACCGCCGGAATCCCTGATGCCTGCGGACGGGGGGGGGCGGGCCGCCCCGCCGCCGGGGCGGGGGGCCCGCCCCCCCCCCCGGGGGGCCCCCGCCGCCCCCCCCCCCACCA
>JBBSPE010000211.1:0-6391 GCA_038259155.1 Gemmatimonadales bacterium
GAACAGGATGCGTTCGCCGTCGAGCACGAGGTTCGTCGGATTCGCGTCGTTGTGGCTCAGCACGAGCGCGCGCTCGGCGGGGGGGGGGGGTGGGTCCTTCAGCGCGCGCGCCACGGCATCGACTGCCACGCGCGGCAGCGTGAAGCTCGCCCAGTGCGTGGATATTTTCTCAAGCAGATGGCGCGGCTCGCTCGGCACCGCGTCGGGCGGCACCGGGAGCGCGTGGACGCGGCGCAGTGTCGCCCCGAGCAGCGCGACCGCGGCGGCATGAGTGCGCGCGTCGCGGTAGAGGCGTGGGAACGACTGATCCGCGACGAACTCGCTCACAATCGCGCGCCGCGATTCGTCCACGTGCACGACGCGCGGCGCCAGGCCCGCGTCGGCGGCAACTTTCAGCACGTACGCTCGGCCCTCCGCCTCGACGCGGTGGACGCCGGCGCCGGAGAGTCCCACCCCAATCTTCGTGATCGTGGTGTCGGGCCCGCGTAACTCGGCGGGGAGGCAGGCGTCGAGGCTCATGGTCGGCTCGGAAGGTGGTGGAGGTACGGCAGCAGAGCTCCCCTAGTGCGTCGAAGCGGGGTCGCCGACCCCGAGATCGCGACGGATCCGCCACTGCCCATCGGTGCCGCGTTGCCAAAAGGTGATGTACTTGAACCGGTGGGGCTGCGCGCCGGTGTCGGCGGATTCCCGGCTGCGCATGAAGAGCGTGACGTGGCCGGTTTCCCAGGCCAGGTCGCCGCTGTGCTCCAAGGTCTCCATCCGGGTATCGATTCGCACGGTGGTGTCCGTTCGACCTGCAAATCCCCGGGCTACGTCGCGTACCATGGCATCCACCCCGATGATATCGGGCGCATCGGGCTGCATGCTCACGACGTCGGACGTATAGAGCCGCCGCATTGCTGCGGTGTCGGCCGCGATGTAGGCGGTCGACCACGCTTCGTCTGCCGCTTGGATGGCGGCACGAACGGCGGGCTCAGCCCCGTTGGGCAAGGTCTGAGGGGCGGCGGGCTGGCAGGCCACGAGGGAAACAACAAGACCCATCGTCGCTACTCGGTGTCGGTCACGCCGCATGAGGGATCCAGGGATAGGGTGGCGAAGCGAGTCTAGAGGCATCGAAGGCATTCGAACGACCCCGCATAAGCTGATGACCGAGGCGCGCACACACCCGCCAGCTAGGCTTGCGGTGGTGGAGATGGCAACGGTGTTTCGACTGCCGTAATCTGGCCGGACACCATCCTCCAACTCGTGCGGTCGAGCACCCACACTTGGGTGAACCGCTCGCGAATGGTATCGGCTGGCTCGAGGATGGTGGCGAGACCGATCACGACGGCAGTGCTGTCGTAGAGTCGTATCTCAACCTCGCTCGGCGTCACGGTCCCAAAGGCGGGACCATTTGCCGACAACTCCTGAATGCGTTGCGACTTGTTCCAGAGGGCGCCGCTGACGCCAACGAGGCGGTAATCGTCGGCAAGCCCGTCGGCCACCGCGGCGGAGTCACCCGTACTGATGGCCTCAAAGTACCGCATGACGCGCGCCGACACTTGCGCGATCGCCGGATTGGGGCCATCGGTGTCCACACTTGGCGGAGCAGATGAGGTGCATGCAGCCGCCCCCGCGCCGAGAACGCCAATGGCGAGTAGGCAGATGGCACGACGGGTGTGTACGCGGTGGTGAGAACAAGACATAAGTGGAGCTCCCCTTTTTCAGTCTGCATAGCGGCGTGCGCGTCTCCGGCGCGGCCGCCATGAGCGCGCGCGGGTGAGCTGGCTTATCGGCCGAGAATTACGTCGACGCCGTTCAGGACTTGGGTCAGCTGTCTTGGAGTGAGCTTGCCGACGCGTTCCGTGAAGCATTCGCGATCCAGCGAGACGATCTGGGAGCCGTTGGCCACCGAGTCCTTGGGCAAGCCAGTTGCCTTTGCGGTGAGCACAGTATTACCAGGAGCGTCGGCCCAGTTGAGGTTGCTCGTCAGGGGTACGCTCACCACGGTTGCAATGCGACTACGGTTAAGGGAGTTCCCCTGGACAATGACAACGGGCCGTCGGAATCCAGGACCCGAGCCGGCCGGCTCGGGTAGATCGGCCCACCACACTTCGCCTTGAGCAATGTCTACCACTCCGACCGCTCGAAGACGCGATGCCCAGCGCGCGCGAGAAACGGATCGGGCGGAGCGACACCAATCTCGTCGATCACTCGATTCATTGCGGCGGCGACCTCATCCGGCGAATGCCGAACCAGATACTCAGCCAGCGCATCGGCGTAGAGTTGACTGCGCGACTTGCGAGCGCGCTTGGCGAGTCGCTCAGCGGCCAGGAACACCGCGTCGGGGAGTGAAATAGCTGTTTTCATACCAATAGTATAACCGCGTGGAGATACTCCAGCAACCTCGCCTAATGCAGTCCAGCGAACAACCGAAATTCTGCGGCGGGGCCCGTCGAGGCAGAGGGCCTCGACGGCAGCACGCGCGGGTGAGACGCCGAGTTGTGTTCAGGGCCTTTGAGTCGGAGCATTCTGCCACCGAGCGCTTCGAAGGAGTCGGCGCGTCCTGACTACTGCGAACGTGCCCAGGCAAATGCCACGATGGCGGCGCCAAGACACATGCCTGTGCCGATGAGATGCACGACATCAACCGCCCGAATGGTGGCGAGCGTGGGGCGAGCGAGCATGCTGAACAGGCTCAGGAGCCCGAACGTGGCGAGAACGGAGGCGACTCGAAGCGATTCGCGGCGTGAGCTCATGGATTATCACCTCGTACGCGTTGTGGACGATGCGTCGGAAGATTGCGCGGTGCCCAACGGACCCGCAAAAGATACGGACCGAGGCTCGGCGGCGCAAGCCGACCGGCCGCCGCTGATACGCGGCCTAGCCCGCCTGTAACGCCGCAACCAGCCGGTCGAGCTCGGCAGGTGTCGTGTAGACATTGGGGGTGATGCGCAGCCCACTGATTTCCGGCGCGCGGTGGTTACCGGTCATCGACTGCGTCAGGATGTTGTGGCGCTCGCGAAGTCGCTGCTGTAGACCATCAGGATCCACGCCAGGCAGTGCAATGGTCGTGATCCCGATGCTCATGGCCGACTCCGCGACGGTGTAGAAGCGCGCGTTCGGCAGGGCGACCGTGATGCGCTGCCGCAAATGCGAGCTGAGGTATCGCAAGCGCGCCGCCTTCCGGGCTGGGCCGAGTGAACGGTGGAGCGCGAGGGCGGGCAAGGCGGCGGGTGCCAAGTATGCCGGTGCCGTCCCGATCCACTCGAAGCGTCCCATCCCCGTCACGTCCGGTGGTGGCGGCACAAGAGGCCAAATTTTCGCGACGTGCGCAGGACGCATCCACAAACCACCCAAGCCCACCGGCGTGCCCAGCCATTTGTGCGCGCTGGCGCCATAGTAGTCACAATCCAGTGCAGACACTGGGTCGTCCTGCAGTCCGAGCGACTGCGCACCATCAACAACCACCTCGGCGCCGACTCGGTGCGCGGCGGCGGCAATACGCTGTACGGGAAGCAACTGCCCGGTGAGGTTACTCGGATGCGTGACCAGTACGAGACGTGTCCGCGGGCCGATCACGGCCTCGTAGAGCTCGGCAAGCGCCTCGAGTGATGGTGCGGGGAGCGGTGGGGTGATCATGCGCAGCACAACACCGTCGCGTGCTCGCCGTTGCTCCAAGGCATCGAGCGTCGCGTAGTAGTCGTGTGCCGAGCAGACGATTTCGTCGCCAGCGTTGAGCGGAAGCCCAAGCAGCACGGTGTTCAACGCTTCGGTGGCATTGCGTACCAATGCGATCTCCGCAGCAGGCACGCCCATCGCCTCGGCGAGGGCTGCGCGTACTCCCGTGCTGCTGCTCCCGAAGGTCAAACGGGCCAGCTCTTCCCCCGGCAACGCCTCGAGCTGACGTGCACCTCGGACCAGTTCCTCTACCGCGGCACGCGTCGTCGGGTTGGTCCAGCCGTGATCGAGATTGACGACATCCGGATTCAACGTGTACGCGCTGCGTACCCGAGCCCAGAACTTCTCATCGTCCGCCATCAGGTGAGGGGTAGCGGCGTCACCAAGCTCCGTGAGCTCGTGTCCGATCCGAGTGCTCAACGCGACGGTCATACGCAGTTGCTCCGCGAACGCAACAGCCGGAGAGATGGCGAGCGCTCCCAGCGTGCCCGACATGCGTAAAGCGAAATGGCGTCGGTTGATCATGTTGCGCTCCCAAGTAGGCACGTCGTCGGCGCGCCACAATCGCCGTGACCAACACTCGCATAGCCGGGTCCTTCGCCCCTGAACTGAATCGGGGTCCGCCGCCAACATTCAGAGTACCATCCCAATGTACGCCCGGAACCGTTCCGCGAAACCAGGACAAGTGCGAGTTTGGCCGCCCTGTCACCCCGAGCCCCGCCGCCCTGAGCGAGCGCCCTCAGCGAAGTCGAAGGGGCGACGTTGCTCATGTTGTCACCCTGGGCGAAGCGAAGGGGCAAAGCTTGCCAGGTCGTTGTATCTGGCCAGTGGCGGAAGTGAGAACGAGCTCCGCCGCCTCACTTCGTTCGGTGTGACAGCGTTTGTCACCCCGACCGCAGCACGCGCCGGTTAGACCCCGATGATTTCGTTGAGGCCTTCGACCACGACCGCCAGTTCCTCGACCGACACCTTCGCGAGCCGTTTCCCGATCCGATCCACCGACAACGTACGAATTTGGCTGATCTTCACCCATGACTGCTTCGGCAGCCTGGACGAGGTGAGCTCAAGCGTGAGCGGAAACCCGGCGCGTTGGGGCTGACTCGTGAGCGCCATCGCGATCACCGTACCCGATCGCTCATTGAAGACGTCCTGACTCAGAATGAGCACGGGCCGCTGGCCGGCCTGTTCCCTGCCACGGGTTGGATCCCGATCCGCCCACCGAACCGCACCCCTCAGTATGCGGGCCATGTCGACACATCTTTACCGAGCCCTTCGTCAGCGAGCGCCCGTTCGGCGGCGGGGTCGAGCTTGGCGCACTCGACGGCAAGTCGGCGCTGCTCCAACCGATCGAGCTTCTCCATGACGGCGGCTTCAATCGCTTGGCTGCGATTCGGAAACAGTCCGCCGTCGACGATGCGGTCGAGCCGGAGCAGTACTGGGACGTCCAGAGTGACGGCAATCTTGGCTTTGGCCATGGGACCCTCCTTGGTATGGCCATATATCATACCGCGTCGGTCGCAAGCCGCCCGAACGCAGCCAGGCTCCAGATTGCTCAGCGGCACGCCAGATCTCGAGCGGGGCTCGCTTGGGCCTCTGCACGAGACCTGGCTCAATATCAGTCCACACGCATCCGCTCAATCATGCCGTGCTCGATGTGCGAGCGCCCGTCCTTGGCCGTAGCCATGCAGAGCAGGACGTAGTCGCCGTGTGTCAGCGTCATCGTGACGAACACATCCATGCCCGGATGGATCGCGGCGATGCCCCCGACTAGCGTTCCGAGATCCTCGAGTGGTACGGGCGGTGTGGAGTCCTGTTTGGTGCGACGCGCCGCCTCGGGATTCATCGTCCTGCCCACATCCTCGAGCGTGACGCCCTCGGCAAGCTTCATCACGACCATGTCATGACCTTCAGCACCGCCATTGCTGACACGGATGGTGTGCACACCGGCCGTCATCGGGCTGTCCACGGCGAACCCGAAGTCCAGCAACCGGATCATCGCCGTGGCGGCTGGAGCGTTCGCACTCGGTGAGGCATCGCTGTCTGAGGGCCGGACGACGACTGTTTTGAACTCGCCTTTCTCGAAGTGCGGATGCCCGGCACTATCCTCGACCGGACAGAGCAGGACATAGGTGCCCGGCTCCATGTACTGGGTGATTGCCGCCGAGCCGCCGGGTACGGCGCCTCCCGGTCCGCCGAACCGCGTCAACCATTCTGGGCGCGGTGTGGACGTACGGATGGCCGTGGCGTACGCGGTGACGAGGTCTGTCGCGGTCTTGCCTGGAGGGAGCTGCACCAGGTGGGCGTAGTGGATCTCCTCACCGTTGTTGGCAAACTCGAAGGTGGTCCAGCCCGCGCTGATGGTGTCGGGGGCCTCGAACGCGAAGTTCGCACTGGCGAGCGCAACGTGGTTCGCGGCCGGGGGGGTCGCCTGCGGAATCGACTCGTCCGACTCCGCCGCACAACCTAGCGTTGCGAGTGCGACCGCAAAGCTCAACGCTCGGAGCATGCCCTTCATGAGTCCCGCCTTGGTGGATGGTATTCGCTTCCCCAGATCGAGCGTGCCCCGCAGCTCCGGTCGCTCATCCAAGCTGCGCAAGGAGTTCGCCCATCACCACGGCGTTCGCGGGTCGATCGCCGACCTCCTTGGCCATGAGCCGCATCACCAGTGCCGACAGCGGCAGGGGGATCTCTGGCCGAACGTCGTGCGGCGACGGCGGCACGTGATGGAGCA
>JBBSPE010000212.1:0-6375 GCA_038259155.1 Gemmatimonadales bacterium
AGAATGACAGCGGCCCCCAGCGCTCCACGCCAAGCGACAGCAGCGCGTGCAGCACCGGGACCGACTCCACGAGGTACCACAGGTGCGTGTCGGAGAGAGGAGTGCGACCGGGCCACACCGGTGGAAGTGCGAGCGCCCGCCTGAGACTCTCGTGCGTGTGGTCGCCGAGCGGGGGGACGGTTGCGCGGCCGACGGGTGAGGCCACGGCATGCGCCTGGAGTGCTGCGTCGCGTTCGCGTGTATCCGCTCGCGCCGATTCGCCCCCGTCCCGCGGTGACAGCCGCCGCACTTGAGCGAGGTCGATTTCTCGCGACGGCACCGTGCGTCGTGCCAGCAGCTCGCGCCAGTGGGTCACCTCATCGGACTGCGCCGTGAGATAGAACACCTGGCGGCCCTCTGCCACCAACGACAACACCGCGTCCATCAACGCGACGGCCCGCACATCGTCGCTCGTCCCCAGCGTCTCGTCCAGGAACAGTGGCAACTTCCACTCCGTCTCTTCTGATTCCACGAAGGCCACGCGCACGGCCACGAGCAACTGCACACGCGTGCCGCTGGACAGTTCGTTGAGCGGCACAGTGCGGCCCGTGCGCATGTCGAGGGCGTGGAACGCCGCGTCCTGATTGGTGGACTCCATGAGTTCCAGCTGCCACGCGCCGTGCGTGATCCGGCCGAACAGCTCGCGCGCCCGGTGAAACACGGGTGGGCGATCGACATCCCGCGACGCCTCCTGCACGTGGCGGAGCAACGCGTGACCAATGACATCATCTACGTTCTGCCGGAACTGCGCCTTTACCGCGTCCGTCGCTTCGTCCACCGCCGCCAGCGCGGCCTCCACATCGTGACTGCGCGATGCGCGTTGCATGCGCTCCTTCAGGGTGGCGATCTCTTTGATCAGTTCGGTGTGGCGGGCGGCCGCTGCTTCTGCTGCGTGCAGCTGATCCTTGAGCTCTGGCGTTGAAAGATTCTTCCACGACGCGTCTGAACCCGATGGCACGTGTGGACACGCGCGCTCCGCGTTCGCCATGTCACGCGCGGCATCATCCATGGTGCGCGTGAGCCGGTGGTAGCGCTCGCGCTGCGCAAGCAACGCCTCAATCGATCGCACGTGCGCGTGCACCTGCGCTTGTACGGGCGCTTGGACGGCGCTGTGGTCAACAGCGAGCCCGCGCTGCATGTGCTCCGGCGCCCCCGGCTCGGCCACCGTGAGCGCCGGCGCCTCGATTCCGATCCGCTCCTGCAGCGCCACCCACTCGGACCGAACGCGAAGCGCCTCCTCGCGCGCCCGTGCCACCGTCCGTTCTGCCTCCTGCTCGGCACGCGTGGCCTCGCGGTGCGTATCAAATCGATCATCGAGCGCCGCCACAAGCGCCTCGGCGTCCGCAGGCGTCTGCGGCGCGCGATTCGTGAATGGGGCGCACCGCGCACGCAGTGCCTCCATCGTGGAGATGCATTCACCGTCCGCCGCCGCATGCGCCGCCTCGGCGGCGGCCGTGTCGAGCGCCGCGTCCTGCCACCGCGACAGACGCTCGACCAGCCACGGCAGCGTTTGCGTATCCAGCGTGGGCGCAAATCCCAACGACGCGATCATTGCGGCACGCTCATGCTGCAGCGTCTCGCGCTCGGCGTTGAGCACACCGGACTGCGCCGCAAGGTCGCGCCGCTGCGACAGCGCATCAGCAAGCCGCTCTACGGCCGCAAGGTCGCGGGCGCACTGTTCGAGACGGCGCTGCACCGCCTCGTGCGTCCACGCGTCGGGTGCCGGGACGGTGAGCGACTCCAGCTCGCGTTCGAGCGCGGCGCGGTCATCGGGGGCCACCGGCACGCGCCGAGTCACGCGCCAGGCTGCCACCAGCAGCAGTACGCACACGGCTGCACACACGGCCGCGATCACTACAGCGCCGCGTACCTGTATCGCGAGTACGAGCCATCCCAGCGCACCCGTCACACCAAGCAGCATCGCCAAACGCCGCTGGCGCTCGCGGTCGGTGGTAGCGTCGGCGTCCTCTGCGTGGAGCGTTGCCCGTGCATTCGCCGCGAGCCAGCGGGTGAGCACCCGCATGGCGTCGCGCACCCCGTCTCGCTGTTCATCGGGCTCGGAAGGGCGCGCTGCGTCTCCGACAATCGTATCCAGCCGTTGCGCATCACGCTGCACCTGCAGCCACTTCGCATACCACTGTGCCTCACGCCGTGCAAACTCGGCGAGCTGCTCCACACGCTCAACGGTGACCGCGTCCAGCTGCGCGGCCTGGACATCCTTGCCAAGCTGTCGTTGCGCGGCCTCCCCTCGTGCCTGCGTTTCACGCACGCGTTCATTCGTCCGACCGCGTTCCGCGTGTGCGTGTTGCACGGCATCAAGCGACGCTCGCCACTGCTCGCGATCGTCACGCGTCGGTTCGGCCAACTCGAATGCCGCCAGACGACCTGCACGCGACTCCGCCGCCAGCCGCGTGGCCTCGTCGAGTTCGCGGGACGTGCGACGCCAACGTTCGAACAGCGCGGTGGCCACCTCCGCCTCCGTTCCATCGAGCGATGCGAGCACGCTTGGCAGTGCATCCCGCGTGGCCAGTGCCGTGCGTTGGGCATCACTCGCGGCGTGCCACGCGATGGCAGCACGCCACATCACGGCCTCTTCGCGCGCGCGTTCCGCTGCCTGCGCGTCCAGCTCACGCTGCGCAAGGTTCGCGCTGCTTGCGTGCAACGTGCCCTGTTCACGCTGTGCCGCGGCCAGGGCAGACTGCGCTTGATCCAACACCGCGCGCGCGGTGTAGCTGCGAGACGCACGATCGGTGAGGCCGAGTGCCTGACCAGCGGCGGCGAGGTCCAGGCCACCGGCTGACGCGCGCAGGATGGCCGAGGCGAAGTCGCTGTCGTCTGCGGCGGCGAGCAGGTCGTGCAGCGACAGGCGGTAGCGATGGCGCAGCTCCGGCGAGGGCAGCGCGGGAGCGCGAGAGGCGACGCCGTTCCGGGTGAGGCGCACTGCGCCCGCGTCGATTTCAACGCGCCACGCGTCGGTACCGCCCGTGCAGGAAGCGGAGACCGTATAGCCCGCCCACTGCGAGGCCGCGGGCCAGAGCACCGCCTCCATGGCGCGCACCAGACTGCTCTTGCCCGACGCGTTGGGCCCGAACACCAGGTTGAGTCCGGGTGAGCATTCCGTCAGCGCGAACGGCGCGTCAATGCCGGGCAGCCGCGTGATGTGTAGCGTGTCAATGCGCAGCGCGGTGCTCATGGTGAGACCTGCTGCGCGATCAGTGTCTCCAGCAGCCGAGTGGCCTGCACGCTGAGGCGCTCGGCCAACCGTTCGTCGTTGATCGCGTCGGGTTGCACTACGCCACTGTACGGTCGCGCCGAACGGAGCGAAGCCGGCACGGCCTGCACGAGGCGCCACAATGAAGGGTCCACGTTCGCCGCGCCATCACGCTCGAGGGACTGCAGCAGTCGCGCCAGCATGCCCACAGCGTCGCGTCGTGTCGCGAGTCCGGCCAGATCAAGAGCCGCGCTCGTCTGCAGTTCGACATGCGTGATGCTCAGCGCCTGTGCATCCGTGTTGGAGAATGCGGACGCGGAGCCCAGATCCTCCAGAGTGCGCAGCTCGTCGGCCAGCGTGTCGAGTGTGCCGTGCAGTGGCGAGCGGCCCGTGAGCCGCAATCGCACCGCGGCGTGGGTGAGCAGCGGATTGTGGTCGTGCATTTCACGAACAGCGTCGCGCAATGCCTCCATTATGCGTTCGCGTGCGTCGTCGCGCTGCGCGCAGTCGTCAAGAGCAACTGACACGAGCTGGTACTGCACGGTGGCGATTGGGTGCAATACGGTGCGCACAGCGCCGTCGGGTGACACGTCGAGCATCCACACGCCGTGTGCGTCGGTCTCTCCCGGGTCGAGTGGTTGTGGAGAACCGGGGTAGAGCACGGGTGGATCGCCGGCACGCTCGCGTCGTCCGCCAGCATGCACATGTCCCAGCACCCATGCCTGCACCGGAAGGGCGCGGAGGGCATCGCGCGTGATGGGCGCATACGCGCTGGTTGGGGCATCAAGGTCACCGTGCAGCAGCCCGATCACCGGCACCTCCGGCGACGGCTCCAGATGATAGTGCGCCAGCGGACTGTCGTGCTCGTGTCGCGCGGTAAACGACCAGCCGTCCACGTGCAGGCGTTCGCCTCGGGCATTCACGAGTGTGGTGCGTTGCCACTGGCCGCGGCTTCCCAGCAGCTGCAGCGCGCCGGCGGGCAGGGTGCGTGCCAGCGCGGGCAGCACGTCGTGGTCATGGTTGCCGGCCACCGCCACCGCTGGAATGCCCGCCGCAAGCAGCGTGCGCAGTCCCCGTTCCAGCGGCCCTACGGCCTCGAAGTAGCGGTTTTCCTGATCCACCACGTCGCCGCTCAACAGGACGGCGTCCACCTCGCGCTGCACGGCGAGCTCCACAATGCGCGCCCACGCGCTGGCCGCGGATGGCGCGGCAAGGGTGGCAGGAACGCGGGTGGACCGGCGACCAAGGTGCAGGTCGCCCGTGCAGAGCAGGCGCATGGGCGGGAGCGGGTTGAGGCGGAACGATCGATTGAGTGTAGCCACCAGGCCTGACATCCGTGCGCCTGTCGGACCCTTGCCGCATGTTGTTCGCATGCCAAGCAACGACAAACTGATCCGGTGGTTCGACCTTCTGGCCGCGCTCCTCCGGCGCCGCTACGCGGTGACGTTCACTGAACTCGCGCACGACGTGCCGGCGTACGCCCACCGCGACCAGCCGTCTCCCACCCTTTTGCGCATGTTCGAGCGGGACAAGGACGAGCTGCGACGGGCGGGCATCCGTATTGAGACGGTGCTGGTGCCCGACGGGGATCCGTCCACCTACCAGCTGCGGGCCGAGGACTTCTACCTTCCGTATCTGGTGCTCTCGGGTGCCGAGACGCCCTCCGCGCCGGCGGCGCGTGTGATTCCGCGCGATGCGATCGGCGCGCGTCGCCTGCCCACGCTCTCTGTGCTGCCTGAAGAAGCGGTGATGCTGCGCCGAGCCGCCGAGCGGGTGCAGTCCCTGGGCGAGCCGCAGCTCGTGCTCGATGCGGCACAGGCGCTGCGCAAGCTGCGACACGACCTGCCAGATGTGCTGCCGGCCGCACAGACGCCGGACGTGAAGAGTGCGAGCACCAACTTCGCGGCGATTGCGGACGCGGTACACCGGCGCAAGCGGCTGACGTTTGAGTACCTGAGCATGGGCCGCGGTGGAACCGACGTGCGAACGGTGCATCCGTACGGCCTCGTCTATCTCACCGGCAACTGGTATCTCGTGGCGCATGACACAGTGGTGAACGAGCGCCGACAGTTTCGCACGTCGCGCATGTCCACCGTGAAAGTGAACGGCACGCAACCCAACTCCGCCGACTTTGATCCGCCGGCGAACTTCGATCTGCGGGCACACGCCCGCTCTCGGCAGGCATGGGAGCTCGGCAGGGGCGACGAAGAGGATATCGACGTGCACTTCGTGACGCAGGGTGCAGACGTGAGCTCGGCCACGCGCCACGCGGCGCAAGTGTTGCAGGACGCGGCGTCCGAACAGCTCAGCGGTTCCGCGTGGCGATATCGCGTGCGCCGCCGCGACACGTTCCTGCGCTGGTTGCTCTCGTTTGCCGGCAATGCGGAACCCGTCGGGCCACCGGCGGTGGTTGCCGACTGGTGCACGCTGCTGCGCGAGACGCTCGCCGTGCACACGCAGACAATCGCGTCAACGCAGACAACGCGTTCACCCAACCCGCCCAGCACGGAGCCCACATGACCGTTCGCGCACAGGATCAGATGGAGCGGCTCTGCCTCGCGCTTCCCATGCTGGATGAGGACACGACCGTGGCGCTCGCCGACCTCGCCGAGCGCGTCGGCACCAGCGAGCAGACGCTGCTCGACGATTTGCGGGCCCTCAACACGAGCGACCGCGACGTGGCCGGTTTCGTGGAGTCGGTCGAGCTGTTCCTCGGCCCTGACGGCGTGGGCAAGCGATCGGCGCACTTCCACCGTCCCCCGCGCCTCACCCGCAGCGAGCTCGCGGCCCTCGATCTCGGACTCGGCATGCTGCTGCTGGAGCGGCCACCCGAGGAACGTGCCACCGTTGCGGCCGCGCGCGACAAGGTGCGCATGGCGTCTGCCGCACCGAGTGCGAGCGCGGGTGCGAGCACCAGCGGCATGGCCGTGGAGGCCGTGCCACCGGCGCTGCAGGAGACGTTTGCGGTACTCTGGCAGGCGCGCGAGGACCGGCAGGCCGTTCGCCTGGCATACCAACGTGCGAGTGCGGCGAACGCCCAGGAACGTGTGGTGCATCCATGGGCCGTGGTGCGCGTGCACCAGCATATCTATGTGATTGGGTGGTGCACCACCGTGACCGATGTG
>JBBSPE010000213.1:0-6337 GCA_038259155.1 Gemmatimonadales bacterium
AGGTCACCAGAGTCAGTGCCGACCGAGTCGAGTGGACCGGCGTCACGAGGCTTGACCAGCTCACGCAGCGCGGGAATCAGCGGCAGCGCGAGCCCCGCACTGGTACCGGCCAGCACCCCCGAGAACGCCAGAGCGCCGGTCATGCGGCACCGCCGTTGGGCCGTCCGTCGCCGTTCCCATTGCCTTTGCCGTTCCCGTTCCCGCCGGTGGCCACCACGCGAAAGCGTTCGGTCTTGTCCCACGTCACGTTGCGCTGGCGAAGCCAGGACGATCGTGAACTTGAGGCACGCGCCACGGCGAAGGTGCTCACGAGAAAACCAAGCAGAAGGAACGGCAGCACGCGAATGCGTTCGCGCGAACCGTCGAGCCGGCTCGCCGCCGCGACCTGGAAGAAGGCGGCAAAGTTGCCGACCGTGTTGAACGACGACACCGCCAGCACACCGATCGCACCCCACTGCAGTCGAGCGCCCGTGTAGAACAGCGTGATCGCACAGATCCAGCCCATGATGAGCACAAGCGGCACCACAAACACGCCGAGCAGCAGCACACCGTCGAACACTTGACGGGCTGGCAGTCGCATGGGATTGCGGACCAGACGCCCGAGGTAGGAGCTGAGCACCTGGTTGTGGCCCTTCGCCCACCGCTGAATCTGACGGATGCGCACCGGCCACGTTTCGGGGACCTCTTCGTAGCATTCCGACCGATTCTGGTAGACCACTTCCCAGCCGGACAGCAGCAGCCGATACGTGATGTCGGTATCCTCCGCGAGACTGTCAACGCGCCATCCGCCCACCTGCCGCAGCGCCGAGCGCCGGACGCCGCCCACGGTGCCGCCGTACTGCGGCACCAGGCCAAGGTTCATCCGCGCCTGCTGGTCCACCTGATAGCCGCCGGCACGCTCGAGATCGAGCAGGCGCGTGAGCAGCGAGGAGCCCACGTTCATTGGCACCACGCGCCCCATCACGGCGCCCACTTCAGGATCGAAGAACGGTGCCGCGAGTTGCCGGATGAGTCGCGGGCCAGGCACGTAGTCGGCGTCGAACACCAGGAAGATCTCGGTCTGGTGCAGCTCCATCGCTTCGCGAAGCGCCGCCGCCTTGCCGGGAAGTCCACCATCTCGCAGGTGCGGGAAAATCCGAAGGGGTTCGCGCGCGGCGTACTCCAACAGGATCGCACGCGTGTCGTCGCTTGAACGGTCGTCCACCGGCACGATGATCAGTCGGTCCGCTGGGTAGTCCGTCGCAAGCAACGCGTCCAGTGCGTCGCGAATGACGGCCGACTCGTTGTGCGCCGGCACGAAGACCGCAACCGTTGGCCACTCGCCGGCCACGATATCCACATACGGCTGACGATGCCGTCCGAACAGGCGGTTGAGCGTGAAGAAATAGTGGCGGGCCGTATACACGGCCAGCACGACAACAGCGACCCAGAGGCCGATCGTGGCAAGCGTGATGATCATGAGAGGCTCGTTCGCTCAGGCACGAGCGGAGACGCGACGCATGCGACGCGATGGGACGGGTGGACGACGCGAGACGGCATCGAGTTCACTTCCCGACCGCCAGCTCATGGCCCATCCGTACAGTGCCACATACACGAACACGTCCAGCAGCACGCCGAACACGAGGAACATCATGGGCATGGCGAGCATCGAACCGTTCTTGATGAGCCAGACATGCACCGTGGCCTGGAGCGGAAAAAGCACCGCGAGATGGCCGAGCAGCAGAAGGGCCAAAGCGAACTTCTTCTGCAAGGGAAAGTCGAAGACAAAGAACGTCGCGCCCACCAGAAAGGGCGCAAGCAACAGGATCACAACGCCGGTCACCAGCAGCCCCGTCCCGTAGACGGACAGCTCATAGGGGAACGGCGGGCCTGCCAGCGTGAACCACACCTGCGCCGACAGCTGCAGGATCGCGAGCGCACGAAGCAGATATCCCAACGGCATGTAGGCGCCGCGCAGCAGGACGCCCACCAGCGCGAGCACGATGGTGAACACCCACCCACCCACCAACTGCGGCGAGGTCGGCCAGCCAGCCGAAACGTCATAGATGGGGACCGCCACGGTGACCGAGGGCAGGAGCGACACCACGGTGGTGCCGATGGACGTGCCGAGATTGAGCGGACCGCGCAGCGTCTCCAGGAGCCAGCGCCACGCCGACATGAGCGGGTCGAGCACAACGAACATGCTCACGAGCATGATGGACGGCAGCACCAGCAGGTCGAGCAGCAGCGCAGGCGAGGCGCGCAGTCCGATCATTGAGCGATGCGGGGCGATGCGGCCACCCCGCACGCCTTCTTTCCGCCGCTCATCAAGCAGTGAACCGCGACGGGCAGCGTTGGTGAACGCCTTGTCCGCGCGTGGTGGTGTGTTGCGTGCGGCCACTACCCTTGCCTCTCGCAGCCGCGCATCGGTTCGGTGCGAGTGTTGAGAGAGGAAGTGGGGCGATCGTTCGGTACGCCGAGCGCCGTGCGGACGGGGAGGGCAGGCATTGCGAACTGGAGAATGTGAAGACTACCGGAGCACAAGAGTCGGAGGCGCATCAACTCGCGAGCGCCAGTCGGCCGAGCGTGTCGTTCACCGCACCGTGATCGAGCCGCCGTGGCCCGCCTACAAGAGACGGCGTTCGCAGTCGGGCTTCGAGGGCGTCAACGATCCGTGCAGCGGCATGCCCATCGCCAAAGGGATTCTCGCCGCGTGTTCGACGGTTGTAGAGCGCGGCGTCCGTGAGAATGGCGGTGGCGCGAGCCATCACATGCACGGGATCGGTGCCTACAAGTTCTCCGAATCCGGCCGTGATGACCTCGGGACGTTCCGTGCAGTCGCGCAGGATGAGGATGGGCTTGTGGAGCGACGGCGCCTCTTCCTGAATGCCGCCCGAATCGGACATGATGAGCGTACTCCGCCGCATGACTTCCAGCAGCTCGGGATAGGCGAGCGGATCAAGCAGCGAAATACGGGAATGGTTGGCGAGCCGCGCGTGCACGACGTCGCGGACCTTCGGGTTGAGGTGCACCGGGAAGACGAGGTGCAGGTCGGGCTGCCCATCAACCAGCCGAAGGAAGGCATCGCACAACCCCTCGAGCGGTGCGCCAAGGCTCTCGCGTCGATGTACGGTGACCAGGACGATGCGTCGGGAAGTCCACGGGATCGCGTTCAGCGCCGGCGTCTCAAAAACGGGAAGGCGCGGGATCATTCTGAGCGCGTCCACCACGGTGTTGCCGGTAAGCACGATGTCCTCTTCAGGAATACCCTCCGAGACCAGATGGCCACGTGCCTGCGCCGTGGGCGCAAAATGCACGGTGGCCGTGCAGGTGGCCACGCGACGGTTGACTTCCTCAGGGAACGGGCTGCTGAGGTCGAACGATCGCAGGCCCGCTTCGACATGCCCCACGGGAATGTTCTGGTAGAAGGCGGCCAGCGCAGCGGCCGTGACGGTGCTGGTGTCACCCTGCACGAGCAGATACGATGGCTTGTGTTCGATGAAGCATTCGGTCAGCGCGCTCATGGCGCGCGCCGTGAACACGCCAAGGTTCTGGCCGACCTGCATCAGCCCCAGGTCAACGTCTGGTGTGAGGCCGAAAACATCGAGCGCCTGCGTCAGCATTTCGCGATGCTGTGTGGTGGCAACGAGCAACGGTCGCAGGAAGGGACTTCGGCGTCGCAACTCCGCGATGACGGGCGCCATCTTGATGGCTTCGGGCCTCGTGCCTACTACGACGCACACGGTGCGCGAGTCGTCCTGGGCGGGTACCGCCGGCGTTGGAAAGAGATCCACGGGGGGCATGGGAGATAATAAAGATGACCGCACGACCGGGCACGCACCGCCCACGCGCTCGGTTTGCGGAGTTGCGATCCGGGCGGCTATCATGGTAGACGATGCCTCCGTGCGCTGGGTCACCGAGCCGGAACAGATCGTCAGGATCGTCGAAGCCACGACTCAACGCTGTGTGCAAGGCGCAGGG
This sequence comes from Gemmatimonadales bacterium, assembly GCA_038259155.1. Lineage (GTDB taxonomy): Bacteria > Gemmatimonadota > Gemmatimonadetes > Gemmatimonadales > Gemmatimonadaceae > JAABRT01. The sequence goes on from JBBSPE010000213.1 coordinate 3,961, forward strand.
CAACAAACGTCACCGCACCCGGGACCGCAAGTAGGGGTCAGGGACGAGATCTCCCGGTGGCGTGCTGGCCCAACCGGTCTCTGCGTGCGATGCCGTCGTGCGGCCCTTGACTTGCCACGGCAGCTCGGCGATAATACTGGGCTACGGCGATCCTCAGCTGCCAAAGTCAACTCGTGGTGGTATTTCACGGGGGTGCCACAGGCAGGCAGTGCTGAGAAAGAACCGGACCCGGCCACCTGCGGCCGAACAGATGGGCTCGCGCAGTGTGGCGAGGGGGCGTGGGGACGAGCGGCTGGTCAGTCGCCATCGCACGCAAGGCAACACCGGAACCGGCGCCTGTGGCGCTGGATCTCCCGAAAAGCAACGCAGGCAATTTGACGTCGGTGCTGGCACGGGGGGGAGACTCCCTGGCGATATGCCTGCTGTCACCGGCGCGCTTGGGTCCCCATGCGTGCAGCAGCAGCGCATGTACCCGGCGGCAGCGGATGGATACCGGTCTCACGGCAACGTGCGACGCCCGGTCCAGCCGTTTTTTTGCTGGTTTCCCGCAGTCCATATATGACCATCGCTGGCGCGTGCCATCGCGCGTGACTCCGAGATCTCTGAGATATGCCTCGTACCACACCGCTCGAGCATTACCGCAACATCGGCATCATGGCGCACATCGACGCCGGCAAGACCACGACCACCGAGCGTGTGCTCTACTCTACCGGTAAGAGCCACAAGATCGGCGAGGTTCATGATGGCGCGGCCACCATGGATTGGATGGAGCAGGAGCAGGAGCGCGGCATCACCATCACGTCGGCGGCCACCACCTGCTTTTGGCAGCGTCATGGGCAGAGCGACGAGCGTGGCGACGGCCCCGAGTACCGCATCAACATCATCGATACGCCGGGCCACGTGGATTTCACCGTCGAGGTGGAGCGCTCGCTTCGCGTGCTCGACGGCGCCGTGACCCTGCTCGATTCGGTCGCTGGCGTCGAGCCGCAGACCGAAACGGTGTGGCGCCAGGCGGATCGCTACGCGGTGCCGCGCATGATCTTCGCCAACAAGATGGACCGCGTGGGAGCGAACTTCGAGCGCTGTGTCGAGATGATCCACGATCGTCTCAGCAAGAGCGCCCAGCCGCTCCAGCTCCCGGTGGGTTCGGGTGAGCTGTTCACGGGGCATCTCGATGTCATCGAGCGCAAGCAGTACATTTTCGACGAAGCCACGCTCGGCAAGACGTTCACGGTCACGGATATTCCCGAGGCCTACCACGACGCCGTCGAGCAGGCCCGCCACAAGCTGATCGATACCGTGGTGGAATACGACGAAGCGCTCATGGAGAAGTATCTCGCCGGTGAGGAACTGTCGGTGCCGGAGATTCGTCACGCCATTCGCGTGGCCACGTGCGCGGGCAAGTTCATTCCGATTCTCTGCGGGGCCTCGTTCAAGAACAAGGGCGTGCAGGCGCTGCTCGATGCGGTGATCGACTACATGCCGGCGCCCATCGACGTGCCGGCCATCAAGGGACATCTGCCGCACCACGACGAAACGTTCGTCGAGGCGCCGATCAACGACACCGCGCCGTTTGCGGCACTTGCGTTCAAGATTGCCACTGACCCGTTCGTTGGAAAGTTGACGTTCTTCCGCGTGTATTCCGGCGTGCTGCAGTCGGGTTCGTACGTGTACAACAGCACCAAGGACAAGCGCGAGCGCGTAGGCCGTCTGCTGCAGATGCACGCCAACAAGCGTGAGGAAATCGAGGAAGTGCGCGCGGGCGACATTGCGGCGGCCATTGGCCTCAAGGACACGCGCACCGGCGACACGCTCTGCACCGAAGATCAGCCCATCATTCTCGAGGCCATGAACTTCCCGGCCCCGGTGATCGACGTGGCCGTGGAACCGAAGACCAAGGCGGACCAGGACAAGCTGGCGATCGCCCTGCAGAAGCTGGCCGAAGAAGACCCCACGTTCCGTGTGCGGTCCGATGCGGAAACAGGACAGACCATCATCGCCGGCATGGGCGAGCTGCATCTCGAGATCATCGTTGATCGCATGATGCGCGAGTTCAAGGTGGACGCGAACGTCGGCCGCCCGCAGGTGGCCTATCGCGAAACCATCCGCAAGCGTGTCGAGAAGATTGAAGGCAAGTTTGTGCGGCAGTCGGGCGGCAAGGGCCAGTACGGCCACTGCGTGATCAACATGGAGCCGTCGGAGCCCGGTCAGGGCTTCATCTTCGAAGACAAGATTGTCGGCGGCACGATCCCGCGTGAGTACATTGGTCCTGTGGAGCAGGGCATCAAGGAAGCGTTGGAGAATGGCGTGCTGGCCGGTTATCCGGTCGTGGACGTGAAGGTCCAGCTCATCTTTGGCTCCTACCACGACGTTGACT
>JBBSPE010000214.1:0-6272 GCA_038259155.1 Gemmatimonadales bacterium
AAGGACGGGCCGAGTGCCGGTATCGCGATTGCCACCGCGTTGGTGTCGGAGATGTCCAACCGCAAGGTGCGGCGCGACGTGGCGATGACGGGTGAGATCACGCTGCGAGGACGCGTGTTGCCCATTGGCGGGCTCAAGGAGAAGGTGCTCGGCGCACATCGTGCCGGTGTCACCACCATCATTCTGCCCAAGAGCAACTACGACGATCTCGAGGACGTGCCGCAGGAGGTGCGTGACGCGCTCACGTTCCACCCGGTGGAGACGCTGCATGAGGTGCTGGAGATCGCGCTGGTGGGCGGTGGCCTGCACGTGCCGGAAGAAGAGCCGGAGCTCGTGGGCGTGTAAGCGGGTTCGCGATCTGACTGGACAGCAGTGCTCAACGGGTGGTCGTGGCGAATGCCGCGGCCACCCGTTCTGCTGCAGCGGTTCCCGTTTCGCAGCCACCCTCCATGTACCCCTGCGCGTCGAGCGAACAGTGTTCGCCCGCAAAGTGCAGCGTGTCCACCGACTGGCCTTCGAGGCCGCGTACGGTGGTCCACTGGCCGGCGAGAAAACTGGAGTACGAACCGCGAACCCAGCGGTTGGTGGGCCAGTGAAAGCGCGCTTCCGTCATGCCGTCGCGAGCGGCCGCAACTCCGGGAAACACGCGATCCAGGTCGCGCACGAGCGCACCCGCCTGTTCCGCCGGTGATCCCTGCCCCACGGCCACGCCGTGATTGCCGCCGCTGAAGTTGGTGAGAATACCCGCAGCGCCCGGCTGCTTGCGGCTCGTTTCCCACACCAGCTGAAACGGCAGGTCGGTGACCACGCTGCCGTTGGAGTTGTAGCGGTCGCGCCAGGGTCGAGACGAGAAGCCCACCATGAGCTTGGCGTTGGTACCGTAGCCGAGCGAGGAAATGGCGGCGCGTTTGGCCGGCGACATGGGCACATCGAGGCTCACGTCGCGCAACGTGGTAAACGGCATCGCGAGCACCACGTGCCGCGCGATGATCGTGCGGACGCCGCTGTCGCGCCGGAAGGTGAGTGTGTGTCGGCCGTCGGCGCGCCGCACCACGGCTTCGAGTACTGTATCGGTTTCGATGTGGTCCGCCACCCGCGTGGCCAGCGTCTGCACGATGCGGTCATTCCCGCCGCGTACATGAAAGCGTTCGTCGCTGTCACCAAAAATGTGAAACGGCGGCGACGACGGATCGATCATGAGCAGAAAGTTGAGCGCCGACTGGCGATCGGTTTCGAGTCCGTACTCCGTGGTGTACGCGACGTTGAGCAGTGTGCGGAACCAACCGGTCACACCTTCACGGTCCAGCCACTCGGCCAACGTGGTACGATCGAGTGCCTCCGCGCTCTGCGGCGCAAGCGCCGTCGGGTCGAAGTCATCACCGAACGGCGCCAGCGTCTGCACAATGCGTTGCGCCAAGGGCATGAACGCCTCCACCACGTCCTGTTCGGACCGTTTCGCGCCGCCAATGTGCCACACGGTTTCGTCGAGGCCGGGCGTTTCGGCGGCCAGGTCGTTGAGCGGGATGTCGAGCTCGGCCGCGAGGGCGCGGATGGTGGTGTGCCCGGTGTCGATGAGCTCACCACCCAACTCGCACACCTGCCCGTCAGCGAAATGATTGCGGAGCGAGAACATGCGACCGCCGGTGCGGCTTTGCGCCTCCAGCAGGCGCACCGGAATGCCGGCCTGACGCAACCGGAACGCGCAGGTGAGGCCGGCGATGCCCGCCCCCACGATCACCACGGGGTCCTCGCTCGACGCGCGCGCGCTGCCGGCTGACGGTGCGCCACCGCTGGCGGTTCCGGCGCTGCGCAGGCCCGGCGCACAGCCCGTGAGCGCCAGCCCCGCAAGCGTGGCGGACGAGCCGGCCACGAAGTGCCGCCGACTGAGCGCGTGGGCGGTGGCCGCCTCGGCGGCATCGGCGCAAACGGCGTCAGGGGAGCGACCAGTGGCTTGCGCCTGGTGCGCGAGCTGCAGTGATCGCCTGAGAAAGGGAAACAAGGGGGTGCGCGCCATCGCAAGCTCCTGAGCGGGTTGCGGACAACTTCCTACGCGCCGTCCCTGAGGACAAGTCTCGTTGGCCGGACGCTCGTCGGGTGTCCGGCTCGGCCACAACGCCCGGACGCCTTGCGGGCTGGCCTCGCTCGTGCGCAGTATGCAGGATCGCGTCGGATGGAGCCCGACGGCCGGTGGAACGCGGTGACGCGTCCCGGAAGACCCGAGGAATGCTTTCGCTGGAGGAACCGATGAGTGAACTGTCCCCGCAACCGACGTCGTTCGAGGCAACATTGCGCGACGCGGGCCGGCAGAAGCGAAAGGTGCGCATGCGCGTGCGGTACGAGGCGGAGAGCGGCGACACGGAGTACGAGCGCAGCTACGAGCCGTACTCCATCGAGAACGGCGAGCTCGTCGCGTTCTCGTTGTTCCGCAATGAGTTCCGCACCATCCCGCTGGCCGATATCAGCCGCGTGGAAGTGATGCCGGGCGAGTTCCGTCCGCGCCGTCCGGTGGATCTGTAGCGAAGGTGGTTGCGCGGTGCTCGCCGCGTCTCGAACACTGCACGGGCGTCACCTTCGGGTGGTGCCCGTTTGCAATTCGGGCGTGTATCGGTCAGTACCCAATCGGCCCAAGCCGGAACAGGCTCCACGGCCAGCTGCGCGCCGCGCCCGGTTCTGTGCCGTCCAGGAACCACTCGGTATAGCGACGGCTCGGCGGCGTGAGTGCATCGGCATCGCGCCCGGTGTCGCGATCGAGCGCCACCGACACGAGTCCCGGCGGCGCATCCCACGCGGCGGCCGATCGGGTGACTGCGGCCGACGCGAGCACCTGCCCCACGATCGGCGCCGCCAGGCTGCCGCCAGCCGCACCGGGCGTAATGGTGCGCGGCACATCGAAGCCCAGCCACGCGCCGGCTACGAGGTCGGGCGTCATGCCCACAAACCACCCGTCCACATTGTCGTTGCTGGTGCCCGTCTTGCCGGCCAGCGGCACGGCGGCGGGAACCGCTCGGCGTGCCGCCGTGCCGGTGCCGCGCTCGGCGGCGTCGCGCATCATGTCCCGCACAATGAAGGCGACGCGCGGGTCCATGGCCGGCGTGGGGGTGGAGGCGCGCGGACTGAACACCACGCGGCCGGCGCGGTCGTCCACCCGTTCAATGAAGCGCGGCTCCACGGCCAGCCCCCCGTTGGCGAACACGGCGTACGACGTGATGAAATCGAGCGGCTGCACCACGCTCGCGCCCAGCGCACTGGCCGGATACGGCGCGATGGGCGCACGCAGACCGGCGCGCTGCACGAGTGCGGTCACGCTGTCGAGCCCGAAGTCCAGGCCGAGCTGCACCGCCACGGGATTGCGCGAGCGCGTGAGTGCCTCGCGCAACGTGAGCGCGCCGAGAAAGCCGCCGTCAGCGTTGCCGGGCTCGTAGAATCCACCCTCCGGGAGCGGCACGTGCATCGCGGTGTCGGCCACGGCGGCGTTGGCGGTGAGCCCCTGCGCGATCGCGGTGGCATAGACGAACGGCTTGAACGAGCTGCCGGGCTGGCGATTGCCGTCCACCGCCCGATTGAAGGACGACGACGCGTAGTCGCGTCCGCCCACCAGCGCGCGCACGTCACCGGTGTATGGGTCCACCGCCACCACCGCACCCTCCAGACACGTGCGTCGTGCGCCGGTTTGCTTGCGGCAGGTGCCATGACTCCAGCCGGCGCGCGATTCCATCTCGGCGATGCCGCTCACGAGGGCCGCTTGCGCTGCCGCCTGCACGGCGGGATCAATGGTGGTGTGAATGCGGTAGCCACCCTGCTGCACCGGCACGCCGGCGCGCTCCGCCTGGATTCGCACCACGTCCATCACCCACGGCGCCGACACCACGCCATAGTTGGGCACGGTACGGAGCGGCGTGCGTTGCGCCGCGGTAGCCTGCGCGGCCGTGATGTACCCCTGATCGCGCATGAGCGAGAGAATCAGGTTGCGCCGCTCCCGGTTGCGGTCCGGATACTTGACCGGATCGTACTGCACCGGGCTCTTGGGCATGGCAGCCAGCGACGCCGCTTCGGCCAACGTGAGGTTGGACGCCGCCTTGCCGAAGTAGTGTCGTGCAGCCAACTCGATGCCGTTCCAGCCGTGGCCGAACGGAATCTGGTTGAGAAACGCCTCGAGAATCTGCTGCTTGTTGTAGCGCTTTTCCATGTCGCGCGCGGCCTGCTGTTCGCGCAGTTTGCGCGCGGGCGAGCGGTCGCGCCGATCAATGATGTCGGGGTGCATATTGCCCACCAGCAACTGCGTGATGGTGCTGGCACCGCGCACGTCGCCACTCGTGACTGCGTCCTTGATGGCGGCCGCCACGCCAATGAGGTCCACGCCGTCGTGCTGGTAGAAGCGCTTGTCCTCCACTGCCACAAAGGCGGTCCCCACGTATTTGGGCAGTGACGACAGCGATACCGACACTCGCCGCTCGACGCCAAACTCGCCGAGCAGGGTGCCGTTGCGCGCCAGGACCATGGTGGACTGCGGCGGCTCGATGATGCGCCACGGCTCGTTTGCGGGGCGGCCGCCCTGGGCGCTGGCAGATGTGCCGGAGAAGACTGCGAGACCGGCAGCCAGCACCGCCACGAAACGTCGAACCGAAGTCACTCGGCCAACAGCCACAGATTGGGCTGCGGATCGCGCCTTCGAGGCGCGCTGGGCGCCAGAAACCGCTCGAAACAAGGACATCCCCCAATTTACCCCGAGTCGCCCGAGTTGATCGGCGACGGTGATCACGTCAGCTTGGAGCATGCCCGCTGACACGATTCGCCCGCTGACCCTCGCGGTCTGCCAGTTCGCTCCCCGCAAGGGAGATCTCGCCGGAAATGTGGCGCGCCTTGGCCGCCTCTGCGCGCAGGCCACAGCCGCCGAGCCGGTGCCCCAGGTCATCCAGTTCCCCGAGACGGCGCTGTCCGGCTATTTCGTGGAGGGCGGGGTGCGCGAGCTCGCCTACGCGGCTGGCGCGCTCGCCATCGATTTGGACGACGCCTACCGCATCGCCTGCGAGCTGGACGGGCGGACGGCCACCACCGTGGACGTGATTGTGGGCTTCTACGAGCGCTGGCGCGAAACGCTGTTCAACAGCGTCGCCTACATCACGATCGGCCTCGCCGACGAGCCGCCGGTGGTGCGCCACGTGCACCGCAAGAACTACCTGCCCACTTACGGCCTGTTCGACGAGGAGCGCTTCGTGGAGCGCGGTACGGCGCTGCGTGCGTTCGAGACGCCGTGGGGACGCGCGGCGATGCTCATCTGCGAAGACGCCTGGCATTCGCTCTCAGGTACCATCGCAGCGCTCGACGGTGCGCAGGTGGTGTTCGTGGTGAGCGCCGCTCCCGCGCGCGGCCCGCAGGCGCGGGAGGATGGTGTGGCCGGACCGGCCAGCGGCGCCCGATGGGAACGCCTCATGCGCGATATCGCCGAGGAGCAAGGTGTCTTCACGAGTCTAGCCAATCTGGTCGGCACCGAAGGTGGCAAGCGCTTTGCCGGCAGCTCCCTGATTGTGGGGCCGGCTGGCGACGTGCGCGTACGCGCCCCCGTGTGGGACGAGCATCTCGTCATCGCCACGATCGACCTCGATGACCTGGTCCGCGCCCGTTCCGACTCGCCGCTGCTGGCCGACCTGCGCGTCGCGCTGCCGCACGTGCTCGAACAGCTTGCGATCGTGCGCGCACAGGAGCCGGTCCTGCTGCAGTATGACGGGTCCGAGCCGCCAGCCGCCGACATGATTCAGGATGCGCGAGGGTTCCGCACCGGGGAGTTCGCGGTGCCAAGCGAACTCACGGTCTCTTCGGCGAGCGCGGCCGAGACGGACGACGCCGTCTCCGTAACCCGCGTGTCCCTGCGGCAGCAAGGCGGGCCGCCGTCGCTGGCCATCGACCCGGCGCTCACGGCTGACTGGCTCGTGGGCTTTCTCCGCGAGGAGTTTGCGCGGCGCGGCTTCGCGCGCGCGGTGGTCGGGCTGTCGGGTGGCGTGGATTCTGCGGTGAGCACCTACCTCGCCGTGCGTGCGCTCGGCGCGCAGAATGTCACGGCTGTGCGCATGCCGTACCGCGCCTCGAGCCCTGATTCGCTGGCCCACGCCCAGCTGGTGATCGACGCACTCGGCGTTCCGGCGCGCACCATGGACATTTCGGCCGCGGCCGACGGCTATCTGGAGCAGGAGCCCGAGGCCAGCGCGGCGCGCCGCGGCAACGTGTTGTCGCGCCTGCGCATGATCACGTTGTTCGACCTGTCGGCCCGCTATCAG
>JBBSPE010000215.1:0-6205 GCA_038259155.1 Gemmatimonadales bacterium
GAGCGCTGCCAGGACCGCACGTTGGCGCTCGAGACCAAGGTGCCGTCCACCCGGAGCGCACCGGACGAGGGCTGCAACAGGCCGAGCACCACATCCACGAGCGTGGTCTTCCCCGAGCCCGTGGAGCCCACCAGTCCGATCGAATGACACACCGGCAGCGTGAGCGACACCCCCTGGAGCGCCTCGCGGTCGGCGCCCGGATAGCTGAAACGAACGGTGTCGAGCTCCAGCTGCCGCCGCAGCGCCAGTCGCGGTAGCGCCGGCTCTCCTTTGCGAGCGGTCGGGTGGTGCACGGCCGACTGCTCAAGCACCTCCAGATCTTCAACCAGCGAATCCAGCGCCGTTTCCGACGACCGCAGTTTGTTGGTCGCTTCGAAGACCGCCTGCACCGCCGGCATGAGCTTGTAGCCGGCCAGGGCATACATGCTGATGACGGGCAGCGCCTCGGTGAAGCTGCCGCGGCGTGCAATGAGGTACAACAGCACCAGCAGCATGCCGCCGAACAGCAGGCCCTGCATGAAGAATGAGGGGAGTTGTGCCACGACGGAGGTGGAGATGATGCGCTCCGAACGCGTGAGCGAGGGAATGCGGAACCGCGCCAGCATGCGTTCCTCGAGTCCGCCGATCTTGATGTCCTTGATGCCGCCGAACGCCTCCTGCACCACGTGGAAACGCGCGCGATTGGCCTTGCGCCGTTCCTCGCCCAGAGCGCGCATTCGATTGCGCAGGGCCATGGCGATGGCCGCATACCCACCACCCATCACCACGGCGACGGACGCCGCGAGCGTGGGATCCACCACCACCAGCAGCGTCAGCAGGAGCACCGCGACAAATGCTTGCGAGATCGCCTGCATGGCCGGCACCAGCGCCTGATTGACCACCGTGTCCACCTCAGCGAGGATCGAGGTGGCGAGGCTGGAACTGTGCCGGCTCAGAAACCAGTGGTACGGCTGCCGGAGGTACGACGCAATGAGCCGGTCGGTCCAGGTGAGGCTGCGATTCTGTGAGAAGCGCAGCTGCCCCCACATGCCCAGCGCCTTGAGCACAAGGCTCCCGACCAGGAAACCGAAAAAGCCACAGCCGAGCGCAAACAGGAAAGCCTGCTGCGACCCGAATCCAAGCGTCTCGTACACCCAGTGCAGGTACTGGTTGGTCTCGATGACGCTCGGCTTTGACAGCACCGCGATGAACGGCAGCAGCGATGCGACCCCCAACATTTCGCTGATCGCGATCAGCAGCATGAGCATCAACACGAGCAGGGCGCGCCGACGCTCGCGAGCGTCGAGCAGCGAATACACCTTGCGGTAGATGGTCAGCATGACGTGGGAATGGGGTCGGGCAGGCGTCGGTACCAAACAGACGAGCTCCCACAAATCAAGCAACCATCCGGAGGCAGGACAAGCACACGCATGGCTGCGCGGTGCTTGACAGGATCGATTGCGGCTGGCTTAGCTTGTGCGTCAGTAGGTTGCCATCCTATGTCCGTGTCGCGCTCGTCGTGATTCACGTGCACCGTCTGCCGATTCGCGCTTCCGCCCCGACATGTCCTTTCTCGATCGGCTCATCCTCCGGCTGAGCGCCCCGCCACGTCCAGGGGTCTTCATCAGCGGCATGCCCAAGTCGGGCACGACCGCGATCCTCAAGCTCATGGGGCTCGCCAGCGGCACCGCGACCCTGAACGACCCGTTCTACCAGCTCGACATGAAGGGGATACAGTTTCGTGATGCGCTGTTCGACGGCCAGCTCAAGCTCGGCGAGCTCATGCGACGGTACCCGCGCATCTTTCGAGGAGCGCTGATCAAAGATCCCAACCTGATCTTCTTCTACGACGATCTGTCCGCGGCCTATCCAGATGCCGGCTGGGTGTTCACGATCCGTGATCCACGTGACAATATCCGCTCGATTCTCAACCGGCTGCGCCTTCCAGGGCGCGCCGCCGAGCTCGCGCCCCTGATCTCGAATACACAGGGCGCCTGGCGTCGCGTGCTCGAAGGTCGCTCGCCCACCCTCCAGGGGCGTGACCCGTTCGAGCGCATGGCCCGCCGCTGGGTCGCCATGGCGGAGATCGCCGATCGCGCCGGCGAGCGCGTGGTGGTTTCGCGCTACGAGGACTTCATGCTGGACAAGGAGACGCAGATCGCCTCGCTCTGCCGCGACGTGGGCCTCGATCCGCTCCATTCGATTGCCGAGCAGATGGACGTCCAGTTTCAACCCAAGGGCGATCGCCGTGCGGTCTGGGGCGAGTTCTACGGCCCGGACGAGCTCGCCACCATTGACGCGGTTTGCGGCCCGTGGCTGGAGAAGTTCGGCTACGCACCAGCGGCGGTCGCCGAGTGAAGGTGCTCGTCACCACCATCGTCGCGCTCAACCCGGGCGACGCCGCCATTCTGCAGGGTTCGGTCGTGCTGCTCCGTGGCGCGCTCGGCGCCGATACCCACGTCGCCGCCGTGGACACACAGGCACAGGCGGCCGCCGGCCTGTACCCCTGGATGCGATTCGTGCCCTCACTGTTCGGCGCGCGCAAACGCCGCGGGATCGCCCGACGCATCGCCGCCTGGGGCTACGAACACCGGCTGCGACGCTACGACGCTTGGCGATTCCGCACCGCGGGACGCGCCATGCAGGGCGGACTCACGCCACTGGCTGCGCTGCTCACCAGCGCGGACGAACGGGCCATCATTCGCGAGTACCTCGCGGCCGATCTCGTGGTGGCGAGCGGCGGCACGTACCTCGTCCCCGCGTACGACATGGAGCCGGCCCTCAGGGACTACGAGTTCACCCTCGCCCTCGGCCGCCATTTCGCGTTCATGCAGCAGTCCATGGGTCCCTTTACGGCCTCACGACTCGCGCCGCGATTCCGTGCCGTGTTCACCCACGCCCGCTTCGTGCTCGTGCGCGACCCCCGCTCGCGATCGCACGTCACCGCACTCGGCGTGCACGAATCACTCGTGCGGGTGGTGCCCGATGCCGCGTTTGCCCTCGCGCGGCACGGGGCGCACGCCGCCGCGGCCGCCACCCTCTCGCCACCCGACGGCTCGCGGCCGCTCCGCGTGGCCATCTCGGTGCGCGAGTGGAAGCGCTTTGCCGACGACGCCGACGGACGCGCCGAGCAGCGCTATCTGCAGGGCGTGGCTGACCTGGCCGCCTGGTTCGTGACCACCCACGGCGCCGAGGTCACGTTTCTGTCGTCCTGCCAAGGCATTCCCGACTACTGGACCGACGACGCCCGCACCGCCGCCCGGGCCGCGGCGCTGTTGCCTCCAGAGGTCGCCGCGCGTATTCCCGTCGATGGGCAGTTTCGCGGCCCGGAAGAGCTGCGCGACACGCTCGCCACCTTCGATGTGATCGTGGCCACACGCATGCACGTGGCCATTCTGGCATTATGCGTAGGGCGGCCGGTGCTCCCGATCGCGTACGAGTTCAAGACCACCGAGCTCTTCGGCGCGCTCGGGCTGCCCGACCTCGTCACGCAAATTGAGGACGCGGACGGCGCGACGCTCATCGCGCGGGCCACGCTCCTGCTGAAGGACTGGGATCGGCTCGTCACCACCTCGCATCGCGGCGTGGAGTCGCTCATCACCAAGCTGGACGCGGCCGATGCCTGCCTGGCGGAGGCCACGCAGCACCGCTGAGCCGCCCGCGCGTCTCACCCGATTCCCTCGTTCCCCGCTCCTGTGCGCATCGCGTCGATCTACAACTTCAAGGCCTTTCCGCCCAAGGGCGGCAATCACGTGCATGCGCTGCAGCTCGTTCGGCGCTTCCTGCACGAGGGCCACGAGGTGCTCACCTGGGGCGACGATACCATCGAAGGCGTGCAGGCATTTCCGCGCACGCCTCAGGGGCTCTCGGCGCTCGAAGCCGCGGCCGACGTGCTGTACATCCGGATCGACGCGAATCGGCTGGGCAGTGAGCCCGCGCTGGTCGCCCTCATCGAGCAGACCAGCGTCCCCATTGTCTGGGAGATCAACTCGCCGGCCAACGAAAATCTGGCGTTCTCCTGGCTGGGTGGCGACCGCCAGGAGCGGTCTGGCGTGGGGCGGCTCGTTGACGGCATCAAACGACGCGCCCACGCGTGGCGGCAGATGCCCGCCATCCGCGCCGAGGAGACGCTGCGCCGCCGGTTGGCCACACATGTGCGCGCGGCCGTGTGCGTCTCCGATTGTGTCACCGACTATGCGCGCGAAGGGCTGGGCATCCGCAACGCGATCACCATCGAGAACGGTGCCGACCACGAAACGCATCGCCCCGATGGACCGATCGCCGAGCTGCCGCCCGGCTTCTCCGACAACCTGACCGTGTTGTACGCGGGCTCGCCCATCTATCCGTGGCAGGGGCTCGACGTGCTCGAGCGCACCATCACCATGTGCGAATCGGCGGGCGATCCGGTGCGCTTCGTGCTGCTGCTCAATCAGGAAGGGCCGCGCCCCATCAAGGCGTCCAACACCGTGTCGTACGTGCGCGTGCCGCACACCAAGGTGGGCGAGTACCTGCGCGCCGTGGATGTGGCCGTGGTCATCCACCCCGCCTTCTTCTGGTCGCGCTGGGGCTCGCACGGCTCGCCGATGAAACTGTTCGACTACATGGCCTGTGGTCGGCCGGTGGTCGCGTCGCACGTGGGCCAGCTGGCCGACGTGATTCAACCCGGAAGGAACGGCGTACTGTTCGACAACACCGCCCCTGACCTGCAGCAGAAGCTGCGTGATCTGGCGGCACGCCGCGCCGAGTTGCCCGCCATGGGCCGCGCCGCTCGGCAGGACGTGGAGGAACGCTTCAACTGGCATGTGATCGGGCGTCGCACGCTCGACGTGCTGCAGGCCGCCGCGCACCGGCAGCCGGCCGACGCGTCTGCGGCGTGACGCATCGCGTCGCGTGAGCGCGCCCGCTGAAGTTGCAGCGAGCGAGCACAGACCCGGCGCCGAAGGCACGCTGCTGCTTGTGGCCAACTACAAGCCCGACGTCGGGTTTGCGTGGTGGCTCATGGAGCACTTCTGGGTGGAACTCGCGACACTCGGCCGCGCCCGGGGGCTGGAGCCGTTGCTGGCCTACCCGGTGGACGGACCAGTGCCCGCCGCTATCCGCAGCGCCGGCATCCCCACGATCATCGAGACCTTCCCCGGCCGCGGACTGGGCAACTGGTTCCGAGCGCTGCGATTCGTGCGACAGCATCGCGTGCGCGCCGTGTATTTCACCGACCGTGCGTTCAGTCACCTCTTCTACCTGTTGATGCGCTTGAACGGCGTGCGCCTGATCGTGAACCACGATCACACACCCGGCGACCGCCCACCGGTGAACGGCCTCAAGGGTGCGCTCAAGTCCATCTGGCGACGCGTGGGTGCACTGGCGTGCGACATGCAGCTGTGCGTATCACCCATCATCCGTGAACGCGCCATCGCGAACGCGCGCATTCCCGCGGCACGGCTTGCGGTGGTGCAGAACGGTATCGAGCCATTCGTGTGCGACGGCGACGGCGACGGCGACGCGAGCTACGCGCACCGTACGCTCGCGCTCCCCGCGCACGCGTTGGTGTGCATGACCGTCTCGCGCGCCGAGCGCTACAAGAACATCGGCTTCGCGATCGATGTGGCGCGCGAGTGCGTGGTCACGCGCGCGCGCCGCGACCTGGTGTTCGTGTTCTGTGGTGACGGGCCGGACATGGAGATGTTTCAGGCGTATGCGCGCGACGCGGGTGTGGGCGACGGCTTTGTGTTTGCTGGACGGCGCACCGACGTGCGCCGGCTACTGTGTTCCTCGCATCTGGCGCTGCATCCGTCGCGCGGTGAAGCGTTTTCGCTGGCCATCATCGAGTACATGAGTGCTGGACTCGCGCTGAGCGTGCCGGACATTCCCACGGTGTGCCAGGCGGTGCATCACGAGCAGAGCGGCATGGTGTATCGCGCTGGCGATGTGCAGTCTGCCGCCGATGCGATCTGTCGCCTGGCCGACGATCCCGCGCTGCGCACACGGGTGGGCGCTGCAGCCTCCCGCACCGTGGCGCAGGATTATTCGCGGCGCGGCATGGACGCACAGTTTCGCAACGTGATGTCAGCCCTCTTGGACCGAAGCATCGGCTGACGCATTGGCTGACGCATTGGCTGACGCATTGGCTGACGCATTGGCTGACGCATCGGCCTGCGCCGCGAGCGCTGCCAACCCCGCCCGATCGCGCGCCGCCGCCAGCCGCACGATGCTGGCCAACGCCCCCAGA
>JBBSPE010000216.1:0-6189 GCA_038259155.1 Gemmatimonadales bacterium
CCCACGGCCATGTAGCCAGCGCGATAGGCACGCGAGACCTTGAGAATCGGCGTTGCCGGTCCACCCGTGATGCCGTGCACGCGCACGCGGTTCTCTCCATCCGCATCGAGATGGATGCTCGTGAAGTCGGCCACCACGTCGGGTGTGATATAGCTCTTGGGATCGCCCATCTCATACACCAACTGCTCGGTGACACCGGGCACGCTCACCCGCCCGCCGGTGCCGGGATGCTTGGTGATGACAAACGAGCCGTCCGCGCTCACCTCGGCAATGGGATAGCCGACGTTGGCGAGGTCCGGAATGTTGCGCCAATCGTGCATGCAGTTGCCGCCGGACGCCTGCGCGCCACACTCCAGAATGTGTCCAGCCACGATGCCAGCGGCCATCTTGTCCCAATCCTCCGCGCCCCAGCCGAACTCGTGGCGCAGCGGCGCCATGGTGAGGGCGGTGTCGGTGCTGCGCCCGGTGATCACCACGTTCGCACCACGCGACAGCGCCTCGACGATTGGCGTGGAGCCGATATAGGCGTTGGCCGACAGGACGCGATCACGCACGGTGGAGAGGGGCGCACCCGTCTCCATGTGCTTGAGTTCGTGGCCAGCCGCGAGCAACTCGTCCAGACGCGGAAGCAGGTCGTCGCCAGTCACCACGCCGAGTTTGAGCTTGCCGCGTACACCGGCTTTGTCGGCTGCGGCCAACACGGCGTGTGCGCACGCGACCGGATTCACACCCCCCGCGTTTGCGATCACCTTGACGCCACGTTCCGCGACAGCCGCAAAAACGCTCTCCATGGCACCCACGAAGTCGCGCGCATAGCCCATGTTCGGGTCGCGCTCCTTCTGCTTCTGCACGATGGACATCGTGACTTCGGCGAGGTAGTCGAGCATGAGATAGTCCACCGGACCACCTTCGACCTGGCGACGCGGCGCTTCAAGCCAGTCACCCCAGAAGCCCTGGCCGCTGGCGACGCGAACCACGCGATCCTGCGCGGACATATCAGCTGTGGAATCAGACATGGGAATTGTGTACGAGATGTGGTGCGCTCACGCGCCGCTCATTGGCATGGGCGGCAGCACGAACGCGCCGAGGTGCGGTCCGGGATTGTGGAGTGCAGCGCGCAGCGCGAGCGCGAGCAGGTCGCGCGTGTCTTCCGGATACACGATGGCGTCGATGAAGCCCCGTGCTCCGGCGTAGCGGGCGTCCAGCTGCGTTTCGTAGTCCGCGCGCATGGAATCGGCCGACTCGAGCACGGCCGCTGACGGCTGCACACCGGCCTGCTTGGCCTTCTCAAAGGTGGGCCCGTGGACAGCCTGAACGGCCGCTTCGCCCTCCATCACGGCCATGCGACCAGTGGGCCAGGAGAGGATGAAGTCGGGGTCGAACCCCTGCCCCGCCATCGCATAGTACCCAGCGCCGCTGGCGTGATTGACCGTGAGCACGATCTTCGGCACGCGCGCGCAGGCCATCGCTTCCACGAACCGCGCGCCGGCGCGAATGATGCCTTCATGCTCTGCATCGGGACCCACCATGAAGCCCGAAACATCCTGCACGAAGATGATCGGCAGGCCCTGCCGATCGCAGCGATCGATGAAGTACGCGACCTTGTCCGCACTCTCGGCGTAGATGATGCCACCGAATCGCGGACGCTCACCGGGCCGACCCTTGATGAGGCCGCGCTGGTTGGCGATGATGCCGACCGGCACACCCTCGATGCTGGCGTCACCGCAGATCATTTCCTTGGCGAGATTCGGCTGGAACTCGTCGATCGTTCCATCATCGAGCACGGCCTTCAGCAGGTCGTGCATGTCGTACGACATGCGATGGTCGTTGGGCAGCATGTCGTACAGCGAATCCGGCGCCGTTGCCGGTGCGGTGTCGGGGCGCCCTGTCGGACGGTGCGGCGGTGCCGGCAGCCGGCCAATTAGCTCGCGCAGCTTGGTGAGGCAGGCGTGGTCATCGTCAACCGCGTAGTGCGCGACGCCGCTCACCTCGGTGTGCGTGAGGGCTCCGCCCAGCGTTTCGCCGTCCACCGTCTGACCCGTCGCGCCCTTCACGAGATTGGGGCCGCCGAGCCCCATGAACGACGACCCCTTCACCATCAGGATGACATCGCTCAGTGCCGGGAGATACGCCCCGCCCGCCACGCATTGCCCCATCACCGCCGAAAACTGCGGAATGCGCAGGTAGCGGCGCATGATGGAGTTGTAGTAAAAAATGCGCGCGGCGCCGAACTGGCCCGGAAACACGCCGCCTTGGTACGGGAGGTTCACGCCGGCCGAGTCCACGAGATAGACAATGGGCACGCGACAGCGCATGGCGACTTCCTGCGCGCGGAGAATCTTGGTGATGGTCTCCGGCCACCACGAACCAGCCTTGACGGTCGCGTCGTTCGCGACCACCACCACTTCACGGCCACCCACCATGCCGAGTCCCGTGATCACGCCGGCGGCAGGTGCCTGACCGTCGTAGCGATCATGGGCGACAAGCAGGCCGATCTCGAGAAACGGTGCATCGAGATCGAGCAGACCCGTCACACGCTCGCGAGCGGTGAGCTTGCCCTGATCATGCTGCTTGGCGGCCTTGGCGGCGCCGCCCCCCTCACGGAGCGTTGCCTCGAGCGCGCGGACTTCGGTCGCGAGGTCCCGGAGGCGGGCGCTCACGCCTCCTGCGCCTTGTGCGCCGCGAACCACTCGCGAATGAACTCCACGAGATCCTGGGTGCTCGTGCCCGGCCCAAACAACCGGCCGATGCCCTTGGTCTCGAGCGCGGCCATGTCCTCCTTGGGGATGATGCCGCCGCCGGTGACCAGAATATCTTCCCGACCGGCCTCCACGAGCAGGTCGTACACGCGCGGAAAGAGTGTCATGTGCGCGCCTGAGAGGATGGACAGCCCCACTACATCCACATCCTCCTGCACGGCGGCCGAGGCGATCATTTCCGGGGTCTGGTGCAACCCGGTGTAGATGACCTCCATGCCGGCGTCGCGCAGAGCGGCGGCCACCACCTTGGCGCCGCGATCATGGCCATCAAGGCCGGGCTTGGCTACGAGAACTCGAATTGGACGTGACATAGCGGAAAGTTAGGGTGTTTCCATGCGGCGCGGCAACGAACAGCGACCGAGCGCCCGACGCGTGCCTCAGTCCTTCCGGGCCACGAGCAGCATCTCGCCCGCACGTCGGTGCAGCGCGCGCGTGGTCCAACCATCGAAGGCCTCCTCCACCACCAAACCCACCTCGGCCAGTCGCTCCGTGAGGTGCGATGCCGAGTAGAGGCGGATCTTGTGCTCTCGTTCGCCAGCCCCGCGGGGACCGTGCCACGTGGCGCGCACGTGCAGAAATCCGCTCAGCGGGTCGAAATGGCGCTCCTGCCCGAACATGGTGCCGTCGGCCGTGGTCCACCAATCCCGACTGAGAAACTTGGCCATCACGCCGTCGCGACTGCCGCCATGAAAGATCAGCAACCCACCTGGCTTGAGCACACGGGCGAACTCATGGAGTACGCGCCGGTCATCAGCGGCGTTGTCGAAGAAGCCGAACGAGGTGAACAGGTTCACCACTGCGTCAAAGCGCCCGGTCCAGCGCGCCGCGAGGGAGCGCATGTCGCGCTTATGGTAGCGCAGCGTACGTCCAGTGCCTCGCGCGCGCGCCGCGTCGAGCAGGTTGGCCGAGTAGTCGATGCCGTCCACGTTGAAGCCAGCCTCGGCCAACAGATGCGCGTGGCGCCCCTGGCCGCAGGGGCAGTCGAGCACGCGAGCGCCACTCGGCAACTCGCCGAGCACCTCCACCAGCCGCGCGACCTCCTGACGATCGCGCGCGGCAGTAAAGAGCGGCTCATACTCGTGCAGGTACCAGTCGTCGAAGTGACTGGTCCACCATGGGGCGGTGGTGGACTTCCGACCGGCAGCGTTGGCTGCCACTCGCTTTCTCGCCGGACTCAGAAGAATACCGGCTCGCGATACGCCCCGAAGACATCCTCGAGCGCGGCGCGAATTTCATACAGCGTGCAATATGCCCGTGCGCAATCCAGGATGAACGGCACGACATTCTCCGTGGTGCGCGCAGCCTCGCGGAGCGCATCGAGACGGGATGCAACGAGCGCGCTGTCCCGCGTGGCGCGCAGCTTGGCCATGCGCTCGCGCTGCTCGGCCTCGGCCTCCGCTCCAACCTTGAGCAGCGGGATCGTGAGCTCCGGCTCATCGGTCACGAACTCGTTCACGCCGACCACCAGCTTGCGGCGCTGTTCGATTTCCCACTGTTGGCGGGACGCCGCTTCCGCAATGCGCTTCTGGAACCATCCGTCCTCGAGGCCGCGCACCACACCGCCCTGCTCGTTGATCTGCTCGAACAGCGCTTCCGCCTCGGCCTCGAGTTTGTCGGTGAGCGCCTCCACGTAGTACGAGCCACCGAGCGGATCGGCGACATTGGGCACACCGGTTTCGTAGGCGAGTACCTGTTGCGTGCGCAGGGCCACCTGCACTGCTTCTTCACTCGGCAATGCCAGCGTCTCGTCCATGCTGTTGGTGTGCAGCGACTGCGTGCCGCCGAGCACAGCTGCGAGCCCCTGATAGGCAACGCGCACCACGTTGTTCATCGGCTGCTGCGCCGTGAGCGTCACACCGGCAGTCTGCGAGTGGAACCGCATGATCCATGAACGCGGGTTCGTGGAGCCGTAGCGATCGCGCAGGTGGCGCGCCCAGATGCGTCGGGCGGCACGCAGCTTCGCGATCTCCTCGAAGAAATCATTGTGGATGTCCCAGAAGAACGACAGTCGCGGCGCGAAGTCGTCAACGTCCAGACCACGTTCGATGCCGCGCTCCACGTACGTGAAGCCGTCGGCGAGTGTGAACGCGAGCTCCTGCGCGGCCGTCGAACCGGCTTCGCGAATGTGGTAGCCCGAGATCGAGATCGTGTTCCACGCGGGAGTGTTCGTGGAGCACCATTCGAACATGTCCACGATAAGGCGCAAAGCGGGCTCAATCGGAAAGCACCAGGCGTGCTGCGCCATGTACTCCTTGAGGATGTCGTTCTGCACCGTGCCCGCCACCTTTTCCAACGGCACACCCTGCTTCTCCGCCGCTGCGACGTAGAAACAGAAGAGGATGATCGCCGGCCCGTTGATCGTCATGGACGTGGTGACCTGATCGAGCGGAATGCCCTCGAAGAGCGTCTCCATGTCGGCGAGCGACGAGATCGACACACCGCACTTGCCCACTTCGCCTTCCGAGCGGGAGTGATCGGCGTCGTAGCCCATGAGCGTGGGGAAATCGAAGGCCACCGAGAGACCCGTCTGCCCCTGGCCAAGCAGGTACTTGAAGCGGGCGTTCGTCTCGCGCGCCGTGCCGAAGCCGGCGAACTGGCGCATGGTCCACAGCTTGCCACGATACCCCGTGGCGTGGATGCCGCGCGTGAACGGCCACGTGCCCGGCGTCTCGAACGCCGTACCGGCGCTGTCCTCAAGATCGAGCGCCGTGTAGAGCGGCGCGACGTCGGACGCCGAGTTGGTGTACGCCACCGGCCGGGTGCGCGACGCCTCGAAGCGCTCGCGCCACGCGGCCACCTCGGCGCGCAACTGCGTCAGCTCTTCCTGCTGCTGCCGCACGACGTCTTCAATCTCTGGCATGCTGGTCATGGTGTCCTGTCCGTGTTGGAGCCCGAGAGCAGTGCCCCGCTGTTCGCCAGCAGTGCATCGGCCACATGAAACGGTGCCTGATCGCCGGCCTCGAGGGCCGGCAGGCGGTCTTCCAGCCAGGCAACAGTGCCGGCGTCCTTCCAGAGCCGCTGACGCGTCTTGAGCTCGACGGCTTCGCGGACGCGTTCCCGCATCCGCTCCCGTCGGCGAGACTGCAGCTCGCCACTCCGATCAAGATAGCCCTGGTGGCGGCCGATGGCCTCCACCAGGTCGCCAATCCCTTCCTTCTGCGCGGCGATCGTACGCAGCACCGGCGGCGTCCACGCCATCGGGGCGTCTTCCTGACCGGCGCGACGCGCGACCCGGGCGGGATTCATGGCGTCGCGCAGGGAGTCCTTCTGCACCTCGCTCATGGCGCGAAGGTCCACACCGTGGTGCGCGGCGTGGTGCGCGGCGTCTCCCGGCGAGGCGTGTGCGCCCGGCCGCAGACCCAGCATGAGCTCAAGGTCATTCCGCAGGCGATCCGCCCCCGGTCGATCTGCCTTGTTGACCACAAACACG
>JBBSPE010000217.1:0-6119 GCA_038259155.1 Gemmatimonadales bacterium
CGCATTGTCGGCCGCGAGCTGTGACTTGAGGAACGCCGTACCGAAATCTTCGTCGATGCCCATCACTTCGCCGGTCGAGCGCATTTCCGGTCCGAGCACGGGATCGGCCTCGCGGAACTTGTTGAACGGAAACACGGCTTCCTTCACGCTGTAGAACGGTGGCACGATTTCGCGCGTGAATCCGATTTCCGCGAGCGTCTCGCCCACCATGAGGCGTGCGGCGACCGACGCGAGCGGCACGCCGATGGCCTTGGACACAAACGGCACGGTGCGTGACGCGCGCGGATTCACCTCGATGACATACACCGTGCCGTCCTTGTACGCGAACTGCGCATTCATGAGCCCGATCACGCCGAGTTTCTTCGCCATCGCGACCGCGTGCTGCTTCATGGTCTCCACGGCGTGCGCGGGAATGAGGTACGGCGGCAGCACGCAGGCCGAGTCGCCGGAATGGATGCCGGCTTCCTCGATGTGCTCCATGACCGCGCCGATCACGACATCGGTGCCGTCGCTGAGCGCGTCCACGTCCGCCTCGAACGCATCTTCCAGGAAGCAGTCCACGAGCACGGGCCGCTCTTCACTCACGCGCACCGCCCGGTCGAAGTAGTCGCGCAGCGACGTGTCGTCGTACACGATCTCCATGGCGCGCCCCCCCAGCACGTACGACGGACGCACGAGCACGGGGTAGCCGATACGGTTCGCGATTTCCACCGCCTCCTCCACCGACGTGGCCGTGCCGTTGGGCGGCTGCGCGATGCCCAGTTCACGCGCGACCTGCTCGAAGCGCCGGCGATCCTCCGCGATGTCGATCGCGTCGGGCGACGTGCCAAGAATGCGAACCCCGGCGGCCTCGAGCGCCCGTGTGAGTTTGAGCGGCGTCTGACCACCCAGCTGCACGATGACACCTTCCGGCTGTTCACGCGTCACGATTTCCAGCACGTCCTCGAACGACAGCGGCTCGAAGTACAGCTTGTCGGAGACATCGAAATCGGTGGAGACCGTTTCCGGATTCGAGTTGATCATGATGGTCTCGAACCCGCGGTCGCGCAGCGCCAGCACCGCGCGCACACAGCAGTAGTCAAACTCCACGCCCTGCCCGATGCGATTGGGGCCCGATCCGAGAATCACCACCTTGCGGCGGTTGCTCGTGGGCGCCTCGTCGGCCTCGTCGTAGCAGGAGTACAGGTACGGCGTTTCCGACGGAAACTCTCCCGCACAGGTATCCACCATGCGATAGACAGGCCGTATGCCCAGCGCCCAGCGACGGGTGCGCACGTCGGTCTCGGTCTCCCCGCGCAGCAGTGCCATCTGCCGGTCGGAGAAGCCAAAGCGCTTCATGCGGCGGGTGGTCCATGCGTCCACCTCGTCGGCGCCCAGGGCCTGATACTCGTCCTCGGCCTCCAGCAGCTCCGCGAGTTGGTCGAGGAACCACGGATCGATGCCACTGAGTTCATGCACCTCGGCCACCGACATCCCCGCGCGCATCGCGCGCTTGAGCTGGAAGACGCGTTCCGGTGTCGGGGCACGCAGCGCACGGCGCAGCGCCTCGAGGCTGTCGTCGGGCAGCCGATCATCGATGAGTCGGTCGGCCACCTGCCAGCCGGGCCGACCCGTCTCGAGCGCACGGAGCGCCTTCTGGAACGCTTCCTTGAACGTGCGCCCGATGGCCATGGACTCACCCACCGACTTCATCTGCGTGGTGAGCGTGGGCTCGGCTGCCGCAAACTTCTCGAACGCGAAGCGCGGGCACTTGACCACGACGTAGTCGAGCACCGGCTCGAACGATGCCGGCGTGGTGCGCGTGATGTCGTTCGGGATTTCGTCGAGCGTGTAGCCCACCGCCAGCTTGGCGCCAATGCGCGCGATCGGAAACCCCGTGGCCTTGGACGCCAGCGCCGACGACCGCGATACGCGCGGGTTCATCTCGATGACAATGAGCTCACCATCGGCTGGGTTCACCGCGAACTGGATGTTGCAGCCGCCCGCGTCCACACCGATTTCGCGAATGATCTTGACCGCCGCGTCGCGCATGGTCTGGTATTCTCGATCGGTGAGCGTCATGGCCGGCGCCACGGTGATGGAGTCGCCGGTGTGCACACCCATGGGATCGAAGTTCTCGATGGAGCACACGATCACCACGTTGTCAGCGCGGTCGCGCATCACCTCGAGCTCGAACTCCTTCCAGCCAAGCAGCGAGCGCTCCACGAGCACCGAGTGCACCGGCGACATTTCCAGGCCACGACGAACGATCGCCTCGAACTCGTCGCGATTATAGGCAATTCCACCGCCGGTGCCGCCCAGCGTGAATGACGGGCGGATGATGGAGGGGAAGCCGAACTCCTCGGCCGTCTCAACCGCCTCTTCGAACGTCGTGACCGTGCGGCCCGGCGGGCAGCGCAGGCCGATGCGTTCCA
Source organism: Gemmatimonadales bacterium (assembly GCA_038259155.1). Taxonomy (GTDB): domain Bacteria; phylum Gemmatimonadota; class Gemmatimonadetes; order Gemmatimonadales; family Gemmatimonadaceae; genus JAABRT01. The sequence continues at coordinate 2,415 of JBBSPE010000217.1, forward strand.
TCGCTTCGGCGAACAGCTTGCGATCCTCGGCCACGCGAATGGCGCGGGAGTTTGCCCCGATCAGCTCGGCGCCGTACTTGTCGAGCACCCCTGAATCATAGAGCGCCAACGCCACGTTGAGCGCCGTCTGCCCGCCCATGGTGGGGAGCACGGCGTCCGGGCGCTCACGCGCAATCACCTTCTCCACGAACTCCGGCGTCACCGGCTCCACGTAGGTGCGGTCGGCGTACTCGGTATCCGTCATGATGGTGGCCGGATTCGAGTTCACCAGCACCACCTCATACCCCTCCTCACGCAGCGCCTTGAGCGCCTGCGTGCCGGAGTAGTCGAATTCAGCGGCCTGTCCGATGACGATCGGGCCGGAGCCGATCACCAGGATCCGGTGCAGGTCAGTGCGTCGCGGCATTCAGAAGGTCGTCCAAAAGATCATCGAAGGAACGCGAAGGGCGCCAACCCGTGGCTGCCGTCAGACGCGTGGGATCACCAATCAGCGAAGGCACGTCCACTGGGCGCACCAGGTCCGGGTCTTCACGCAACAGCGGGCGACGTCCAACCCGGACGAGGATGCGTTCGGCCACCTCCCGCACCGATCGTCCCTCCCCGCTCGCGACGTTGTACACCGTTCCCGGCATACCAAAGCGCCCGAGGACAATATAGGCATCCACCACGTCGCGAACATGCAGGAAGTCGCGAATCGGCGTGCTGTTCCCGAGCACCAGCGGCGCGTCAGCCGGCGCGTCGCGCAATGCGAGTGCGCGACCGACCAGCGCGGGCAGCAGAAAGCGGCGCTCCTGCCCCGGGCCACTATGGTTGAACGGGCGCGCCGCAAGCACCTCCAGCCCGGTCGCGCGCCACAGCTGGAGCGCGGCGACTTCCTGCGCCGCCTTGGTCGCGGCGTACACCGTGCGCGGCTCGAGCGGGTCGGTCTCCTGCAGCCGGGCGTTGACCCCACGCTCCGGGTGGCGCCCGTACTGCTCAGCGCTGCCGATGACGAGGACGCGCGGTGCGAGGGTGCCGGCGCTGTGAGCCCGCGAGAGTTCGTGGAGCAGCCGCACGCTTGCCGTAACGTTCACGTCCCACGCCATCGCGGGATTGGCGGCGGCGGTGGGCAGGTGGGAGATTGCCGCGAGATGCACCACCAAGTCCGGCGCGGCCGTCCGAACGGCGCTGGACACATGCGCCGCGTCGCGCAAATCGCCCACGACCCACTCTACCGCGCGGTCGGCTTCCACTTCCCCGTCTGCCTGCCCAGCGCCCGACGCCTCCCTGGGCGCCTCGCTGGGCGGCTCGAGCGCAGTCGCCGTCACGTGCCAGCCCTCGCCGACGAGCGCGCGGAGCAGGTGGCGCCCGACGAATCCGGCACCGCCCGTCACGAGCGCCCGGCCCCCCTTGGGCGCACTCACTGGCGCCGTTCGCCCCACCGGTCCATGTCGGCTTCCACCATGCGGCGCACCAGCTCGTCGAAGGACACCTGAGGCGCCCAGCCGAGCTGGGTCTTGGCCTTGCTGGGATCGGCCACGAGCAGGTCGACTTCCGCGGGGCGGAAGAAGCGCTCGTCCTGCACCACGTAGTCCTGCCACTGCAACCCCACCGCGCTGAAGGCCGCATCGCAGAACTCGCGTACCGACCACGTGTGGCCCGTACCGATCACGTAGTCGTCGGGCTCGTCCTGCTGCAGCATGCGCCACATGGCATCGACGTAGTCGCCCGCGAAGCCCCAGTCGCGGCGCGCGTCCAGATTCCCGAGCCGGAGCTCGGTGGAGAGGCCGTGCTTGATGCGTGCCACGCCGTCGGAAATCTTGCGCGTCACGAACTCAAGCCCACGGCGTGGTGATTCGTGGTTGAACAGGATCCCGGACGCGGCGTACAGGTTGAAGCTCTCGCGATAGTTCACGGTGATCCAGTGCCCGTACACCTTGGCCACGCCGTACGGCGACCGTGGATAAAACGGCGTGTCTTCATTCTGCGGAACCGCGAGCACCTTGCCGAATTGTTCGCTGGACGACGCTTGGTAGAAGCGGGACTTCGGCGCCGCCTTGCGCATCGCTTCGAGCGCGCGCGTGACGCCAAGCGCGGTGAACTCGCCGGTGAGAACAGGCTGCGTCCACGAGGTCTGCACGAAGCTCTGCGCCGCGAGGTTGTAGATCTCATCCGGCTTGACGGCCTCGACGGCGTCCACGAGCGAGGTCTGGTCGAGCAAGTCGGCCGAGAGGAGCTCAATGTCGTCGATGAGGTGCGCGATGCGTTCGTACGGTGTGGTGGAGGACCGCCGGACGACTCCACAGACGCGGTACCCCTTGCGGAGCAGCAACTCGGCGAGGTAGGAGCCGTCTTGTCCGGTGACGCCGGTGATGAGCGCAGTAGGCATGTCCGTGGGGCGAAAGGAAGCGAGCGGTCGGGACGTGGTCGGTGATACGACAGCGGGGAGCTCGAGTGTTTCGAGCCCCCCGCCGTTCGAACCTGCAGGAAATCAGGGAGCCGCGCGCGGTGCGCGCCGACTCAGACGGCCGCGATCTGGCCGCGCGGGGCGCGCTGCACCTTGCCGGCGGCGAGGCAGCGCGTGCACACCTTGACTTTCACGATGGCGCCCTCGTGCTGGACGCGCGCAACCTGCAGGTTGGGCTTCCAGACGCGACGCGTCTTGTTGTTTGCATGCGAGACGCTGTTCCCGAAGGCCACGCCCTTTCCGCACGTCCAGCAGCGGCTGCGATTGATCGCCATGATAGTGGTCCTCAGTTCAGGATGAGCTCGATACGCGCCATCTCAGCGCCGTCACCCTTGCGGTGGCCGGTCTTGAGAATGCGCGTGTATCCACCCGGACGCGTGGCGAACTTGGGGCCGAGTTCCTGAAAGAGCTTGTCGGCCGCCTCGCGCTTGCGCACGTGACGCCCCGCGAGTCGACGCGCATGCAGCGTGCCGGCACGGGCTTTCGTGATCAACTTCTCGACGAACGGCCGCAGCTCCTTGGCCTTGGCTTCCGTCGTTTCGATCGCGCCAGACTCGATGAGCGAGGTGGCAAGGTTGCGAAGCAGGGCAAGCCGCTGCTCGCTCGTCCGCCGGAGCTGGCGGTGGGAATGGCGATGGCGCATGGAACTATTCCTCGTCGTCCTCGTCGTCGTCCGGCGCGTTCTCTGCGGCGCGGCTTGGGGGCGTCCCCATATCGAGAATGCGAACCCCTTCGGCCGCGGACTCCTCGTAACGCATTCCGAAGTTCAGTCCCTGACGCTCCAGCAAGTCAGCGATTTCCTGCAAGGACTTCTTGCCGAAGTTCTTGACCTGCAGGATCTGGGCTTCGGTCTGGCGCACGAGATCGCCGAGCGAGCGGATGTTCGAGTTCTTCAGTGAGTTGACCGATCGCACCGACAATTCCATGTCGTCGATCGGGGTACGGAACAGCTCCGCCAGGCGCAGCGCGTCGCTGTTGGCGGCGGCATCGGCCGCGCCAATGGAAACCGACGTGGACGAACCGAAGCCCACGAAGTACTGGAAGTGCGTCTGCGCCAGCGCGGCCGCATACGACACGGCCTCTTCGGGCGAGATGGTGCCGTTGGTCTCGACCGTGAGCGTGAGCCGATCGTAGTCGGTGCGCTGTCCCACGCGCGTTTCCGCAACGGTGAAGTTGCAGCGACGCACGGGGTTGTAGATGGCGTCAATGCGCACCGTGTCCACCGGGAGGGCCCGGTCCATCGGGTGCTGCTCGGACTC
>JBBSPE010000218.1:0-6113 GCA_038259155.1 Gemmatimonadales bacterium
CGTGATGTGCACCTTTACATTCTCCGCCGTTAGCCCCAGCCCCTTCACCACGAGAGCCTGTCCCGATGCGGGAATTTGGGTGGGCGTCCACATCTCCATCACGCCATCCTTGAACCACGCGGTGCAGTTCTGCGGCTCGAGCGTTGCGTGGGCGAGAAACGGGTAGTGGTAGACCGCTTCGACGGCACGCACACCCGACGGCAGCGGTGCCGCGCCGTTCGCCTTCATCAGCGCCTGCGCCTGCTGTTCCATCTCGCTGCTGTTCTGCCAAACCTGCGGCCCTTCGTTCCACTGCACCTTCAACGCCTTCGTGGCGCTGAACGCGTTCCAAGTGGAGTCGGCCACGACAGCCACGCCCGACGGCAGCCCCGCGATTCCGCTCAGCACGAACGCATCGCGCACGCCGGGCCGAGCCTTCACGGCATCGAGGTTCGCGCTCACCACCTCACCGCCGAACACCGGACACTTGGTGTACGTCGCGTACAGCATGCCCGGCAGTTTCACGTCCATGCCGAAGAGCGGTGCGCCCTTCACGATCTTGCGGTTGTCGACGCCCGCAATGCGAGTGCCGAGCAGCTTGAACGTGCTGGGATCCTTGAGCGGCACGTCGTCGGGGGCCTGCAGCTGCGCGGCCTTTGTCGCGAGTGCGCCGTACGTGGCGCTTCGGTTCGAGGCCGCGTGCGACACGACACCATCCGCCGTGGTGCATTCGCTTGCCTTCACGTTCCATTCCTGCGCTGCGGCCTCAACGAGCACTGCACGTGCGGCCGCGCCGGCGCGGCGCATCGCCATGAAGTTCGCCACCGTCGATCCGCTCCCGACGCTGAACTGCCGACCATACGCCGGATCGAGGTCACCCTGTACGACCGTCACCTGCTCCCACTGCACATCGAGCTCCTCGGCGATGATCATCGGCAGCGAGGTCTTGATGCCCTGACCCATTTCCGAATTGGGCGCAATGAGGGTGACCACCCCGCTCGGCGAGATACTGACGAAGACGTTCGGTGCAAAGTCCGCCACGGGCGCGAGCCCGGACGCAGACGCCGCGTCGGCTACGGCGATATGCCCTGCCACGTCGAACGCGCTCGCCACCAGCAACCCACCACCGGCCAGCGCACTGATCTTGATGAACTGGCGTCGATCCATGGACGACGCACCGGAGCTCGAATCGCGTGTCATGTGCGCTGCCCGGTGGATGAGGTGGCGGTCGCGGCCAACTCCGCGGCGCGCTTGATGCCGGCACGAATGCGCGTGTACGACGCGCAGCGGCACAGATTTCTCGCCATCGCCCGGTCGATGTCCGCGTCGGTGGGATGCGGAGTGGATTTGAGCAACGCGGAGGCCGCCATGATCTGTCCGCCCTGGCAGTAGCCACACTGCGGGACATCGAGCTCGCACCAGGCATCCTGCAAAGCGTTCGCCTGTGGCGTGTCAATGCCTTCGATTGTGGTGACCGACTTCGAGCCGACGGTCGATATGGCCGTGCGACAGGATCGCGTGGGTACGCCGTCCACGTGCACCGTGCAGGCACCGCATTGGCTGATGCCGCAGCCGAACTTGGTGCCGGTCAGGTCCAGCGAATCGCGCAATACCCACAACAATGGCGTGTCGGATTCGACCTCTAGGGTGCGGGACGCGCCGTTCACGTTGAGTGTGTACTTGCCCATCAAACGCTCCGTGAAATCATGACGAGTGTTGCTCAAGCACTTCCCGAACGCGCGACCGACCGCCAGCACGCGGGAATGCCCGCAGATGGTGCAATGTCGTCATCCGTGCTTGCTCTGTCCACCGGGCGGGGGGAATCGTCCTGCGTGGCTCGACGGCTCGTCGGGGTACACGGGCAACGCCGCCGCTTGGGCGCAGATCTCCCAGGACGCGGCACTCGGCAACGTCTACCTCCAAATCGACAGCAGTTGGGGCAGTAATGTCGACATTGCCAACACGTCCCTCACCGTGGCCGCCACTTCGCTGAGCGGACGCATACGCTCGGTTGCCCCGCTCTCGCCAGCGGACACGCTGGGTGTTCGTCGTGCTGTACTCGGTGCAGGACGCGCGCGTCTTGACATCGCCACGGAATCCGGGGCGATCCACATTGAGCGGGTAGCGTGTCCGCCCGTCCCAGGACGGCGTCTTTGGTGGCCGAGTGCACGGTCAGGAGGGAGACGCGGGCACCGAGACCGTGGACCCGCTCGCGTTCCTGGCCCGGGACACACGGAACCCCTACAAGATCCCGCAAAAGCCCGACTGACGGCGTGAGTCGTGGCAGGCAGCTTTGTGATCGAGCTATCACATCGCAACAGGAGTCGATATTCATGGCCCAACCGATCACGATGCGTTCCCGCACGAATCGACTGTTTGTCCCACGTCGCATGGTGGCAGTCCTCGCCATCGCATGCCTCATGAGTGCCTGCGGAGACAACGCCAAGCAGACACCCGAAGGCGGTGCGACCGCCAGCGTCGTCGTGAGTGATTCGTCCGGCCTGACACCGGCCGTGCTGGCCGTCTTCACGCCACTGCCGGACAACTGGGACATTGTCGGTGACACGCTCGTGAATGAGCGCGTCGCACTCGGTCGCGCACTGTTCTATGAGACGCTGTTGTCGGACGGACACGATGTCTCCTGCAACAGCTGCCACGCACTGAACGGGTGGGGCGCGGACGGTCGGAAGGTGTCACTCGGGCACGATGGTCGCGCCGGTTCGCGCAATGCGCCGTCGGTCTACAATGCCGCCGGACACTTTGCGCAGTTCTGGGACGGGCGCGCGAAGGATGTGGAGGAGCAGGCGAAGGGTCCAATTCTCAATCCCGTCGAGATGGGCATGCCCGACTCGGCCGCCGTGCTCGCGCATCTTCGAGCGTCCACGCAGTACGTCGCAGCGTTCCGCGCCGCATATCCGGACGACGAAAATCCGATTTCCTACGACAACATGGGCCGTGCGATCGGCGCCTTTGAGCGTCGACTGGTGACGCCGGCGCGTTGGGATGCCTTTCTGGGCGGCGACGACTCCGCACTCAGCGCGGAGGAGAAGCAGGGGCTCGCCGTGTTCGTTGCGGCTGGATGCCAGCAGTGCCACAACGGCGCGACCATGGGAGGCGGTCTCTTCCAGAAGGCCGGTGTCATGGTGCCATGGCCGTCACTCGTGGACAGCGGCCGCATGATCGTGACCCACAATCCGACGGACCTGCTGGTCTTCAAGGTGCCGTCGCTTCGCAACGTCGAGAAGACCGGGCCGTACTTCCATGATGGCTCCGTCGCGAGCCTGGAGGAGGCGGTGCGCCTCATGGCGCACCACCAGCTCGGCAAGGCGCTCACATCCGAACAGACCGCATCCATCGTGACGTGGCTCGGCTCGCTCACCGGCAGCATTCCCGTGGACTACATCGCGTATCCGCAGCGACCGTTGAGATGAGCTGCCAGCGCATTCGACGTACGAGTGGACCCACGGTGCCCGGAATGCACATCAGCCCTGCGGGACCGAGCGCACTTTTGGCGGCGCCGGCTGACGGTTCGTTCGTGAGTGTTTGAGCGGCGCCAAGCAGGGCCAGTCCGAGCCATATGTCCCACGCCAGAAGTTCGGCCGCATACGCCATGGATGGCAACGCCATTCCGGCGGAACCAAGCGGGCGCCCTGCATTCAACGCGAGGACGTGTACCACGTAGGTTGTACTGGTGAACAATACGCCAAAGTTCAGCGTAAGCACGCGAGAGCACTCATGTTTTGACCTTGCTGCGACGTTCAGTGCAACCAGGACGAAGAGAATCGGTCGCGCTGATGCGATGGTCAGTACTTACATGATTGCCGAGCGCGGATCGCCGATCGGCTCGGTCGGGCCTTGTGTCAACATCCAGGCGGTGAGCACGCCGGCGTAGGCGAGGCCGACAACTGCGACGGCGGTGGCCGCTTTGCTCCCGAAGCGTGCAAGGACCGCGGGCAGCTTGGCAACGGCACGATGAGCAACGCGCCAACGCCGCAGACCGTCGGCGGCGGTCTCACCTTCACGCAGATCAGCGCAGGCGGCCTGAGCGACCTGGTGCATGCCTGTGGCATCACTACCCGCGGCAGCGCGTACTGCTGGGGTCGCTATACCTCCGGCCAGTTGGGGAACGGCGACTTCTCGGGAGACCGATCCTCGCCGGTCGCCGTCCTGGCGGGCTATCAGTTCCGCGCCATCTCCGCAGGCAAGGAGCACACGTGCGGCGTGACAACGGCGGGCGTGGCGCTCTGCTGGGGGAGCGCCGGCACCGACGGTCGAACGGGCTTGGGCGAGAGCGGGAACGCGCGGGCGTGGCCGATGCGCGTGGTCAATCCGACGGGACGGATGGTGCGGCGGTGGTAGGCGTCGTGTGTACAGGCAGACTCGCAGCGGCGCTCCATCCGCGCACCCGAAGTGGAATCAATGTGGCGCGCTCAGGCATCGGGACGCAGATTCTCTTGGACCCGAGTCACACAATCGCACAACGCACGTGTCTGTCGCGCTCAAAGACGACGACCTCGCCAGCAGTACAACGGAGGCGCAACATGCATCCCGACTACATCCGCTCGCACCACGCCGATCAATGGGCTGATTCACTCCTCGACGTTTCAGCTGTCACCGAGTCGTTGAACGCCAACTTGTACATAAAAATCAAGGTACACCTTCGGAGAGAAGTAGTCGAAGGGCATGGCGTTTCAACCGTTTGGAGCCAGTATCAGTGGGGCGAAGGCGCGCCCGAGTTTGAGAACTGGCCAGATGATGAATGGAGGCAGTTTAAATCGCAGTTCAAACCGACGATCGAAAACGCATTCAACGATAAGCTGTGGCTCACCCCCGATAGGTTCTGGGGCGCCGACTTTCCCTACAATCGCTCACCGACGCATCGTCCCAACGTCCGGTGCTGCCTGACCATACAACCTGTCGCAACAGCTTCCGAGGCGCACCTGCGCATCTCGTGCGTGCACACGGTCCACACCCTCAGTTTCACCCAGGGTGCCTTCGGCGGATTTCGTTCCAACATGATGGTTTCCGACTGGCGTTCACATCTCGCCAGAGCACTGGGGCTCCAGCAGACTGACGGGCTACTCAACCAGGATGATCTCCGCGCCGCTCGAACTGTCGTCGCGCCTTCGCAAACAACGGCCGTGCACGAACTCGGTCACTACCTCGGACTGAACCACGTGAATGGTCTGACGAATGACCTGATCGGCTATGGTGCCAACAGGCACCAGCAGGACGACTTGATGGGAGGAGGAAACCGCGTGGAGAATTGGCATGCGTTTCCATGGACCAAGAGAATTGCGAATCATCTGATCAACGATTGCCGGAGTACGCGCTGGCAGGCATCTCGACACAGGAGCCCGCCAAGACGGTTGTCTGCCGGAGAAATCGGCAACCACCCGATGATCTACATTGAGCGGCAGCTGGACGGCGGCATGCCTCCCGGAGGCATTTAAAGCCCACGCACTGCTCATCCGTGCAGCGCTGGTGTACAGGGTCAGCGTCACGTCCTGATGAGCGGACGGCGCAGGGTCTTCGGCCGCGTTGCTGATGAGCGCGCGTGAATCGTCGTCAGGTCCAGCGAACGCCGGCTTGGGCAGGCGCCACACGGACGGTTCGTCCAAATAGCTCGTCGCGAAACGGAACGGTGACGGACGGCGCACGTGGACGCACGCGGGGTGCCACGGGCACGCCGCCGTCTGGGAGGGCCGCCTGCGGGTTCCGAAGGAAGGCGAAGCCTGCGACAGCCGACGGTCCGTTCGCGATCGTCTCAACGACGCGCGCTCCAACGCAGGCCCGCTGTGATGTCGTCCGCCGCCCACCCCGCGCGCAGTGTGAGATACGCCTCGAATGCCGACGCGTGAATCGATCACTTCCTGGAGGTCAACATGCTGTTTCTCACGCTCACGACGGCGGCGCTGCTCGCCGTCGCGCCCTCGTCGCCCGTGTGTGCGCCCGTGTGTGCGCCAACCCTGTTTGCACAGACCGTGTTTGCGCAGACCGCACCGAGAGACGCGAACCCACACCTGCAATACGCCCGCGCCGCCCTTGCACAGGGCGACCTGATCACAGCGCGACGCGAGTTCCGGTTCGCGCAGATCGTGGATCGCGAAACCGGCGTCCTTCCCGTCGAAGCC
>JBBSPE010000219.1:0-6106 GCA_038259155.1 Gemmatimonadales bacterium
CCGCTGCCACCGGCTGCACCGGTAGCCACGGCGCCGCCCGGCGACTTCACACGGATCGTTGGCGCGACTCCAAGGCCCGAGCCCACGGAGCCGGCGAGTCCGTTGCCGCCGGTGGCCGCCGCGCCGCCAGCGCCGGCACCACTCGCGCCGACACCAGCGCCGACACCAGCGCCGACACCAGCGCCGACACCAGCGCCGACACCAGCGCCGGCACCAGCGCCGGCACCGCCGGCCGCAGCTCCGTCCGCGGCGCCACCGGGCGACTTCACGCGCATGTTCGGCGCCCAGCACGCACCCGACGTAGACACACCGCAGTCCGAGACCTCTGCGCTGTTCTCCAAACCGGCCGCGCTACCGACCGCGCTACCGACCGCGCCACCGACCGCGCCACCGGCCGCGCCACCCGCCGCGCCCGAGCGGCCTCCCGCTCCCGCCGCTCCGGCTCCAAGCGCGCCGCCGGCAACACCGCCTGGCTACACGCCACTCGCCGTTCCTCCACCGCCTGAGTTCAGCGTCCCGTCTGCCGGTCCGCCACAGCCTCAGGCCATGCCGCCCATGCGCCCGCCCGCCGCGGCGCCGCCGGCCGCATCTCCGTCAGCGTTCTCGCCGCCAGCACTGCCCTCGCCGCCCCCTCCGCCAGCGGCGCCTCCGCCACTGGCGCCTCCGCAAGCGGCGCCAGGCGAGTTCACGCAGCTGTTTCAGGCCAGCCTGGGCAGCACGCCCGGCGCGTCGTCGTACGGCACGAGCACGCCGCCCCCATCCGCCGGCATGGGCCAGAACGCCGGCGGTGTGGCGCCGTCCCCGTGGGGTGCGATCGCGCCGCCGAGCCCGCCCAGCCAGCCGCGGCCCGCGTCGTCCGTACCACCGTCTCGCCCGCTCGACCCATTCGGCGGCGCGACGGGCGTGATGCAGGCGCGGCAGCCCGCTGGGCCGGCGGCGCCCCTCCCGTTCGCTTTTGGCGACGGTGGTGCCTCGGCGCCGCCGCCGCCGCCGGCGCCACCTGCACCCGCGCCCCTGTTTCCGCCGCCGCCCGGTGCGGCCTCGCCCATGTCACCCCCGATCCTTCCACCGCCGGTGTTTGGTGGGTCGGGTGCCGGAGCCGGCCACTCGCCCCTGAGCGGCGGCGCGGGCGGCGGCTCCGGTTCGGCGGCGGCGGCCGGCCCCTCCGAGTACACCATGATGATCCGGCAGGCGACGCCCCCACCACCGCCGGTGGCCAAGCCGACGGAAAAAGCGAAGCCGAAGGAGCAGAACGGGCGAGGTGTTCCGATTGGCCTCGTCGTCGGGCTGTTCGTGGTGCTCCTGCTGGTGTTTGCGCTGATCCTGTACTTTGTCTTGCGTCCCGCTCCGCCGGTCGCGGACCCGACGGCGGGTGGTGCAGGCAGCTCCGTTGCCGTACCGGCGGCGGCGAGCACTCCGGCCGCGGGCGATTCCGCGGCTCCATGACCACCGCCATGTGGGGTAAATAACGAGCCGCCATCGGCTCACCATTGAGCCAATGCACTTACAGAGAGCGTCTCAGCGCAGCACGATAACCAGCTCGAACTTCGCCATCGCCAGCTCCTCCGGCACGTACACCGCCAGGTTGCGAGCCCGCTCGATCGCTTCCCACGCCGTCCCGTCCCGACGCAGCGCGAAGTACTGGTGGTCGAGCTTGATCGGCACTGCACCCGGCGGCTGAGGCGTGTGTGCCAACGCCAAGCCGGGTAACGCCTGACGGATCAGCGTGTCCACCACGTCGGCGGACCCAACCTTGCAGCCGTGCAGCACCTTGCTCACCAAGTCCGCCTGCCGCAGTGGCGCACTCACGGCCAGGAACCACTGCGGGGCCGTGAGCCATGCGCCCTGCTCGATCGCCACCGCGTGCAAGGTGGGACGAACGGGCTTGAGCGGAAGCGAAACGACAATGTCTGGTACCGACGTGTCGAGCAGCGACAACAAGCGTTGCTCCAGCGCCGAGAAGCATTCGCCCAGCCGGAGGTGGTCATAGTTGGGGAAGGTGCGCACCGCTTGATCCGGCTGGAACGTGGTCAGCGCACCCGTCAGCGCCAGCATCGCGTCCCAGAGTCCGGAGGGATGTCCGCGTCGCACTTCCGCCAGATGCCGCAGCGTCCCCTCGTGACTGTTGAGCGTGTAGAGCAGCCAGAAGCCGGCGATGTCTGCCACCGAGAAATCGGCCAGCCCCTGATTGCGCTGGCGGCGACCGCCGGACAGGGTGCCGCTTTTGGCCGACACCACCTCCACGAGCCGGCGTGCCATGCTGGTGAGGTAGTCGCTGGCCTGCAGGTCGAGGATGGGCGGCACGAAGGTATGATCGAGCGACACGGCGCCGGCTTCTGACCGAACCAGTCGGGCCACCGGCATGGTGGCGTACCCTTCGGTTGACTCACCTTCCACGAGCAGCCGCAGGTTGCTGCGCGCCACCTGAACTGGCCGCTCGGCCAGACCGGTCGTCTCATCGCGTTGCAGCAGCTCGTCGGTGCGCCAGCGCGTGGGAAGGGCGGACGAGATGGGCGCGACGTTGCGTCCGTCCGGCCGGTACTCGGGCACGCCAAACAGCACGTTCATCACGCGCTGGTCAGGCCGCCACAGCTCGGTAAGCGTGCGGGGCGGCGGCGCCGGATCGCCCCGCGGCGCGTCGAACAGCAGGCCATCAGGGAAGCGGCCGCTGGCCGTTGACAGGACCAGTGTGCCGCCCGCCAGGGCTTCACGGTCGAACGAGAGCTCGGCGAAGCCCCACGGGCAGAACGACAGCGCGCCGACCTGCAGCGCCAGCGCGTCGTCGTGGTAGCGGTCTTGCGCCTGCAGGTGCTGCGGCGCGAGGAGGACACCCTTGGTCCAGAGCACGGGAGAGAGCTGACGCATGGTGCATAACGTAGGCCGTGGCGGTCGCGGCGCCAGTCGTGGCGCCAAAGCGGGCGACCCCGCAGGGCCCAGTCGATCGCCCACTTCCTCCACGTGTGACCGCAATCACACGGTGGGCCGTGGCCCGGGTTGCATCCATCCCTTGACAATCTCCCCGCCGAACGGGACTGTTGCCTGACTGTTGCCACGACACGCGTCGGCGTCCGGTATTGTGCGTCGGTGCGGCACGTGTTCACACGCGCTTCGAGATTCATCGGTGACAGAACGGTCCCAGCCGCGGGACGTCGGTTCGAGCCATGCGCGCCGCATTAGTGCGGCCGCTTGCTCGGCTCGGTTTTCCGTCCTCTCCCTCCGCTCCACTCTGCAGGAGACTCCGCATGTCCGGCAGCACCCAGAAAAAACTGGAACGCGTCCGCCCACCACGCATCAACATCTCGTATGAGGTGGAGACCGGTGGCGCCATTGAACTGAAGGAACTGCCGTTTCTGATGGGCGTGATGGGGGACTTCACCGGCCACGCAACGGAGCCGCTCCCCAAGCTGAAGGATCGTCAGTTCGTTGAGGTCACGCCGGACAACTTCGACGATGTGCTCGCCAGCATGAAGCCGCACCTCGGTTTCACGGTCGAGAACAAGCTCAGCGAGGACTCCGAGGCGCCCAAGCTGGGGGTGGATCTCAACTTCCGCAGCATGGACGACTTCTCGCCCGATGCCGTCGCCCAGCAGGTCAAGCCGCTCAAGGCGCTGCTCGACCTCCGCACGGAGCTCGCGAACCTGCGCGCCAACCTGCAGACCAACGAGAAGTTGGACGAAGTGCTGCAGGAAACACTCGGCGACGCCGACAAGATGGCCAAGTTGAAGTCGGAGCTGGGTCTGGATGGAGGCGACAGCAATGGCTGAGCAGAAGGCTGCCGCCGCCGCGACCGAGACCACCGAGACGGAGTCGCTGGGTCTGCTCGACCAGATCGTGTCCGACGGCAAGATGGGGCGCGACGCCCACAGCAAGTCCCGCGGCAGGGACATGGTCTCGCGATTCGTGACGGAAGTGCTCGAAGGCTCCATCACGGTGGCACGCGACACGGAGTCCATGATCAACGCGCGCATCGCGCAGATCGATCATCTGCTCTCGCTGCAGCTCAACGAGATCATGCACCACCCGGAGTTCCAGAAGCTCGAGGCCAGCTGGCGTGGTCTGAAGTATTTGCTCGCGCAATCCGAGACCAGCGCGATGCTCAAGGTGAAGGTGCTCAACGTCTCCAAGAAGGACCTGCTGCGCGACCTGCAGCGCGCGCCCGAGTTCGACCAGAGCGCGCTCTTCAAGAAGGTGTACGAAGAGGAGTACGGCGTGTTCGGCGGCACGCCGTTTGGCGCGCTGGTGGGCGACTACTACTTCGACAAGTCCGGCCAGGACATCGAACTGCTCGAGAAGGTGTCGAATGTGGCGGCGGCGGCCCACGCGCCATTTCTCTCGTCGGCCGGCAACGAGATGTTCAATCTCGAGAGCTTCACCGAGATGGACACGCCGCGCGACCTGGGCAAGATCTTCGACAGCACCGAATACGCGAAGTGGAAGGCGTTCCGCAACACGGAGGACGCGCGGTACGTCGCACTCTCCGCGCCGCGCGTGCTCATGCGCGAACCGTACGGCAGCACCACGGTGCCCGTCGAAGCCTTCAACTATGAAGAGCGCGTGGACGGCACGGTGCACGAGCAGTACCTCTGGGGCAACGCGGCCTACGCCATGGCGGCCAACGTCAACAAGGCGTTTGCCATGTATGGTTGGTGCGCGAGCATCCGTGGTGTGGAGAGCGGCGGCCTGGTGGAAGGCCTGCCCGTGCACAACTTCCGCACCGATGCCGGCGAGCTGGTGATGAAGTGTCCCACCGAGGTGCAGATCACCGACCGACGCGAGAAGGAACTCGCCGACCTCGGGTTTGCCCCGCTGGTGCACCAGAAGGGTACGCCCAACGCCGCGTTCTTCAGCGTGCAGTCGTGCCAGAAGCCGAAGGTGTACGACACGCCGCAGGCAAGCGCGAGTGCGCGCCTGTCGGCGCAGCTGCCGTACATCTTCGCCACCTCGCGCTTCGCCCACTATCTCAAGGTGATGATGCGGGACAAGATCGGCGGCTACACCTCACGCAACGAGGTGGATGCGTTCCTCAATCGCTGGATCCAGAACTACGTCGCCGTCGAGTCGGCCTCGGCGGCCATCAAGGCCAAGCGGCCGTTGTCGGAAGCCCGGATCGATGTGGTGGAGGTGCCGGGCAAGCCGGGCTGCTACCGCGCCGTGGCCTTCCTCAAGCCGCACTTCCAGCTGGACGAGCTGGCCGTTTCCATGCGCCTCGTGGCGGAGCTGCCCGCGCCCGCCAAGTAGGGAACGGGACCGAACCGGGCACCGGCGGACAGTTTGTTCCGCCGGTGATCGGATCCGGCCCCATACGTCGCTTTCCAAGTACGACCGACCAGCGACTCGGTCAAACACCCCGTTCACTGGCTGCACGGCAATCCGCCGTCAGCACCTTGCGCCGCATCGCGGCGAACCACATGGAGGCACCACATGGCGTACGACGTCTATCTCAAGCTCGAAGGCATTGACGGCGAGGCATCGGCCAAGGGCATGGAGAAGCAGATCGGCATCTACTCGTTCAGCTGGGGGTGCAGCGCCGCCACGACGGTCGGCGCCGGCAAGGGCGGTATCTCGGCCAGCAAGGTGTCCATCTCCAGCTTCAACTTCATGAAGCAGCTCGACTCCTCCAGCGTGCCGCTCTTCCAGGCCTGCTGCAAGGGAACGCACATTCCTTCGGCCGAAATCACGTTCCGCAAGCAGACCGGCGATTCACAGGAAGGCTTCCTCATCTACAAGCTCACCGACGTGATGGTCGAGTCGCAGCAGGTTAGCGGCAGCTCGAGCGGCGATGACACCCCCACCGAGTCCCTCTCGCTGGCCTTCGCCAAGATGGAAATCGAGTACAAGAAGCAGGGCAAGGACGGCAAGCTCACGGCCGCCGGCCAGGCCGCGTGGGATCTGACGCTCGTCAGCGACAAATAAGTGACCACACCGCACACCCCGTCCGCGCGACAGCTCTACGCGGACGGGCAGCTCGAAGCGGCGATCAGTCAGTTGGGCGTGGAGCTCCGGCAGCACCCCGACGACGCGCAGCGACGCACGTTTCTCTTCGAGCGGCTGGCGTTTGCCGGCCAGTATGATCGGGCGCGCAAGCAGCTCGACGTGCTGGCCACCA
>JBBSPE010000220.1:0-6089 GCA_038259155.1 Gemmatimonadales bacterium
CAGCACGGTGGAGTCGTTCAGCTGCACCACGGCCACGTGGGCGACCACGGAGCGCGCGCCGGTCACGCGCACCGAACCGGCCATGCCTTGGTGTGCGCCGAAGGACGTGGGCGCGAGCGGGGTGATGACCTTGGTGTCCTCGTCGGCGGGCACGCCCAGAATGCGCTGGGCGTCGCCAAGGGCGAGAGAGAGCGGGCCGAAGTGTCCGGCGTACACCACGAGCGCCTGCGTCTGCGCGGCGTCGCTCCAGGCCTGAATGCGGCCTTCCTTGCCCGAGAGGGTCCAGCCGGTTGGCACGGTGTAGCGCACGCCGAAGCCTGGAATGTCCGTGGCCGGACCTTGGGCCGCCGCAGACTGCGTGCCCGTCGCGAGGCCGGCAACGAGCAGGGCGCCGATTGCCCAGGTTTGAACCATCCCCTGCGATTGCGCCCAACCGCGCATGTCACGCACTCCAGCTTGAGGAAAAATCGGCATCTTGTGTCGGTGCGCGAGACGGGGCCGTGCGAGACGGCGCGGTACGCGGCCACGACATCGCCAGTGCACATTGTCACCGCACATTGTCACCGCACGCGGCGAGCACACTCTCTGACGCATAAGCGGTGTCCGACGGCACGCCGTCATTTGCGACGGCGCGTCAGTAGACATTGTACAACTATGACGTGAGATTGGATGGATGAACCAGGTTGCCACTCCCGAATCCGCTGGCACGTCCGCACCGTCGGTGCGCTTCCCCGCGGGGGCCGCAGGGTCCCCGCCCTCCGCCCGCCGCCGCATGGTGGAGGCCGCGCTCGGCCTCGTGATGGGCGAGCCCACGCCGGAGCGGTCCGGCGCGACGTCGGTCAAGCGCCGTCGGGCTACCCGGGCGGAGGCGCGAGGGGCGGAGGCGGTGGGCATTCGCGCGGTGGCGGAGGCGGCTGGCGTCACGCACGCTGCGCCGCTGCATCACTTTCCGGACCGCGTGTCGCTACTGGCGGCGGTGGCGGCCGAGGGACAGCGACGCCTCGCGTCCGATCTTGAGCAGGCGAGGGCGGGGGCGGCGGCACTTGGCGCGCGCCGTCTGCTGGGCGCAGTGGTGAGTGCCCACGCGCTCTGGGCGGCGCGGCATCCGGGGCTGTGGGATGTAATGTGCAATCCGCAGCTCACGGACGGGGTGAACAGCGTGTGGCGCGGTCGGCACACCGGGATGACGGCGGAGCAGGCGCTGGCGTCGGGTGGGGCGGCGCCAGCCGAATCCACGCTTGCACGCGCGAACGACACGTCAGCACCCGACCGCTCGGCGTCCGCGTCGTCTTCGTCCGACGCGCCATCACCCACCCGCGCGACCGCCGCAGCCGCCCGCAACTCGGCGCGACGCGCGGAGGCGTTTGACGAGCTCGTGAATGCGAAGGTGCGCGTGTTTGAGACCTACGACGCAGCGGTGTATGCGTGTCCGGCCGAGCAGCTGGATATGTCGCGCTTTGCAGGTGGGGAGCGGCGACCGCTGGTGCACGCGCTCACCACGCTGGCCGACGGACTCGCGCTGCAGTTCGTGGGCGAGCGCGGCGTGAACGAGCCGGCGCTGCGGCAGCATGTGGAGGGCACGCTCGACCTGCTGTTGGCGGGTGTGGTGCGCAGATGATGGCGACTGATAGGGCGGAACGCGTCGTTCGACGCACTGCAGCAAAACACGCGGCCATCACACTGGCCGCCGCGACCGTGCTTCTCGGCGGCGCATCGGCAGCGCACGCCCAAGCTGCCGAGCACACTCACGCGGCGCACTCGCATGACTCTGCGGGCACCTCACTGAGCACCCGGGCACGCGCGCAGGTGGATTCGGCGCGCACCTGGATGTCGCGCTTCGACACCCCAGCCAAGGCGCGCGCGGCGGGCTATCGACCCGTGCTGGGCGATGTACCCCTGCAGGGCGTGCACTACGTGCACCGGCAGCGCATGCTCGACGCGTCTTTCGCGGTGACGGCGCCGTCGATGTTGATGTTCTCGCCCGTTGGCGACACCATGGCGCTTGTGGGCGCGGCGTACGCGTACTTCGTGGCGGACAGCAGTGCCGATCCGGAGGGATTTGACGGCGACGCGGACGCGTGGCACGGGCATCCGATGTTCAAGCTTGCCGACCGTCGCCTCTCAATGGTGCACCTGTGGCTGACCGACGCGCCCGATGGGCCGTTTGCGCATGACAACGCGGCACTGGCGTTCGTCGCGCGCGGGCTCACCACACCGAACGACACGGTGCTCGACGCCACGGCGCGACGGCAGTTGGGCTTGGCACTCGCACTCGCGGGCGACCCGGGCGAGCGACTGGTGCGCGCGGCGCGCATGGGCGGACCAGCGGTGGTAGCGGGACTGCAGGCGGAGCGCGACGGGATCAACGCAGTGGCGGATTCGCTGGACGGGGCGTTGCGGGGCGACGACGCAGAGCGTTATCGCGCGCTGGCATCGAGGGCCACGGCACACAGTGACGCGCTGTTGGTGCACATTCGCAATGCGCCGCCGACGGCGGAGATGCGCGAGGCGGTGGGGAAGTTGATTGACGAATTCATTGGGGTACATCGGTAGCGCACTGCGCGGCGGGGCGTACTGACAACTGACAACCGAAGACCCGTTGTCCGTTATCGGTAAACGGCCTCAGACACGGCGGCGCTCGATGTACGCCACGGACCGCGGTGCGGCGGGGCAACCCGGAGATCGCGGCAGTGCGTCGCGTTCGGGCACTGCTTTCGGTTTTGGTAGACAGCCGACGGTTGACAGGGAAAAGCGCTTCGGGGCTCGGCTGGACGGCGGTCGCTGCGCTCGCCGCTCCCGCGGCGCCGACGGATGCGACACGCCGGCGCAGACCGGATGCTGTTCCACCGAAAACCGTAAGCCGTCAGCCCGCACCGAGAGCAGTGTGAGGGGGCGCGGAGACGCCACGCGCTTCGGGTTGCCCCGCCGCACCGACATCCGTATGCACGCCCGACCGGCGCCGTGTCCGAGGCCGTCCACCGGTCAACCGTTCACGGTTTGCACCGCACCCCGCAGCTACCAGCTCAAATCATGCTTCGACAACGGCAACGACCGCACCCGCTTGCCCGTGGCCGCAAAAATCGCGTTCGTCACCGCCGGCACCACCGGCGGTAACGCCGGCTCGCCCACACCCGTGGGCGCGTTGTCCGCGATGTTCCAGTGCACCTCCACCGGCGCTGACTGTCCGTGGCGCAGCAGCGGATAGTCATCGAAGTTGCTCTGCTTCACGCGGCCCGCCTGGATGGTGATCTCCTGCGAGAGCGCCTGCCCAATGCCATCGAGCACCGAGCCCTGCACCTGCTGCTCGGCGCCACTCGGATTGATGATCTGGCTGCCGATGTCACCGGCCACCCACACCTTGTCCACCTTCACCGCGCCCGCCTTGCTCACCGTGACCTGCGCAACTTCGGCGAAATACCCGCGATGGCTGTAGTAGAACGCAACGCCCATGCCGGTGCCGCGCGGCAATGAAGCGCGACGTGACCAGCCCGACTTCTCCGCCACGAGGTTGAGCACACCCAGCGTGCGCTCCGCGTCCAACCCCTGCGCCTGGCGACCCGTCGCGGGCGCCTGGGGCTGCATGTTGTTGAGCACACCGCGCAGGAACTCCACCGTGTCCTTGCCGGCGGCGTGTGCGCATTCATCAAGGAATCCCATGAACGCATACGACAACGCGTTGCTGCGCGGCGCACGCATGGCACCGGTGGGCACGCCCAGCGGCATCACCGACACACCGAGTGAAAGACTCGGAACGAATCGCGCGGGAAACTCCGTGGGTCCGAGGTCGGCGCTCGACGCGAACCGCTCGCCTTCGCCGAACGTGGCGAAGTGATCGGCAAACGCAACGAGTGCACCGTTCGCATCGAGTCCGGCGCTGAACTTGTGGAATCCGCCTGGACGATAGAGATCGTGCTGCATGTCGTCTTCGCGCTTCCACAGCAGCTTCACCGGCACGCCGGTTTCCTTCGCGATCCACCCGGCTTCCACCATGAAGTCGTTGTACAAGCGACGTCCAAATCCACCACCGGAGCGCGTGATGTGCACGGTGATGTCGTCAGGCTGCATGCCAAGTGTCTGCGCCGTCTGCGCACGGCCGCGTTCGGGGAGCTGCGCGGGTGCCCAGATCTCGAGTTTGCCGTCCGTATAGTGCGCCGTGCAGTTCTGCGGCTCGAGCGGTGCGTGCGCGACAAACGGATATTCGTACTCCGCCTCCACCGTTTTCGCAGCCGACTGCATGGCCGCCTTCACATCACCGTCTTCGCGCAGCATGCGCTGCGGCTCAGCGGCGAAGAACGCCTTTGCCTGCGCCGCGTATCCCACGCGGCTCTGCGACGCCGTCGCGCCCTCGTTCCACTGCACCTTCAGCGACTTGCGAGCCGTCTGTACCTTCCACCAGCTGTCGCCCACGATGGCCACCCCACCCATGAGGCCGCCCAGGTCGTCGCCGCCTTCCACCACGAAGGCATGCGTGATGCCGGGCATCGCCGCGATCGCCTCCACGTTGGCGCTCGCGACCTTGCCGCCGAACACCGGGCACTTCACAAACGAGGCGTAGTGCATGCCCGGCACCGTGACGTCAATGCCGAAGAGCGGCTGGCCGGTGACGATCTTGTGATTGTCCACGCCGCGCACACGCTGTCCAATGATCGTGAAGTCCTTCGGATCCTTGAGCGGTACCGTGGCCAGGTCAGGCGGTGTGATGGATGCCGCAGCGGTGGCCAAAGCTCCATACGCCAGCGAGCGGTTGCTGGCAGTGTGGTGCACGACGCCGGCAGATGTTGTGCACTCACTCGCCGGCACCTTCCATTGCGCCGCAGCCGCGCCCACGAGCATCGCACGCGCCGCAGCGCCCACGCGACGCATGGGCAGCCAATTGGACGGTGTGGCATTGCTGCCGCCAGCCGATTGACCCGGGAAGTTCTTGGGGTCGAGATCAGCCTGCTCCACACGCACCTGCGACCACGCCACGTCGAGCTCGTCGGCAATGAGCATGGGCAGCATCGTCTTGATGCCCTGCCCGATTTCCGGGTTCTTGCCCATGATCGTCACCACGCCGTCGGGCGTGATGGAAATGTACGCGCTCAGGCGCGGGTCGTCGGCTGCCGGCGTGGCGCCAAACCGGCCACCGTCACCAACGAGTGCCTCAACGGCGTCGAGCGGCTCGAAGACACTGGCCAGCAGCATACCGCCGCCGGCAATGGCGGACACCCGCAGGAAGCTGCGACGCGAAACGGGAAGCGTGGAGTTCGTCATGATCGTCTCCTCAGCCCCGCTCGGGAGCAGACGGTGTCGGCGCGGCCATCAACTCGGCGGCGCGATGAATCCCCTGTTTGATGCGCAGATAGGTGGCGCAGCGACAGATGTTGCGGTTCAACGCCGCATCGATATCGGCGTCGGTGGGCTTGGGAATGCGCTCGAGCAGCGCGGCGGCGGCCATGATCTGGCCCGCCTGGCAGTAGCCGCACTGCGGCACGTCCAGTTCGTCCCAGGCGCGCTGCAGCGCGTGCGTGCCGTCGGGAGAGAGCCCCTCGATGGTGGTGACTTCCACACCGTCCAGAGTGGAGGCGCGACGCCGGCAAGAGCGGACGGGTGCTCCGTTCACGTGCACCGTACAGGCGCCGCACTCGTTGGCGCCGCACCCGAACTTCGTGCCCTTCATGTCGAGCTCGTCGCGGAGCACCCAGAGGAGCGGCATGTCGGCCGGCACGTCGACCGTGCGGGACTGCCCGTTGACCTTCAGCGTGATGTTCATGGCGGGACCTGGAGGTGGGTTAATCCTTTAATCTCCACTGTTGAGGCGGGGGAGTCCAGTCGCGTGAACTTGCCCGTGTAATGAGTGCTGCTTTACTGGCTTTATGGTGTCTCTGTTGGAGCAGGAACCGTGCGCTTGCAGGTGCGCCCACCGCGTCCGCACCACATTGTACCAGCCGTACTCTTGATCCCTCCCGCCGGCATAACACATGCGTATTCCGTTGCGATTTCAGTTTCGACTGCATTTTCCACTCCTCGCCTCGCGCGCGCTGCCGGCAGCGCGCGCCGCGCCGCCCGCCCCCACCCCGCCCGCCCCCACGGCCGCCCGGCGCGAGGCC
>JBBSPE010000221.1:0-5995 GCA_038259155.1 Gemmatimonadales bacterium
CGCAACGGGTGTCGTTGGGGAGTCGCTGGCACCCAGTTGGTATGACGCGGTGCGGGCCGCCGTCACGGCCCCCGCGCGCGCGGCCCTCGCTTCGGTGAGCGCGCGCGTTCCGGCACACACGGACCGCATAGTGGGCATACTGTGGGCGATCTCGTCGCTCCTGGCCGTGGCGTTTACCGTGACCGCGTTGTGCCGGCTCGACCGGCAGCGACGGCGCTGGCCGCACGCCACGGTGCAAGGCCACTCAGTGCGCGTGGCATCGCACGACGGGCCAGCCGTGTACGGCGTGCTCCGTCCGGAAATCGTGCTGCCCAGCGGCCTGCTCACGCGCTCGGCGACCGAACAGCAGCTCGTGCTCGTGCACGAAGATGAACACCGCCAGGCCCGTGATCCGCTCGTACTCGCCCTCTCGGCCTTCGCCGTGGCGCTCATGCCGTGGCATCCTGTCGCCTGGTGGTGCGCGAATCGGCTCCGTCTGGCCGTGGAGCTCGATTGTGATGCCCGCGTCCTGCACCGCGGTGCCAAGCCACGCCACTACGGCGAAATGCTCGTCTCGCTGGCCGCCAGCATGTCGTCCCGACGTGGGCTCCTCCCTGCCCTCGCCCTGTTGGATTCCCGTGGTCATCTCGAACGGAGGTTGCTCGCCATGACGTCCCGTCCATCCCGTCGCACCCCGCTGCATCTGGTGCTGTTCGTCGTGTTCGGAACCACCGCCACGGCGGTCGCCTGCAGCACCGATGTTCCCACCGCCGCACAAATTCGCGACGCGGACGTTGCCTCGGTCACGCAATCGCTGGGTGTGCCGGCATCCAGCGAGCTCACGGAATACATCGTTGACGAGCGCCCGGTGACGGCCGCCGAGGCGCGCGCCATCCGCGCCGACCAGATCGCATCCATCGATGTGCGCGGTACGTCCGACCCCAAGGTCACGGAGGTACGGATCGTGACGGGGAAGCCGCTCCTCAAGACCAAGGGCACGCTGAAGCCGATGCCGGCTGCCGAGCAGGGCAACGTCATTCTGCGCGGCTCCGCCACGACCGACGGCGCGCAACCGCTGTGCGTGATCGACGGCGTGATTCAGGCGCCGGGCACCAACGCGATCCGGGAGATGAAACTGAATCCCGACCAGATCGAGTCGATTGAGGTGTTCAAGGGCGCGGCCGGCGAAGGCATGTACGGCGCGCGCGGCGTGAACGGCGTCATCGTGGTCAAGACCAAGCAGCCGTAGCAACACTCGCGAGAGTGCCGGGGCCCCCGGGCGCCCGGGGGGCGGCGGCCCGGGGGCGGGCCGCCCGCCGCGGGGGGCGCCCCCCCCCCCGCGCGCCCCGGGGCGGGGCGGGGCCCGCGCCCCCGCCGGGCGGCCGGCGGGCCCCCACACCCAACACGGTGTCGAACACGCGCCCGCGCTGCTGCGTATGGTGGGTAAGCAGGTCCTTGTCCACCAGACCGCAGGAAAGACCACGTGATCCACGCCCGCCAACTCCTCGCGCGCCGATTGTACCTCGCGCTTGTCGCTCTCGCGTTCCTGCCCATTACGGCAGCCGGCGCGCAGATGCTCTCGCTCGACACGCGAGACCCCAATCAGAAGCAGGACGCCGACTTCGCGCGCACCACGGCGCAGTGGATCATGTCGACCACGCACGGCAGTCCGCTCGTTGACCATCTGCCGGTGGTGGATGGCATCCCGAGCCCCAAGGACATTCTCGGCTACCACGTGGGCGCGCCACGCAAGCTCACGTACTATGCCGACCAGCTGAAGTATTATCGCGCGCTGGCCGCCGCTTCGCCGCGCGTCTCGGTCGAATCCATCGGACGCTCGGACGAAGGCCGCGAGCTGGTGGTGGTGTGGATCTCGTCCGACAAGAACATGGCCAACGTCGCGCAGAACAAGGCCAACCTCGCCAAGATCGCCGATCCGCGCGGCATGACCGAGGATCAGGTCAAGACGCTCATCGGGCAGACCAAGCCGCACTACCACTTCATGGGTGGGTTGCACAGCGGTGAGACAGGCCCGTCGGAAATGCTCATGGAGCTCGCCTACCGCATTGCCACCGAGACGTCGCCGATCATCTCGCAGATTCGCGACAATCTGTACATCTCGATCACACCCGTGGCCGATGCCGACGGACGGGATCGCAACGTTGACTGGTTCTACCTTGGCCTGGAGATGTCCGACTCCGCACGCGTTGACTCCATGCGCCACGCGAAGGCAACCGCCGGAGACAGCACGGCCAAGCCCGTCAGCGGCACGGCGAACATTGGTCGCGTGCCCTACTGGGGCAAGTACGTCTACCACGACAACAACCGCGACATCAATCTGATCCTCGATCAGATGCGCGGCATTGTGGACTGGTACTTCACGTCGTACCCGCCAATCGTGCACGACCTGCACGAGTCGCTCTCGCTGCTCTACACCTACAGCGGCGGCGCGCCGCAGAATCCGAATCTCGATCCGTTGCTCTTTGCCGAACTCCCGTGGTTCGCCAACTGGGAAATGGCGCAGATGACCAAGTGGGGCATGCCGGGCGTGTACACGCACGCGTTCATGGACGGGTGGTCACCGGGCTATCTGGGCTCGGTGGCGTACAATCACAACGGCCTCATGAAGATGTACGAGACGCAGTCGGGCCGCGATCTTGACGACGCCGCGATTGCCCGCGCCCGCAACCCTGATTCAACCGTGCGACGCGGTGGCGCAGGGGGTCGCGGTGGCGGGTTTGGTGGTGGCGAAGGTAGCGTGCCCACCGGACGTGGTGGTGGACAGGATCGCGAGTGGTACCGCGGCATTCAGGTGGGCTTTGACGACGTGGCCACGTTCACCCGTCGCGCCAACACCAACTACATGCAGACCGGCGTGATCTCGGCACTGCAGCTGGCCTCGATGTTTCCGGCCACGGTGCTTGAAAACTTTTACGTGAAGACGCGCAACTCCATGGCGCACGGTCGTGATGAGGCGCCGCACGCCTTTGTCATTCCGAAGCAGCGCGACATGACGAAGGCCGCCGAACTGGTGAAGATCATGCGCTTTCAGCGCGTGGAAGTGGGAATCGCGAGCAATCCGGTGAAGGTGGGCGACAGCACGTACGCGGCAGGCTCCTACATCATCAAGCTCGACCAGCCGTACGGCCGTCTGGCCAAGAATCTTTTGGAGCGCCAGGACTATCCTGACGGCCGTCTTCGCACGTACGATGACAGCGGCTGGAGCATGGGCTTTGCGATGGGCGTTGACGTCGTGGCCGTGGACGATCCGGAGATTCTCAAGGCCCGAGTCACGCCGGTGACGGAGGTGCAGCTTGCCGGCACCACGACGGGCAGTGGAACGGCAGCGTTGGCGGTGGCGCATCTTGGATCGAACAACATGATCTCGCTGCGCTTCGCCTTGAAGGACGTGCCCATGCAGGTGGCGGAACAAAGCTTCAAGGCCGATGGCGTGGAGTTTCCCGCAGGATCGTTCATCATCACCGACATGGCAGCAGCCGAGCGGGTGAAGGCGGAAGTGGCGAAGCTCGGACTCACAGCCGCTGCGCTCGGCACAGCGCCTACCGTGGTCACGCACGACGCCGTGGTCCCGCGTGTGGCGATCTACTCGGAATGGAGCGGCACGCAGAGCCTCGGCTGGTATCGCCTGACGTTCGACAAGTTTGGCGTGCCCTTCGATCTCATCTACAAGGAACGCGTCATGGAGGGCAATCTCCGTCGCGACTACGATGTGATTCTGATGGCCGAGCAGAACTTGAGCCGCACCACGGTGATGGCCAAGCCGGCCAGCACACCGCGGCCGTACAAGAAGAACCCCAAGTACGAATTCCTCGGCTGGTACGGCGAGACCGACGACATGTCGGGCGGCTTCGGCCAGAAGGGTGTGGACGCCTTCGCGGCCTTCCTTGAAGGGGGCGGCACGATGATCACGGTGGGCGAGTCGTCACGACTGCCGATCGAGTTTGGGTGGGCGGGCACGGTGTCCAAGACGGGCGTCGAGGGACTCAACGCGCAGCGTCCGCTCATTGAAGCCACGATCACGAGGCCGAATCATCCGGTGTTCTACGGTTTCGGCAAGACGACGATTCCGGTGAAATACGTGGGCGGTACGCCCTTCGAAGTGGGCGTGGCGAACGAAGGAAATGTGCTGGCACGCTACGTGGGCGGTGACAAGGCGGTGCTCTCGGGGCTCATGGAAGGTGCGGATTCGCTCAAGTCCCGGCCGTTTGCCGTGGACATTCCCGAGGCGTACCGGGGCAAGGGTCGCGTGATCATGTTCTCGAACAACCCGATCTATCGCTGGCAGAACCACGGGGAGTTCAACATGATTTTCAACTCGGTGATCAACTGGAACGCTACGCCTCGTACGGTGCAGTAGCACTGTACGGTGCTGGGCCCACGAACGGGCATCGCCCCGGGACGCGCCAACGACCGCTTCGCGGCCGACGCGCGCCCGGGACGATGCCCGTTCGTGGGCCTGCGGAGTGGGGACTGCGGGGGCGAGGGGGTAGCGAGTGTGTTGGGGCCTCGTGGGGGGCTGGGGGGCTAGGGCGCGACGTTGTGCAGGCTATAGACGGCTACTGACTCAGAGCCGTCGGGCGTGGCTGCGGCTACGGCGACTTGGTCGTTGTGGATGGCCAGGAGTCGCACGTTTGCGAGCAGCGTGAACTCGCCGCGGAACGAGCCGTCGGGCGCGAATGACAGGACGCGGCGCGTGAGGGTGCTGGGGTCGACGGCGAGGGAGGCCCACACGTTCGCGGCGGCGTCGCAGTGCAGCGCGGAAAGCAGCGGCACGCGGGCGTCGGGAAACTGCGCCCGCATGTTGTCCACCACCGCCTGCAGTTCCGGGCTGCGCGTAGTGTCGGCCTGATACGGCAGCGCCATCGCGATGGCATAGTCCGCATCGGTGGGTTCACGCGCGGGCCAGTCTGTGCGAATGCTCTGCGTCGCGGATCCCTTCGCGGCGGTGCGCTGGATCTCAAATTGGTGTGTGTCAGCGTACACGATGTGGTCACCGCAGGTGGTGGCAAGCAGCGTGGGTGCCAACGCAGAGCGGGTGAGCGCAAACGAACCGTTCGCCGCTGGACGTCCCATGCCCGTTGCGGGCAGTCGGTGCAGTGGGCCAACACGTTGCCAGACGGCGGTGGAGTCGAGCCACGCGAGCTGCCCCTCGATTGTCATAACGCCGTCCACAACGGGGGATGCGTACGACAACACAAACAATCCGTCGCCGTGTGCGCCCATGCCCACAATTGACGTAGGCGTGAACGTGCTGTCCGCCGTCAACGCCTGAGAAGAGCTTCGTGCGCCCAAGAACGCGCCGGTGGAATCGAAGGTGCTGAGGCGGCGCGCCCTGATGTCGTAGGCCGACAGCAAGCCGTCGCGCGATACAAACGGCCCCATGAGCAACTGGAACTCACCAGGGCCGCTGCCCTGCCGGCCAATCGCGCGCACAACCACACCCATCGCATCCACGATCAGCATCTCTCGGACGCTGCGATGCCCAACCACGAGACGCCCGTCTCCAAGGAACGCTGCCCGCTCCACGCCCGAGAGTTCCGGGCTCTCGCGGTCCGGCACGCCGTCCAGTCGCCAGACCGCCGAGTCGGCCAGCGCCCACGTGGCATCGCTCGTCGCCAGCCCGTGCGACACAATGCGAACACCCGCACTGTCGCGCACCACGCCACCCGCATCCGCGACCGCCGGCTCCGGCCGCTCGCTGCACGCAAGGCTGAGGGCAACAACCGCGAGCGTGAGCCCGCTGCGGTAGAGTTTGCTCATAGGCAATGGGTGTTAAGGCCGGTGCGGCCGTCAGCGATCGAAAGTGCCGTGTTTGAGGCCGCGCGAACTCAAAAGTATCCGCACGATCCCTCGCCTCGCCTGTCCCCCCTCAGACAAGGCCCCGGGCCCATCCCCCGCCGGGGGCGCTTCGGGCGCGACGCGGCAGGGGCGACCCCCGCCGGGGTGGGGCCGGGGCCTCCCCAGACAGAGAGCCGCGCGCCGCAAGCGCCGCCCC
>JBBSPE010000222.1:0-5957 GCA_038259155.1 Gemmatimonadales bacterium
CGCGCCAGTGAGGACGGCGTACCCGCCGGGATCATGACCTATTCCTTCATGAACACGTCGGCGGTCATCGTCGACCACACCGAAGTCTTCGACGGATTTGAAGGGCGCAGTCTCGGCAAACAGCTCGTCGAATACGGCGTGGCGTGGGCGCGCGCGACCAACCAGCGCATCATGCCGTTATGTCCCTTTGCCCATGCGCTATTCCAGCGGACGCCCGCCTACGAAGACGTCTGGTTCCGCTGATCCCTCCATTCCATCCCGAGGTTCGCATGTCCGACCGCCTGCAGACGTATGCCTCCGAACACATCACCGTGACCTTCGACCCCACGCTGTGTACGCATTCGGGCATGTGCGTGCGCGGACTGCCGGCCGTGTTCGACGTGAGCCGCAAACGGTGGATTGACCCCGCCGCCGATACGCCGGACGCCGTCGCCGCTCAGGTGGCCCGCTGCCCCTCGGGCGCGCTGCAGTGCACCCGCCATGACCAACCCTGACCTGCCCCCATGGACTTCACACGCGTCGCATCGCTCGACACCCTGAAAGACCGGCAACCCGCCTACGCGCTCGTGCACAATGTGGACCTCGTGGTGGTGCGCCACGACGAGAACGTGTCCGTGTTTTACGGTCGGTGCCTGCATCGCGGCGCGCTGCTCTCCGATGGCAGCGCCGACGACCGCAACCTGTACTGCGGCGTGCACGGCTGGGACTATCGCCTGGACAGTGGCGTCTCGGAGTACAACAACACGGAAGCCCTGCCCAAGTTCGCGTCGCGCGTGGACGGCGACGAGGTGATGGTGGACGGCGATGCCGTGCGCGAGTGGGCGCAGGCCAACCCGCAGCCGTTCGACCGCAACGCGTACCTGGGCCTGTATGCCGACACAGGCCACGGCACCGCCGAGGAGCCGAACAACGCGCTGATCCAGCGCTACGCGCGTGAGGGGCTCAAGAAGACCGGGCACCACGGAGCGGTTGACGCAATGGGCGTCCCGCGCGACCAGCTCCCCACGTGGGACGACCTGCAGCTGCTCACGGCGCAGCTGGCGACACCGCCACTGCTCGACGAGCATCCCGTGGGCACGCAGGTGGTGATCGGTCCGAATGCGAAGAAGCCGCTCACGCTCGACATCCCGCTCTTCGTGTCGGACATGAGCTTTGGTGCACTGTCCGTGTCCGCCAAGGTCGCACTCGCGCGCGGCGCGGAACTGGCCGGCACCGGTATCGCCTCGGGCGAAGGCGGCATGCTGCCCGAGGAACAGGCCGCCAACTCGCGCTATTTCTACGAGCTCGCCTCCGCCCGCTTTGGCTTTTCCTGGGACAAGGTGGCCAAGGTGCAGGCCTTCCATTTCAAGGGCGGTCAGGGCGCCAAAACCGGCACGGGCGGACACCTGCCAGGCGAGAAGGTGGACGAGCGCATCGCCGAAGTACGCGGACTCAACCCCGGCGAACCCGCCATCTCACCGGCGCGCTTTCCCGATTGGACCCAAGTCTCGCAGATTCGCGCGTTCGCCGACGAGGTGCGCGAGCGCACCGGCGGCATTCCCATTGGCTACAAGCTGTCCGCGCAGCACATCGAGCAGGACATCGACGCCGCACTCGAGGTCGGCGTGGACTACATCATTCTCGACGGCCGAGGCGGTGGCACGGGTGCGGCTCCGCTCATCTTCCGCAACAACATTTCCGTGCCCACGATTCCGGCACTCGCGCGCGCCCGTCGTCACCTCGATACCATCGGACGCCGCGACATCACACTTGTGATCACGGGCGGCCTGCGCACTCCGGCCGACTTCGTGAAGGCGCTCGCACTCGGCGCCGACGCGATCGCCGTGTCCAACGCCGCCATGCAGGCGATTGGGTGCATCGCCATGCGCGCCTGCCATACCAACAACTGCCCGGTGGGCATCGCGTCGCAAAAGCCGCACCTCACGAGCCGCCTCATCGTGGAGAACTCGGCCCGGCAGCTCGCCAACTTCTTCGAAGCGAGTGTACACCTCATGCAGGTCATGGCGCGCGCGTGCGGCCACGACCATGTGAGCAAGTTCACGAGCCGCGACCTCACCACCTGGAAACGCGAGATGGCTGACCTCACCGGCATTGCATACGGCGGCGTGGGCGTGGGCACCCGCTAGCGCGCGCGCCAGCGGCACGGTGCGCGCGGCTACCGCACCATACGCACCAGCACGGACCCCGCAGGCAGCGTGCAGTACCACGCCCGCTCCACCACCACCGACTTGATGGGATACACGCGGCCGCCCTGCGCGAGCACGTCGCCGAGCGTCATCTCCACCTCCACGTGCGGATCGAGCGGCGCCCCCGGCTCCAGACGCAGCGTGTGCATCTCCATGGTTTCCTGCCAGTTGGGCGACGCCGATTCCGCGAACGCGAGACCGGCGCCCACGCGCTCCGCCTCTACGATGTGCCCTTCGCCATAGGCGTCCACCACCGTGTCCACCGGCGCGGCATTCGCGGCCAGGCGAAACACGCCGTCTTCCTCCGTCGGCTGCAGCGTACTGAGCAGGGATTCGCGGAACAGTCTCGTGGTGGCCGACAGACCGTTCTCTTGCAGCAACTGGTCGATCACGCTTTGCGTGTGCTGGTCGTACATCATGGGGTCAGCAATCTCCGTACGCCTTCGGCAGAAGGGATTGGCAATACGCCCACGGAGCGCGCTGCTCCACGTCGTTCATGTGCGACGTAGCCTCGATGGGCATGAACGGATTGAGCGTGCGACCGAACTCCGGTCGACCTCAAAATGACAGCCGGGACGCGGATTGCGCCAGCGCATGGTGCGGTACCGAACCATGGTGACGTCCAGAGTGCGTCCCAACGCCGAGAGGGAACGGACGCCCTCGGCCACGGGCCGCTTGCCCGCCGAGCTACAGGGTATCAGCATGCAGTCACCCGGTACCCGCGCGACTTGACGCGCACCATCTCTTTGTGACCCACGTGCCAGACCCACTCTCTGACGCTGCGCCAACCAGACGCGCCGAGCAGACCGCACACGACGAGCCACACACGTCGGCGTCGACCACTGCCGAGCCCCCGGACCAGGTGACGCGACTGCTGCACGAGTTGCAGAATGGGCGCGACGGTGCGGCCGATGAACTCGTGCCACTCGTGTACGATGAACTGCACCGCCTCGCCGTGCACTTCATGCGCCGCGAGCGGGACGACCACACGCTGCAGCCGACGGCGCTCGTGCACGACGCGTACCTGCGCTTGGTGGATCAGCGTGACGCCTCGTGGCAGAATCGCGCCCACTTCTACGGGATTGCCGCGCGCGCCATGCGTCGTATTCTCGTGGATCACGCGCGCCGACGACACGCGGGCAAGCGGGACGGCGGTCGCCGAGTCACGCTCGATGCGTCGCTCGTCGCCGACCCCGAGCGATCGCTGGAACTGCTCGCACTGGACGACGCCCTCACGCGCCTCGCGGAACTCGACGCGCGTCAGGCACGCGTGGTGGAACTGCGGTTCTTCAGCGGCCTCAGCGTTGAACAGACCGCCGAGACGCTGGGCATCTCCCGCGCCACGGCCAATCGCGACTGGACATTCGCGCGTGCCTTTCTGCAGCGCGAGATGGACACCGCATGACGCGCGGACGAGACGGGTGGCGGTTGCCGCTCACCCCGGAACGGCTGGCCGCCGTACAGGACGTCTTTCACGACGCCCTCGCGCGACCAGAGGGCGAACGGCAGGCGTTCCTGGACCGGGCCTGCGCGCACGACGACACCCTGCGTGAGGAAGTGGCAGGTCTGCTCGCCATCGCGGAGCGGCAGGCGGCGGCGGACGCGGCACACGACGCGGCACATGATGGGGTACACGATGCGGCGTGGAATGCGGGGGTATGGTCACCGTCCCTCGGTCGCGCGGTGGAGGACGCGATTGCGCGCGCCGTCGCTGAGGCCGATGCCGACACGGACGCCACGCTGACCACACCCGCGCGCATTGGCGCACGCGTTGGCCCGTACGAGATCACGCGGCTCATTGGGATGGGCGGCATGGGCGCGGTCTACGAGGGCGTGCGCGCCGACGATCAATACCACAAGCGCGTCGCCCTCAAGTTCCTGCGGCGCGGCGTGGAAGGAGAGCTCGCCGCCCGACGCTTTCGCTACGAACGCCAGATTCTCGCCAACCTCAGCCATCGCAACATCGCGGCGTTGCTCGACGGTGGCCTCACGGAGGACGGCTACCCGTACTTCGTGATGGAGTACGTGGACGGCGTTGCCATCACCACCCACGCGAATGAACGCGCGCTTGGCGTTCGCGAACGCATGGGTCTGCTGCGACAGGTGTGCAACGCCGTGCAGCACGCCCACCAGAACCTCGTGGTGCACCGCGACCTCAAGCCGGGCAACATCCTCGTCACGAGCGACGGCACAGTGAAGTTGCTCGACTTTGGCATTGCGCGGTTGCTGCGCGAAGCGGAGGGGCTCGACCAACTGCCCCCCACGCAGGGCGGCGCGCAGGCGTTCACCCCAGACTACGCCAGTCCGGAGCAGGTGCGCGGCATGCCCGTCGGCACGCCGTCGGACGTGTACTCACTCGGCGTGATCACCTGCGAGTTGTTGACGGGTCATCGACCGTTCGCGCTCGACGGTCTGATGTTTTCCGACATGCAGGCCACGATCTGCACCCAGTCGGCACCGACACCGTCCACCCTGGTCACCCCAGCCGATGCGACGGCGTTCGGCAGCACGCGCGCACAGGTCGTGCAACGGCAACTGCGCGGCGACCTCGACGCCATCATGCTGCAGGCGCTGCGCAAGGAACCGGACCGTCGCTATGGATCGGCGGAACAGCTCGGTCTCGATCTGCAGCGACATCTCGACGGGCAACCGGTCTCCGCGCAGCGCGACCGCTTTGGCTACCGCGCGGCCAAGTTTCTGCGCCGCCGCCGCATTGAAGTCGCCGCCGGCGTGCTCGTGGTCACATCGCTCACCGCCGGACTCGTCACGGCCCGCGCCCAGACGCGGCGTGCACAGATCGAACGCGCCAAAACGGAGCAGGTGAACGGTCTGCTCTCGACCATGCTGGCCGCCGTGGACCCGGGCAACGAGGGCGTGAATGTCACCGTCGCGCAAATGTTGGCACAAGCCGCGCGCACGGTGCAGACCGCCTCGCTGGATCCCGAGGTGGAGGCGCAACTCCGCCACACCATCGGCCAGACCTACATCGGACTCGGGCTGCCCGACTCGGCCGCCGTGCATCTCGAACGCGCCGTGGCGCTGCGCCGACAGATCCACGGCACCGTGGACGCGCGCACCTCAAACTCGTTGTCCTATCTGGCCGGCGTGGCCGAGGCGCGTGGTGACCTGGCACTGGCCGACTCGATTGGCGCCGAGGTCCTGCGTATCCAACTCGCCCTCTCGCCCCGGCAGCCCTCCGGCGTGGCCTCGGCGTACGACAACCTGTCGCGCTTTGCCGGCGCCCAGGGACGGCTCGATTCGTCGATGGTACTGCAACAGCAGGCCATCGCGATCCGTCGCTCCAGCACCGACTCCACGTCCGTGCAGGAGTTGCCCTACTCGCTCAACAACCTCGCCGTCTCGCACATGTACCGCGGGGAGTTTGCGCAGGCCGAAGCGCTGATTCTCGAAGGGCTCGAAACCGAAGCCCGCGCCAACGGACGCGAAACCCTGTTGTACGGAAGCATGCTGCGCCAACTCGCCACGGTGGAAACGCCACTCGGGCGACCGGACTCGGCCACCGCCGCCGCACTCGCCTCGATTGGCGTGCTGGGCAAGATCGTGGCGCACACGCATCCCGAGTATCTGAGCTCGCAGTCGGCGCTCGCCGGACTCCGGAACGCCGCGGAAGACTGGCCAGCCACCGAGGCCGCGGCGCGCATTGTGGTGGACGCCATCGGCGACCATCTCCATGAGAGTCACCCGCAGTCGGCCGTGGCGCTGCAATACCTCGGCTTTGCGCTCGCCGGTCAGGGCCGTGTGGCAAGCGCC
>JBBSPE010000223.1:0-5956 GCA_038259155.1 Gemmatimonadales bacterium
ATCAGTGTCATCGCGCGCGCTGTGAATAGCTTTCGTTCATGCGCCCACTATCCACGCGCGGAGACCGGTACGATTTCTATCCGTGAGGACTTCAGGTGTCGGGGCCGATGATTGCGCTGAGGGCTTACACGCGGCGTAACGCCAGCTTCTGCTGCGGGCGAATTCAATAAAGCGCGCACGCAGTGCGCGCCTACCATAGCTCGCCCGTCGGCAGCAAGCAACGTTATACCGCGCGCTTGCGACGTGGATGTTGTGGGGCCGTAACATGCTCCACATAGCTTCGCAGGACCGCATTGATCTGCGACTGATAACGGGGGCCGGACGCGCGAAAATACTCCAAAACATCTCGATCCACGCGAATTGAGATCGCCTGTTTTTCTACTGGCGTGACGACGCGCGCCTCCGCCCACATCGAATCGGGCAGGTTCTGTAAGTCGCGCGGCGACGTTCGCGCTATCTCCGCGT
This sequence comes from Gemmatimonadales bacterium, assembly GCA_038259155.1. Classification (GTDB taxonomy): domain Bacteria; phylum Gemmatimonadota; class Gemmatimonadetes; order Gemmatimonadales; family Gemmatimonadaceae; genus JAABRT01. The sequence goes on from JBBSPE010000223.1 coordinate 466, forward strand.
CCGTCATGCGTCGCAGGCGCGACAGATCAGCGCGGCCCTTCGTTGGACTCGTTTTGCGTACGGCTGGCTTCGAGGGCTTCGGCATAACGACGGCGCTCCTTGCGGTTGCTGAGGCGTGCACTGATGAGGCGACGCACGACGCCAGCATCAGAGTCAATACGGTCGGTGAATACGACGGTGAGTGGGATGCCGTCCGCGAGGCCAAGGGCCAATACCCGACGCTCCCCATATTCGCGCCGCGTGTCATCAAACTCGACATAGGTGTCAACGAAGATCTGCGAGGCGAACGCGAAATCGAATCCGCGCAGCGCAAGATTCCGCGTACTCTTGGCGGTGTCCCAGTCGAAGGTCACATGATAATATACAGGTGTATATACACCGAGTCAAGCCCCACCCAAGCGGGATAACGTTGGCTTCTGCAGCGGGCGCTCCAACAAGATGCGCGCGAAGCGCGCTTCCGTAGACGCCCGACTGCAGCAAGCATCGTTAGGCCGGCATCGCGTGGACGTTGCGTGGAAACAGCCCGTCGCGCAGCGGCGCGGTGACGGTCAGCAGCCGACTCGGGCGTATGCTCGGCGCTCCCCGGTCCCGGAGCGCGCATGCCCGACGCGGCACCGGCGGCGCGCGGCGTCTACAAGCCCCGACGCCGGCACGCGTCGCCGCGCTTTCGGTTGGTGTCCGACCATCTGCATCACCTGCAGACGGTCTACGACGACCGCTTCGCCCGCGAGTACGGCCCCTGGCGGCCCGTCGTCACGCAGGTCGCTGACAAGTTCCTCGCCTGCGGCGTGCTCGACCACGGGTTCGCGCGCATCCGCTGCGACGACTGTGCACACGAATACTTGCTCGCGTTCTCCTGCAAGGGCCGCTATTTCTGTCCGAGTTGCCCTGCCCAAGCGCCTCGCGATCTGGGCGCAGTGGCTCGACACGACACTCCTCGCGCCGGTGCCGCCTAGCCAGGTGGTGCTCACCATCGCGAAGCGGCTCCGCGCCTACCGTCTGTACCACCGCCGCCTGCTCGGCGAGATCGCCCGCGTCGCTACCCGCACCGTCACCGCCGCCATCCGCACGCTGACCGGCGAGCGCGACCTCGCGGTCGGTATCGTGGCCTGCTTGCAAGCGCACGGCTCGCGGGCCAACTGGCATCCGCATCTGCACCTCCTTGTGACCGACGGCGGCTTCCGGCCGGACGGGACGTTCGTCACGTGGCCCGCGCACGACACGGCGCGGTTGACCGAGGCGTTCCGCCGCGCCGTGCTCCGGTTGTTCGTGCGGGTCGACCTCTTCGACGAAGACCAGGCCGCGGGCATGCTGACGTGGCCGCACTCCGGGTTCCACGTGCACACCGCCGTGGTGAGGCGCGTCGCGATCGGATCGTCTTTCGCAAATGCGGCGAGGCGCGCATCTGCGACGGCGATCTGCGCGTTCAATGGCGCAAACACCGCGAAAAGCGGCGCCAACTCCGCCGTCAACGTCGGCGATAGGTCGAGTGCGGCGATCCGCGTCGGCACCCACGCGCTCGCACTCGTCGGCACGCGCAGCCCGTCGCGTCGCACCAGGGCCTTCGCGAGTGCGATGTCCCGCGTGCGCGTGCCCACGAGTGCATCCCGCACCGCGAGTTCCGCGCGCACGTGCCGTCGCGCCTCCGAACGCCGAGAGGCCGGTCGCCACGCGCCTGTTTCGCACGCGTCCATCAGGGTGCGCGCATCGCGCGTGTCGGTCTTGGTACGGCGCGAGCGATTGGCGTACATCGGCCCGTCGTTCGGATCGGCGACGATGACCTCGTGGCCGAGCGATTCCACGTGGCGCGCGACCCACTCGCGCTCCGTACTCGCCTCGAGCAGGATGCGGGCCAGCGGCCGGTCGCCCAGCACGGCGGTGCACCGCTCCCGGCTGGTCGCGATCCGGCGGGCCGTGATCGTGCCGTCGTCGGCTGTGATGCACAGCGGGCTCTCGCGCTTGTGCCGATCCAGGCCTATGATCTCCGTGGCGATTGGCCTCCCGATATGCGCCCCGTCGTCAGACGGTCAGCGCGTAGATCGTGGTGGAACAGCGGGTATCTCCACGTTGCCGTGGAGGTCCAGCCGCCGCTTCATACCAACTATCTCGTGAAGGAGCGTCTCGCGTAGCGTGCAACTGCCTCCGCGCATCCTCACGAGGAGGGTAGGTCGCTCCCCTGATACACCTCCTCCGGATACATCGCTATGGGCCTGATTCCCTCTCGCACAGCACCCGCTCAGCGAGACGGTATCACCGGACTCCACCCGACCGACACCCACTCGCACGTCGAGTCATCGATCGCATACTTGCGAACCCGCGAGACCGCGCGATCCGTTTCCAGCACCACCTGTTCGAGCACGAGCAGGGTATCCATGGCGAACGCGAACCACGGCTGCGCCTGACGCGTCACGCGGACCGGTGCGTCGATGCAGGCCTGGGTCAGATCGTCCGAGAGCAGGGTCAGGTAGATGTCCTGCAGGAACGCAGACGACGTGGTGAGCTCGATGTCGGAGTGCACGATCACGATCCGTCCGGATGAGAGTTGGTGCAGCCGCATGGGGTGACTGCTCAGGCCATACATCTCCTCCGGCGATCGGGCGGCGGATAGTCGCTCCTCGATGTTCGGCGGGACGCCTCGTCGTCGCCCCACTGGCACCCTCAGATGGGCGACGGGTTGGCCGCGCGCATCAGCCAGGAGCAGCTCCTCCTGTGCCGCGTAACCGACAAGAATGGCGGTATCCCGCGCCACCACGACGGTGTGACCCAGCAGCTGTCCCCGGAACGTCAGCGAGTCGGCATAGAAGGGCGGCAGCGCAACCAGATGTGAGATCGAATCCTCCCTCGTGTTCCAGAGGGCGACCGCCGTTCCGCGCTGCCGATTCCACAACCCGAGCCACACACTGTCACGGGTGGCGCTGAGCGACCAGTACGATCCGTCGAAGGATCGCCGACGCCGATACGCTCCGGTACGCGTGTCGAACAATGAGATGGTATTGCCGTACAGGTCGAGCACGGCGACGGTCGTATCGTTGAGGAACGCCAGGCCGGTCGGACCGCTGAACTCGCCGGGCCCTTGCCCGCCTCGCCCGATCTCCCGCAGCATCGAGCCGTCGGGCGCATACCGGATGACGCGCGGTCGAAAGGCATCGATGACGTAGAGATCGCCACGTGGCGAGACCGCAAGACCCACTGGTCGCCCAATGTACGAGCTATCGGATTCCTGCAGCTCCAGACTGTCGATCGCGCTCACAGTTGCGGAGCGTACCGTGCGGTGACGATCGGTGTCGGGCGAGCAGGCGGCGAGGGCGTTGCCGAGCAGGAGCAGGGCGCAGGTGCGAACGAGCCCGCGCGTGCGCCAGTGTAGTCCCCACGTGCGTACCGGCACACGACATCCATGAATTGCTCGTCGCGAATGGTGACCAGTCACTAGCGAATCCTGGCAGAGTCAATGAAGGTACGCACCATCGGTGACAGACGCGCACCTGCCGTGAAGTCAGAGGCACGCTGTACTTCGAGTCTTCCGTCTCGGAACAAAAACTCGCGCGACATGCCGTAAGCGTCGTTAGCGAGAACGCCGTCAGGCACAAGTCGAAGCCGGACCAGGATTCGTTCTTCTTCGACGGTCGGGCTTCTGCTCAGGACGATGCGAACGTGTTCAGGTGTCGATTGCCGCGCAGAGACCCAATCCCCGAGTGTCTGGGCGCATGTCAAGCACAGTCGAGGGTCAAAGAGCAGCACTGCGACCATACCTGAGTCTCCAGCGAGCTCTTGCAGTGCCTGACCGCCGATGAGTTCGGCGCGGTGCAGCTCGTTCTCCTCAACAGTTCCGCATGAGACACCTGTGGAGAGAACCGCTGCGGCAAGAACACATATCATTGGTGCTCGCTTCAGAGGTTGTCTTTGCTCGTGTTTCACCGTGTGTTCTCCCGGTTCCGAACGTTCGCTGCGAAGGCGAGCGTCGACAGGCACATCGGGAACTCCGGGAATGCGCCTGTCGATCGCGGAACGACTGCCTTCCCCGTTTGGGTGCCGTCAGGTGGCGTAAACGGGCGGTAGGATCTGACAGTTACACAACGAACTGATAGGGGAGTAGCAGTAGCGGCACCAACCCGAATAGTGTACGTACGCGTTTCCTCTCGGCCCCTCCTCCGCGGAGGAGGACTTCGCACTCATCGTCCCACCCAGTACCAGTGCGGAAACGATGACGAGGCTTGTCGCAATCAGCTTTTTCATCTGGCTCTCCTAGTTCGGCGACGCGAGCGGCCAGCGTTGAACAACGACGCACCACTGTCGCATCTGTTGGAATGCAGGACCCTCGGTGTTCACTCGAATGCCGCGCACCTCGAATGCAGCCCACGTTCGAGCACTCACTTCCTGCTGAAGGTTGCGCGCGACTTGTCGATGGACGCCCTGAGGCCGCGCCCCACCGTTTGGTCTGCACAGTGACAGTACGAACGGCCTTTCCACTTCGCCATCTCCGTATCGGACATTCTCTCCGCCCCCCTCTTTCGATCGCCGTACATTCGACAAGCCCGTCGTCGCATGCCCCCCTTGCGCAGACGCCGTGCGAATGACACCGTCTCGCGTGTACGACCCGCACCGCGCACCGCGCACCGCGCACCGCGCACCGCGCACCGCGCACCGCGCACCGCGCACCCGCACCCGCACCGCGCACCCGCGCCTGATCCCGCACCCGATGCCCGTCCGCGCGCTACACGGCCTCACGCTCGCATGGTTTGACGCCACCGGGCTCGACATCGCACCGCCCGACTGGCTGCAGCACGAGGTGCTCGCCTTCGTGCCCGACATGCCGGCCGACCTGGCACCGGATCGCCTCGCGCACCCCGCGTATCAGTGGCTGCGTCTCGCGTCGGCCTTCGACTTTGCCGAGCACGCGCACGGTGCGCGGCACCTCACGTGCTTGACCGAACCGACGCGCGCGAACTGCTGGCGCTCGTCTCTGAACGCTGCGGGCGACTCGCGCGCCAACGCGGAGAACTCGACGCGGCCGGCGACTGGATTTCTGCGTGGGCTCGCGTATGCGGACGATGCGCGACATCGCGCCGCGTTGGGCGCGTGCGTGCAGGGGCTCGCCAACCTCGCGCAGGCGCGAGGGGATTCTGACACAGCCGAGCGCCTCGCACAACTAATCCTGGTCCACGGTGCCATCGTGCCCCGCTACGCGCACGTGGCCGCACTGCTCACGCTGGCGGTGCTGCATCGCCAACAACAGCGCTTTGCCTCCGCGACGCGATATGCGTGGCAGGCGTACGGTCTGGTCGAGGGGTACGATGAACGGCGCGCGATGGCGCTGGTGGAACTGGCGCATCTCGCGCTGGCACGCGTCAAGCTCGGGGCCGCCGAGCGCGGATTCGCCGTGGTGCTTTCCTTTGCGCGCTCGGTGCGCGTGCGACGCCCCGCACGATCCGGCGCACTGGCCACGGCACTCGCTCACTGGCGCACGAACGAAGGGCACGCGAGTGCGCGCGCG
>JBBSPE010000224.1:0-5936 GCA_038259155.1 Gemmatimonadales bacterium
CAGCGTGTCCACCCAGCGTGCCAGCCTGCCCGGACGTCCGGACGACGACTGGCCACCGTTCGCACTGTGCCGCACCTGGCGCGACACGCGCGCCACCGCACCACGCACGGCCACGCCCACGGTTGGGCGGCAGTCCTGTGCTGCGAGTACGGCCGTCTCCAGCTCCTGCGCAAACGCACCAGCGCTCGTGGGCCGCTGCGCCGGGTCGAGCGACATCGCACGCGCCACCGCCTGCGCGACGGACACTGGTACATCAGGTGCCACCTGCTCCAGCGGCGGCGCGGGCTCCCGAAAGCGTCGTGACACCACTTCCTGCGTGGAGTGACCCTCGAACGGCGCACGACCGCACAGCATTTCGTACACCACGCAGGCCAGACTGTACACGTCCGAGCGTGCATCCAGGTGCAGCTCGCCCGACGCCTGCTCGGGGCTCACGTACGCCGGCGTTCCGGCTGACAGATCCAGGTCGCGACGTTGTCCAATCCACTCGTTAGCCTCGGAATGCAGCTTGCGCGCAATGCCGAAGTCCATGAGGTACGGGTGTTCCCCGTCCAGCAGGATGTTGTGCGGCTTGATATCGCAGTGCAGCACGCGCTGCGCGTGCGCGTGGTCGAGGGCAGACGAGAGCCCGTGTACCAGGCGCACGGTCTCGTGCACCGGCAGGGTGCCGCGCTGCTCCAGGCGTGCAGCCAGCGAACCGCCGCGCACATACGGCATCACATAGAACGGGCTCTGCGCGCCAAGTCCCGCGTCGTATACCGGCAGCACGTGCGGATGCTGCATGCGCGCCGCCACGCGGATTTCCTTGAGCAGCTCCTCCGCACCCACCCCGGCAGCCGCCTCGGCCGACACCGCCTTGAGTGCCACCACGCGCTTAAGGGACAGGTCGTTGGCAAAGTAGACCGTGCCCATGCCGCCGTGGCCTAGCTCGGCGGTGATCTCGAAGCGCCCCGAGATCGCGATGCGAAAGTCGCCCTCGCTCGCCCCCGATTCAGATTCGGCTACGAACAGATCGTGGGCCCGCGCGCCGAACAGTTCGAGCAGCGCCTCGCGGGTCTTGGTGGACGGGTACAGGTGCTTGCCGTTCACCAGGTCGGACCAGTGCCCGCGCGACAGGCCGAGCCGAAGGGCCCAGTGGTTCTGGCTCACACGGCTCTCGGCCAGCAGTTGGCCGAGTCGTTCGATGTTGAGGCGGTGGCGCACGGTGGCCGTTCCCGGAAAAGAATGGCGCTGGGTTCAGGCTACAGCGTGCGTAGAAACGCGGCCACGCGAAAGGTTCGCGTGGCCGCGCAGGCCAGAAAGTGTTCGGAATTGGGTGTTCGGCAACGTGTGGCGGGCGACAGCAGGTCCACTGCAGCCCGTTGTGCCTCGCGGGAGGGGCTGCTACGCGTTGCGCTGCCGCCGAGCTGCCGCTCCAAACCCGGCGAGTCCCAGCGCCAACATCGCCAGTACGGTCGGCTCCGGCACCGGGTTCGGATCGGGATCCGGATCGGGAGGAACCTGGCGCAAGGTGAACGCGTCGTAGGTCACGTTGCCTTGCGAAAAGTTGTAGAACGCCATGCTGCCGTTGCCAAAAGCGCCGTTGATCGACAGTTGGAGCACGTTGTTCACAAAGACGTCGAGCGAATTGGACTGAAAAAGGAAACTGAAGGTGTAGTCGGTGTTGAAGTTCCAGCCTGTCGCGCCAAGGGTGTTTCCACGCTGCAGCTCTTCAAGGCCACCGGAGGGATTGCCGGCGAGATTCGCGTGCTGCCAGAACTCGTCGGCGGTGGGCGTTCCGGTCACACGCGAGACCGCTAGGCCGGCTGGCGCGTTGCCGCCTGTCGTCGCGTTGGCCGGTCCGCCGGCGAAGTCGAAGGGCTGTGCGGCGCGTTTCCAGTCCACGAGCAGATAGTTGGCGGCGGCATTCGAGTTGTCGCCGAGGTTGTAGCCGAGTGCGAAGCCGATGAAGTCATCGTCGCCACCGCCGTTGGCTCGCAATGTGCCCTGCACCTGCGTGCCCTGCGCGTTGAAGTCGCTCGCGAACAGTGTTGGCTGCCCGTTCACGCTCTGCAGCACCGAGTTTCCGCCGCCCGCCACCGTCCAGACGCCCGGACCAAACCCGGAGACGGTTGTATAGGATTCCGCGGTCCACGTGTTGAGATTCACGGGTGTCTGCGCCAGCGCCGCACTGGCGAGCAATGGCAGGCCGACAAAGGAAAAGAGGACGGAACGTTTCATGGCAGGATCTCCGCGAGGAGGGTTGGTGGTGGTGGCGAAGTCTCGGCTGCACGGAAGTGCGGCACGCTCCGTCGAAGCACGTGTTGGATGGAAACTGCACTACCTGACGCCGAGCGTAACCAAACAGATTCCGGCAGTCGGCGAGCTCAACTGTGGGCGTCGTACCTCGGCACCGCGTCAGTCGTCGTCATCGCCCCACAACCAGCCCTTCCGGGCAAAGTACACGATCATGATGCCGGCCACCACCACCATGGCCGCCAGCAGCATGGGGTACGACCATTTGGCGTGCAGCTCCGGCATGTTGTCGAAGTTCATGCCGTAGATGCCCGCCATGAACGTGAGCGGGATGAAGATGCTCGACATGATCGTGAGCACCTTCATCACCTCGTTCTGTTTGTTGCTGGCCAGTGACATGTAGGTCTCGAGCAAGCTGCCGGCGAGGGACCAGTAGCTGTCGCTTACGTCGAGTACCTGCAGCACGTGGTCGTAGGTGTCGCGCAGGTACACGCGCACGCTCTCGCCAATGAGCGGGCTCTCCCCGCGCAGCAGCGCCTGCACCGCCTCGCGCTGCGGCCACACCGAGCGGCGCAGCAGCAGCAGCTGTCGCTTCACCAGGTGGATCTGCCGGAGCGTGCTGCGGTCCGCTCGGTCGAGCACCTCGTCCTCGAGCGTCTCCAGACGGTCGCCGAGTGCCTCGAGTACCGGGTAGTAGCCGTCCACCACCGTGTCGATGATCGCGTAGGCCAGATAGTCCGCGCCGGAGTGGCGAATCACGCCTTTGCCCAAACGAATGCGTTCGCGCACCGAGTCGAGCACATCGCCGTGGTGTTCCTGCAGCGAGAGCACGTAGTTGGAGCCCACGAAGATGCTCACCTGCTCTACGTCCAGCGAATCGTCCTCGTCGTCGTCGGTCTGGCGAATGCGGGCCATGCGTGTGATGAACAGATGCTGCCCGTCGTAGTCTTCCGCCTTGGGCCGCTGCGGAATGTTGACCGCGTCCTCGAGTGCGAGTGGGTGAATGCCGAACGCCACGCCCAGTCGGCGAAGCAGCGATTCGTCGCCGAGTCCCTGCACGTCAATCCAGGTGACGAAGCCGTCCTCGATGGGACGCAGCAACTCCGTCGTGCTCGGTTCGATGCGTTCCTCGAAGTCCTCCGGCCTGTAGCGCATCACCGTGACGCGTGGCTCCTGTGCGTCGGTCCCGATCACGAGGGTGCCGGGAATGGAGCCGACGGGCGGCTGGCGTTTGCGGAAGATCATGCGGCGGAGGGCGTGGGAGACTCGCTGGGCGTCCATGCAGTGATCATAGCCCGGGGTTGGGGCGTGGGGCGAGTTGAGCGGCGGTTCTGAGAGCTGGTGTGTGGAGGGATGAACCCCGGCGCGGGCTGGGCGTGGGTGGGGCGTTTAGACGACGCAGCCGCCGAGCATGCACCGGTGCGGCAGTTGGGCGCGTGGCGTTCGAGCGGTCCGTGATCGTGGCGTGGCGAGCGCGCCCGGGTGCGATATCGGCTGGTCAGCCTATGTCGCGGACGTCATCGGGAATGGAGTATCCCGAATGTTGCAAGTGTCGATTGCGCGGGACGTTGCGCGTGTCGTTGCCGGCGGTATCTTCGGCGGGAACGGCGGGTTTGGGTTGCGTGTGTGTTTCTAGGTTGGTCCACCGAATTCGCGTAAGGCGCCGCGGAGAGTAAGCATGTCGTTGCATCGGACGCTCGTGATGCCAGGTGGGCCTGCCATCGTTGGGTCCACCAGATGATCCGCTTTGGATAAGTGCCGCTCGCTGCAGAAGCAAACGTTCGGTGACACAGGTCTCATTTACCACCCTGAAGGAGAACGCGTGCTGCGGACCATACGCTTGGGTATCGCCCTCACCGCTTCGGCGACGATGGTGGCGTGCGCCAGCCATCCTGCTCGTCGTTCCGACGCGGACCTCGAACGTGAAGGCCAACGCGTTCTTGCGGCGGAAGACGCGTATGTCGCGGCCGAGGTCCGCCGTGATGAAGCGTCGTTGCGGAGGCTGGTCGACGATAAGTTCAAGCACAATGCTGCCGATGGCACGACGTCAGGGAAGGAGGAGCTGATCCGCGGCGTTCTGAGGATGGATATGGCGGGCCAGACCGTGTCCGAACGCTCGGTCCTTCTTGAAGGAGATGTTGCTGTCATCATGGCGACGACCGAGCTGCGGTTCGGAGGGTCCGATGGACCGCCCCGGACTTCACGTTTTCGTTACACTGCCGTGTATGTGAAGCGCGAAGGAGCCTGGCGAATGCTCGCGCTGCAGATGCAACCGCGCTCGACCCGCTGACGAACAGGTTCGCACTGTCCAGCCCCACATGAGTTCCATTTGCCAACCGACCACCCACCGCCAACGCGTGGGAATCCTTCTCAGGGTGAATGACTATATGAGGCCGTGGTTACTCGTAATCTCGCTCCTCTGCTCAGGGTTGGTGGCTCGAGACGCTCCCGCGCAAGTTCCAACCCTTGCTAAGGGTGCTCAGACGCACTGGATTGTGGGTCAGCCGTATGAGATTGTTGCCTACGTCACTTTCGATCCCGCCACCGTAAAGCGCCAGCTCCCACGAACGCTGCGGTTCATTGCCGTGAGCGAACTTGCCGCGGGGGGTGTCCGCTGGGCGACGGACTACCTTGCCGAACACCCCGCGCACGGTCACTGGGGCATTTCGTTTCTCGAAATCGTTCGAATGGGGACTTTCACGATTGACGGCCGCACGCCGAACTGGCCAGAGCACGGAGCCGCGGCGCTGTGGTTCGCTCGGGTCGCGCCGTCAGTTCCGGCGACGGATCTCGGACCAGGGCAGCCGTTTCTCGCCTTAGAGTTCTGGATGCCCGATAGCGCGTATGTCGCGTACATGCGTGGTAAGGGCCACTACGCCACGTACGGAGACGTGAAGCTCATCCAGAATGCTGAAGGGATTTGGCGGGGATCGGTAAGCGTTGCTGCGCTGAGTATCGTCGCCGAGAGCGTGCCGACCGGAGCGGTCACGGGAGGAGTCGGATCCGCTGGAATGCAAGTGTTCTTCCCACCCCTGTCGTCCACGGTAAAGAACATCGTTCGCGTGGCGTTCGCCGGACATCGTGAGCAGGAATGTGGGAGCGGTTCGTCGTGGAGCCTTCAGGGCACGCATCCTATCGCGGGCGGCGTAGTGCTACGGCCGTCGGTCTTTGAGTTCGGGTACGACCTGGTGGGTGGCGCTTACCCGTGGTGATCCGCTGGAGAAATGACTGCCTCGCCGGGAAGGCATCCAAGGGCAGTCGCGTCGGCACGGCCCAACGGGGCTTGCTGCAGACGGCCACGCTATTGAAGCGGGCGCTCCCGTGTAGCCCTGGATGACGCCTTTGCTCGTCGCCATCTTCGCACTGTCATTGTCGGTGCGATTGCTCTTGCGGATACCGCCGGTCGCACCACGCCGGTCGTCGGGATGGCGCTCGAGCCAGCCACGGATCTGTGCGGCGTCCCGCTCCACCCGGGCGACGCGTGCGACGGCTTTCGCCGAGGGATCGGGCTCTGTCGGCGTCCCATCGGCCGCGCGGTGTCGCTGCAGCATGGTGGTCGCCGCCGCCTCGAGCTTGGCCGCCTGACGCTCGAAATCGGCGCGCGTCCCGCTCCGATGTTTCGACGCGTTGCTCGGCAGCTTGACGCCGTCAATCGCGAACATCTCGCGACCGATCAGGCCTTGGCGGTCGCACACCGCGAG
>JBBSPE010000225.1:0-5894 GCA_038259155.1 Gemmatimonadales bacterium
CGTCGGCGATGGGCGCCTCGTCGCGATCGACGTTGGCGGCCGAGAGCAGCACTAACGCCAGCGCGGACAGACCGCCAATGGTCAGTCGGCGACGCAGCCCCGACCGCGACGTTCCCGTGCTGCGCGTGGTCACGTCAGGCGTGGGCCGTGAGGTTGAGCGCATTCGTGCTGTCTCCGAAGGAATTCACGTCGTTCATGCCGAGCGTATGCATCATGCTGAGCATTGCGTTGGCCATCGGGGTGCCGTCCGGCGCCTTGATGTGCTGATTGCCCGGCAGCTGGCCGTTGGCGTGGCCCAGCACGATGAGCGGGCAGCGGCGATGGTTGTGCAGGTTGGAGTCACCCATCGGCGAGCCGTAAATGATCATTGTCTTGTCGAGCATGGTGCTGTCGCCTTCCGTAATGCTCGAGAGCTTGTCGAGGAAGTACGGCAGCATCGCAACGTGGTACTTGTTGATGAGATTGAAGTCCTTGACGCCCTTGTCCGTACCGCCGTGATGCGAGGCGGGGTGGAACGGCTTGTCCGTGCCGCTTTCGGCGTACACGCGACTGGATCCGTCGCGGCCCATCTTGAACGAGAAGACGCGCGTGACGTCTGCAGCAAACGCGAGCGCCTGGATGTCGAACATCAGCTTCACGTGCTCAGCGAACGAGTCCGGCACGCCAGCCGGCGCCTCGGGAATCTCGCGCGGATCGCCGCTGGTGTTGCGCGCCTCGACCATCTGGATACGACGCTCCACTTCGCGGATGTCCTCCATGTAGCGCTCGAGACGGTGCTTGTCTTCGGGGCCGAGCACGGCGCGAAGCGACGACATCTCGCCAGACACGAAATCGAGGATGCTGCGGCGCGTACGGCGACGCTCGGCGCGCTCCTGCGCACTGCCGCCCACACCGAAGAGCTTCTCAAAGGCCACGCGCGGGTCACGGATCACAGGCAGCGGCTCGTCTTCCGACGCCCAGCTGATGGAGTCCGTGTACACACAGGCGTAACCGTAAGCGCAGCCACCGGCCTGGTCAACGTTCTCGATGCACAGCTGCATGGACGGGATCGGTGTGTCCTGCCCGAACCGCTGCGCGTACATTTGGTCGAGCGAGGTGCCGACCTTGACGTCGGAGCCCTCGGTCTGCTTGGGGTGCATCTGCGTGAGGAACGTCGCGCTCGAGCGGAAGTGGTCGCCGCCGATCTCCTCGGGCGACGTTGGCTCGGCGTTCCGGACGTCAGTGTTGCTGATGATTGTGAGGTGCTGCCGGTACGGATCGAGCGCCTGCATGGCCGTGGGCGACAGGTCGAAGTCGCGCCCGGTGGCGGCGGGTGACCACAGGTTCATCTTGGCGCCGAGCTCGTTGCAGCCGGCCGCACCGTGCACCATTTCGATGGCCACGAGGCGCGGCGCGTCGTTGGCCGCCCGCCAGGCGCCACGTCCCGTGGGAATCATGGCATTCAGGTAGGGCAGCGCGATCGTCGCGCTCATGCTCTGCAGGAAATGCCGGCGTGGCATCGCTTTGCCGCTCAGAAAGTTCATCTGGTAGCTCCGTTGGTATTGGCTGGCGGCGACGTCAGCGGCCGCTGTGGGTATTGGCCGCTTCGGTCTCGGCGTCCGCTTGTGCGGGTGGCAACTGCTTCATGCGGAAGGCGTCGCTTCTGACGACACCGAAGATGAATTCCTGAATGCGATAATCTTTAGCCTGTGCCATGCGCTCAATGCGCCGGATCGCGGGCTGGTCGGTGTGCTCCATCCGGCGTCCCACCGCATACGCCATCAGGTTGAGCGTGAAGTTGCGCGTGATCGGCACGGGCCGCTTGAGCAGCACTGCCTCGAGCTGGGCCGGTGTGGAAATCGGCGTGCCGTCGTAGAAGTCGCCGCGCGTGTCGAGCGCCGAACCGTTCTCGCGGATGCGCCACCGGCCGGTCACGTCGAAGTTGTCGAGCGCGAGACCGATTGGGTCAATGAACACGTGGCACGACTTGCAGGACGGGTTCTCGCGGTGCGCCTCCATACGCTCGCGCGTGGTGAGCATGCGCCCTTCTTTGGCCTCGGCGACCTTTTCGAGGTCGGGCACATCGGGTGGTGGTGGCGGCGGTGGGGTGCCCATGAGCACTTCCATGACCCACTTGCCACGCAACACCGGCGAAGTCCGGTTGGCGTGCGACGTGAGCGTGAGCACGCTGGCGTGGCCCAGCAGGCCGGTGCGGGTGCGATCCGGGTACTGCACCTTCCGGAACTCGCTCCCGACCACGTTCGGGATGCCGTAATGCTTGGCCAGCAACTCGTTCATGTACGAGTAGTCGGCGTCCAGCAGGCGCAGCACGCTGCCGTTGTCGCGTACGAGGTTCCAGAAAAACAGTTCTGTCTCGCGGTGCATGTTGTCCGCGAGCTGTCCGTGAAAGTCGGGGTACTGCAGCGCATCCGGATGCACCTTTTCGATGTCCGACAGGCGGAGCCACTGCGCCGCGAAGCGCGTGGCCAGCGCCTCGGAGCGCGAATCGGCCAGCATGCGTTTGGCTTGCTTCACGAGCATTGCGGTGTCGGCGAGCAGGCCGCGGCGGGCCAGCGAGACGAGTGTCGAGTCGGGTGGCGCGCCCCAAAGGAAGAACGAGAGGCGCGAGGCCAGGTCGAGCTGGTCGAGCGCCACGAGCGCACCCGGCTTGACGTTCTCCGGCACCGTTTCAATGCGGAAAATGAAGTGCGGGCTGGCGAGAATGGCCTCGAGCGCCGTACGAACGCCGAGCTCGAAGCCGCCCTGCTCCATGCCGTCCTCGTAGAAGGGCATGATCGCGGCGACGTCGCTCGCATTCACAGGCCGGCGATACGCCGACGTGGCCAGGCGCTTGACGATGCTCTCGGCACACGGACGGGCCTCAGCAGGCGTGAGCGGGCGGCAGCTGAAGATCAGGCGGCGCGAGGGCGTGTCGGAGATACCGGTGGGGTTGAACGGCCCGGTGACCGTGAAGTTCTGGAGATGCGGCAGGATGGTAATGGCACCCTGCGCGCCGATCTGCGTGTCGGCAATGGTGTGGCCGATGGCCGCGATCACGTCGTTGACCGGTCCTTCGAAGGTGCGCAGGAACGTGGCCGTGATCCGCTGCGGGCCCGCGCGAACCGGAATGCGTACCGTCGTGAGATCCATGCCGTTCGGATCGGCCTGTGACATGCCGCGGTCGATGTCCAGCATGGCCACGCGATCGCCGTTCACCGACACCTCGATACGCTCATCGAATGGCGCGGCGGAGCCGTAGAGCTGCCCCGTGGGCACCGCGTGCAGCGTGATGGCGAAGGTGTATTCGCCGTCGGCCGGGAAGTTGTGCACCACCGAGACGCCTCCGCGCGTACCGCGCGGTGCGCCGGCCAGCGGCTCGAGCTGCGACGCCAGGCGCGGCACCTTGTACGCCTGCGACGTGGGGCCAGCCTTCGCATCACCCACGGCGAGGCGGCTGATCTGGCTGGCCGCGTCCATATAGGAGTCGAGCAGCATCGCAGACGGCGTCTGCGCGTCGGCGATGTTGTCGAAGTTGGCGCTCTTGGTGTCGAGCGGAAGCCAGGAGGCGGCCTCGATGTCGAGCCCCAGCAGGTCGTGGATGGAGCGCTCGTACTCGGCACGGTTGAGGCGCTGGAACGCGCGCGTCCCCGGATTCGGGTTGGCCGCGTATTTGGCATCCATGATGCGCTCAAGCGAGCCCGCGAGCTGCTGCAGCGTGTCACCCTCGGGGCGCTTGCGACCCGGCGGCGGCATCATGCCGGCGTTCAGCTTGCCGATCATCTTCTCGGCCACTTCGGGCGACAGCGTGCCCACCGTGGCCATGTCGAAGCCCTCGAGCGACAGGTTGCCCTGCTTGCGACGGTCACTGTGGCAGCTGGCGCAGTTTTTCTGCACAACTTCAGTTAGCGCATCGTCGGAAAGCACCTCCGACGCCGTGCGCATGTGCGCAAAACGAGGCAGCGGCATCGCACTGCTGCGGCGTCGCACGGTCGGGATCAGGTTGGCCTGATCACCGGAGTGCGACGTCCATTGTGTGGGCGCCGGTGTTGGAGATCTGGAGAATCGCTCCGCCAGCGTCGCACCGTCGGAAGCGGACACGCCGAGGAGGACGAGGAGGAGCGCACAGGCAGCGAATGTTGCGGACTTCATCCCCTCAACCTCCGGGGAAAGGCGGGATAACTGGAAGAGAACCCAAAATATGGGTCCGCCCGGGTAGGCCGGCAAGGCACGACAAACAGATTGTCAGTTTGCCCTCCCATCCCCCACCAGCCTATGCTTCCTGCAAGCACCACTGTCCACCGCGGCACGCGTTGATGCGTTCTGCAACTCTCCCCTGAAAAGGACCCCTGCATGATGTCGTCGACCCTTCGTCTGAACCCCACTCCTGCACGCCGCCTGGTGGCGCTGGCAGGCGCTCTGCTGTTGGCCGCCTCTCCCGTTGCCGCGCAGGAGCCCCAGACGCACGCCGAACGCTCGGGATTCACCGAGTACACGCCGTACGAGTCGATGATGAAGCACCTGCAAACACTGCAGGGCATGAGCCCCGAAGTGCGCATGGGCATCTACGGCGAGAGCTACGAAGGACGTGAGCTGCCTTACATGGTCTTCTCACGCCCGGCCGTCAGTGAGCCGTGGGAAGCCTGGTCGCTGGGGCGCCCGGTGGTGGTGCTCAACGCCAACGTGCACGGCGGCGAACGCACGCTGCGCGAGTCGCTGCTCATCCTCATGCGCGAGATGGCCACCCCCGGCACAGAGGCCAATGGTTATCTGGATGACGTGGTGATTGTGGTCGCGCCGCAGATCAATCCCGATGGCTTTGAGGCCAGCCCCAACGGCACACGCGGCAACTCCTGGGGCATTGACATGAATCGCGACTGGGTCAAGCGCGAGCAGCCCTCCATGGCAGCCTACGCCCAGAACGTGATCGGCCGCTGGATGCCGCACATGTTCGTGGACGGACATAACGGAGGGCGGTTTCCGTACCAGCTCACCTACCAGTGCCCCTCGCACGCGGAGCCCGACCAGCGCATTACCGCACTGTGCGACCAGGAGATTTTTCCGGCCATTGACCGGCGCCTGGAAGCAGTAGGCA
This sequence comes from Gemmatimonadales bacterium, assembly GCA_038259155.1. Taxonomy (GTDB): domain Bacteria; phylum Gemmatimonadota; class Gemmatimonadetes; order Gemmatimonadales; family Gemmatimonadaceae; genus JAABRT01. The sequence continues at coordinate 5,072 of JBBSPE010000225.1, forward strand.
TGGACACGTGGTACTACGCCAGCGGCACGCGGACGCGGTGGAACGGTGGTGGCTACGACGCGCGCATCGGCCGCAACTTTGGCGGCTTTGCCAACATGGTGGGCATCCTCTTTGAGTCTCCCCCAGGGCAGCCAATGAACGAGGGCGTGCAGGCAGGCGTGTTGGGCTACAAGGCGGTAGTGGAATACGCCCGCGACAACCCGCAGAAGCTCATGGAGACGGTCAACCGCGCTCGGCGGGAAACGGTGGAGATGGGTCAGCGGGCCGAAGGTGACGTGGTGGTCGAGATGGAGTATCAGCCGCAGCCTTACTCCGTGACCTACGAGATTGGCGTGCGCGAGGGCGATGAGGTCAAGCGGGTCAAGGTCACCAACGACTCCATGATGACGCGTCCGGTGGCCACCAAGACCCGTCCGCGTCCGTACGCGTACATCCTGCCCCGCGAAGCGGTAAACGCCGTAGAAATGCTGCAGCGGGCCGGCGTGATGGTGGAGCGCCTGCTGGAGCCGATGGAGGCCGAGGTGCAGGCGTATGTGATTGAGAGCGTAGGCTTTGAGCAGGCCTACAACCACGCGGCGGCCGTGCGGCTCAAGCTGGCCGACCAGACGCTCACACGTACGCAGACCTTCCCGACTGGCAGCTACGTCATCCGCACCGGACAAATGATGGGCCGACTTGCCGCCCATATGCTGGAGCCGGAGACCAACGACAACGTGTTTTACTGGAACACGATGGACGCGTGGATTCCGCTGGCCCGTTTGATGCCTGCGGCACCGTCAACGCCCGACCCAGAGGAGCGCGGATTCCCGGGCGCCGATGCGGC
>JBBSPE010000226.1:0-5888 GCA_038259155.1 Gemmatimonadales bacterium
CACATCGAGCACCGTGAGGGCCGCGCGATCGGGACGGGCCATGAGTGCACGCACATCGAGCTGCGGCACGACGGCGAGCGCGCGCTCGCTCGCCGTCCACTCGGCCAGAGCGCCCGCGTCGAACCAGCCGCGCACGCGATCGAGCCCGATGAGACGCAAATCGTGCACGGCACGCGCGACGTCGGGCGGCAGGATCGCGTTCGTGTCGTCTGGTGCGCCAGGCGTCGCGTCCACGCGTTCGTTTGTAAGCAGATACAGGTCTGCGTCGTACGGCAGCAACGTTCCCGCCCAGGTGGCAAAGCTGCGATTGACCGGGATGGAGAGGCTGCCCGGGAGGTGTCCCTCCGCAAACGCCGCTGATTCACGCACGTCTACGATCCAGGCGCCTGCGTCCACGAGGTCGCGCGCCGCAGTCGATGCACAACGCGCAGGAAGTGGTGCGTCGCCCAGCAGCGGGGGACCCTCACGATTGACGCGCTTCATCTGCGCGAAATATGCCGGCGGCTCCGGTTGCCCATCGAGCACGGCTTCCACAAAGGCGGCTTCGTCCTCCATGCGCACGCCCCAGTTGGCGCGCTTCTCATAGCCTACCGTCGAGGAGGGTACGGCACCGAGTGCCTTGCCGCATGCCGAGCCGGCGCCGTGCCCGGGCCATACTTGCAGATGATCCGGCAGCGCTCGGAATCGGGCGAGCGAGCGAAACAGTGTGTGCGCGGCCAACTCCATGGTGCCTTCCAGATGCGCCGCTCGCTCGAGCAGGTCGGGCCGCCCCACGTCGCCCACGAACACGAAATCGCCGGTCACGATGCCCATCGGGCCCGCCGCCGCCGGCTGATCGGTGACCACACACGACAGGTGCTCGGGTGTGTGCCCGGGTGTGTGCAGCACCTCAAGACGGATGTTGCCAACGGAGACGGCGTCGCCATCATGCAGCAGCGTGGCGCCGTCGTGCTCGGCGAACGCATACTGCCAATCGGCTCCCCCCTCGGCCGAAAGGAGCATTCGCGCGCCGGTGCGCGCCGCCAACTCCCGCGACCCGGACACGAAGTCCGCGTGAATGTGTGTTTCGGTCACGTGCGTGATGCGCAGGCCTTCGGCCGCCGCGACGTCGAGATACGGGCGTACGTCGCGCAGCGGATCAATGACGATCGCGTCTCCGGTTGCCTGGCATCCAATCATGTAACTCGCCTGCGCGAGTGCCTGATCATAGAACTGTCGAAAGAACATGTCACGCCTCTGTGATGTGCGGAAACGTCGCTGGTGTCGCCGGCGTCGGGCTGGCGGCCGATGGCGCGTCGGTGACGATGTGCAGATTGCGGTAGAGCACGAACCCGCCGACCACGAGCAGCAGCACAGCGAACGCCTGTCGGAGCGTGGACTGCGGGACCCGCTGTGCGGCCGTTGTCCCGATGGCGATGCCAACGAGCGCGAGGGCGGTGAAGGGAACGAGCAGCATGAACGGCAGCGATACCTGTCCGAGATAGCCGAGCGTGCCGGCGGCGGCGTTCATGGCGATCACCAACAGCGATGTCCCGACGGCCGCGCGCATGGGAAGGCGGCCGATCTGGACGAGCGCGGGCACGATGAGAAAGCCGCCGCCAACGCCAACGATGCCGGTGAGCGCACCCACGCCCAGCCCGAGTGGCGCGAGTTTGGCGATGGGGAGCGGTCGCGCCGGCTCACTGGAGACCGGCCCGTCGCGTCTTTGGCGAAGCATCGAGATGGCGGCGAGCAGCATCACGATGGCGAACAGCAGCATTTGCGCGGATCCGGAGAGCCATTGCGACGCGCGGGCGCCGGTGAACCCGCCGAGCATGGCAAATCCGCCGAATCCGATCGCCGTCCTGATCTGCACGTGGCCGGCGCGCCAGTGTCCCAGCGCACCGAACGCGCTGATGATGGCGATCATCGGGAGTGAGCTGGCGATGGCGACTTTTGGGTCCAGACCGGCAACGTAGGTGAAAACGGGGACGGTGAGGATCGAGCCGCCCCCGCCGAGCATGCCGAGGGCCACGCCAATGACCACGGCCAGCAGCCAGGTCAGCATGCGATGCAGTGTTGGGAATGATCAACCATTCAGCAGAATAAAGGAAAATGTCGCCACGCGCAACCCGGACCGTGCGCGGAACCGGGCCATCCTGAACGCGTGGAACCGGGCCCGCGGTCAGCCGCCCGCCACGCTCCACACGCCCACGGCCAGCGCACCACCGAGCAACGGACCCACCACGGGGATGGCCGCGTAGCCCCAATCATTGCCGCCCTTCCCCGCGATCGGCAGCAGCGCGTGCGCCAGGCGAGGGCCCAGGTCCCGAGCCGGATTGATCGCGTACCCAGTGGGACCGCCGAGCGACAGGCCGATGCCCCACACCACCGCGCCCACCATCACGGCGCCGAGATTCGTGGCCGGCGTCGCGCCGGCCACGCTCGCGCTGCCGAGCGCGATCGCCACGAACACCAGGACAAAGGTGGCGATCACCTCGCTCATCAGATTCGCCATCGGTGCGCGGACGGCGGGCGCGTTGCAGAAGCACGCGCGTTTCGTCTCGGCATCCGCAGTGAGCGCCCAGTGTGGCAGATAGTGGAGCCAGACGGCTGCGGCCCCGAGCATGGCGCCGACCATCTGCGCTGTGACGTGCCACAGGGCATCAGTCGTCGTACGGTCACCGGAGAGCACGTTGGCGAGCGTGACAGCGGGATTGAGCTCCCCGGGTGCACCCAGCGCGGTCGCGGCGATGACGCCGGCAAACACGGCGAGTGCCCAGCCGGTGGTGATTGCCATCCAGCCCGCCCCGAAAGCCTTGGACCGTTCCAGCAGCACGCCGGAGACTACCCCATTGCCCAGCAGGATGAGCAGGAACGTTCCGACGAGTTCACCAACGGCACTCTGTGGCATGGGGTGGCGGGGGAGGGCGCAGCGATCGCGTGCAATCGCCTTCAGGTACGCGTGGCAGGGGAGTGGGGCGCGCTACGGTGCGCCGCAGGAACGCCTCGAATATGACGGCCCCGCCGCACAATCGCTCGCCCGGCGCACACAGGCCAGCAGTGTGACGGTGCGGCCAGCCGCGCTATGTCGCGACGAAACGGAAGCGGCTACGCTTCGTGCATGGCCACGTTGCGCGCTCCGGCACCCAAGTCCACACTCTCCGCACAACGGGCCACCGTTGCGCCGTGGGGGCTCGCCGCGCCGTCCAGCGGTCGCGGGGGGCGAGTGACGGCGACCGCAAGGCGCGAGGTGCCGTCAGCACGCCCCGGTGCCACGCGCACGGCCGTCCAGGCGACCGCGAGCCAGCCGACCGCGAGCCAGGCGACCGCGAGCGTCGTGCGCGCCGCCGAAGCCCGCACGGCCACGGAGCGTCGCTTGATCGCGGTGCTCCTCATGGTGGTCGTGGGCGCGGTGGCGGCCGTTGGCGCGACGGCCGCGAACTCCACGATGTCCGCCGGTCGGTCACGCGAGCGAATGGGGGGAACGCTCGGGCGTGCCTCGCTCGTGCAGATGGAGTTTCGCGACCGCAACAAGCGATTCGCGGTGTGGGAAGAGTTGTCGCGGAACGGCGTGCGCCTGGCACCGGAGCTGACCGTGGTGACGTCCAACGCGTCGAGCTCCCATTGGTACCTCCGGCTTCGCGATCGGACCACCGGTGTGACCTGTGATCGCGTGGGGCAGCTGCTCGATCCGCCCACCTCCAGCATCGTCCCCAGCTGCGAGAATGCCCGCTGACCGGACCGGGGGTGTTGCCGCCACCCGCGCGGCGCGCTTGAATCCGGTGTGCCTACTCTCCTCGCTTTGCTCGCCGGCCACGCCAATCGCGCCCTGGCCCCCTTCGCTCGCTGCCGTGCTGCTGCACGGCCAACTGCTCCGCTCCTCGCTGCGCCATCGCGGTCAATCGTGGCGCTGGCGCTGCTTGCGGTGTCGCCAGCGGCTGCACTCCTGCCGGTACCATTGCACGTTTCGCCGCATGTTTCGCGGCACGTTTCGTTGCACGCGCAAGAGCGGCCGCGCCCGGGAGACTCGCTCACCGTAGGCGGCCAGGCGCTCGGCGCCGTGCGGGTGAGTGTGGCGCGCGAACAGGAGCGATCCGTACTGGACCTGCCGTTCGCCATTTCTCGCGTGACGCCGGATTCCTTGCGGCCGCAGCTTCGCCGCACCTCGGTTGGCGACCTGCTCTTCGCGATTCCGGGCGTGCAGGTGCAGTCCCGGAACAACCCCACGCAGGACGCGCGCATCGCGGTACGTGGTTTCGGGGCGCGCAGTGCGTTCGGTGTACGCGGGGTGAAGGTGCTGCGCGATGGTATTCCGCTCACGCTTCCCGACGGCCAGACGCCAATGGACTGGCTGGATCTGGAGTCGGTGGGTTCGGTGGAGGCGATCCGCGGCACCGCGGCGGCCCTCTACGGCAACGCAGCGGGGGGCGTGCTCGACTTCCGCACCCAGCCGTCAGCGAGTGTGCCGGCACAGGTTCGCGCCCGGGCGTGGGACGGTGGCGGCGCGCGACGCGTCAACGTACTCGGGTCCGGCACGTTTGGAGACGCGGGTCCGTCGGTGGCGACCACTTGGCTCGGCAGCGTGAGCCACACGCGGACGGATGGGCCGCGTGTGTACGCGGAACAGGAGACGACCAGCGGCTTTGCGCGGCTCGAAACCACGATCGGCCGAACTCGACTGCGCCTGATGGCCAACGGCTTCGACATGCCCACGGCCCAGAATCCAGGCGCACTCACCGCTGTGGAGCTCGCCCGCGACGTCCGTCTGGCGGATTCGTCGTCGATCGTGCGTGGCGCGCGCAAAACGGTGCGACACGGTCAGCTGGGTGTGGTGGCCGAGCAGGGCTCAGCCGAGCGCAATCTGGCGGCGGCGGCGTGGATTGGTGCGCGGGATCTCGACAACCCACTCACCTTTGCCGTCGTGACGGTGGCCCGTCGCAACATGGGCCTGTGGGTGCGCGGCAGCGCGGCCATGTCGGTTGGTTCCCTTGCCGGCCGGATATCGGCGGGTGTGGACGTGCAATCGGTGCGCGATGACCGCACCAACCGCGACAACTGCTTCGATCGCGCCCTGTCGGCCAACTGTCCGACGGCCGGTTCAGACCGTGGCCTGTTGCGCCTTGATCAGCGCGAGATCGTGCGCTCGGAAGGTGGCTTCGTGCGCTATGAACTGGCGCTGTCGCCAACACTGGATGTCAGTGCGGCGCTGCGCCTGGACCAGAGTCGCTTTGAACTCGCGGATCGGTTCGTCACGGCAACCGATCTCGATGACAGTGGTCGCCAATCACAGACGGCGGTGAATCCCATGCTGGGCCTCACGTGGCGCGTGCGTCCCACACTGTCGCTGTACGGCAGCCTGAACACCGCGTTCGAGACGCCCAGCGTCACGGAGCTCACGACGCAGGCTGACGGATCGGCTGGGCTCAACGCGTCACTCTCGCCGCAGCGCACGCTGACCGTCGAGACGGGTGTGCGGGGCCTCCTGGGCGCCCGCACGTGGGTGGACCTGTCCGTGTTCACGGCGCAGAGCCATGACGAGCTGATTCCGTTTGACATCCCTGACGTGCCGGGTCGGCGGGCCTTCCGCAACGCCGGTCGCACCGCGCGTCGTGGCGTGGAGGCCAGCGTCCGCCGCTTGGTCCGGACCGGCGACGTGGGGCTGTCGTACACGGGCTCACGCTTCCGATTCACCGACTACGAGGTGAACGGGACGCGCTACGACGGCAATCCGATTCCGGGTATTCCCGCGCACCAGCTGCAGGCGTGGGCCACCGCGCGACGCGGTCGCTGGTTTGCGACGGTGGATGTGTCGGCCGCGTCATCAGCGTCAGTGGACGACGGCGATACGGAGCGGAACGCGGGCTGGAGCGCGGTTGGCGTGCGACTGGGCGGCGACGAGGGGCTGC
>JBBSPE010000227.1:0-5869 GCA_038259155.1 Gemmatimonadales bacterium
AAAGGGCATGGGGGCGGCGCTCGGGCCGTCGGCACCAGCGGTAACGGCGGCGGCGTTCGAAGCGGTCGGCATGCGGGTGCAGCTGGCGGACGCCCCGTGGACGTTGCGTGGACCCGAGGATGGTGCGCTCATCGTGGCGCTCGTTGACGGGTGGGTGTCGGCAGCGGCCGAGATGGCGCCGGATCGGGCGGACGCATTTCGCCAATGGTTTGACGCCCTCCAACCGCGGCTGCTGACGGGAGGTATGCTGGTCACCGTGGGACACACCGATCTGCTTGCGCTGCCGGCGGAGACGGCGTGATGCAGCACGGCGTGCCGCAGGACAGCGCAGCCGATCGCAGCACAACCCCGCAACGGGTGAAGCGCGCGGCCCGGGTGCTGGGCAGCCTCGGCTTGCTCGCGGCGGCCCTCATATTCGTGGACCTGCCGGAGGTCGCGGACCGGCTGCGGTCGCTCAACGCGGGATGGGTTGCGGTGGCGCTCGCGGTGACCGTGCTGCAAACGGTTGCTTCGGCGTGGCGGTGGCGGTTTACCGCATCGCAGCTGGGTATTCCCATCACGATGGGCGCAGCAACGCGGGAATACTACCTCGCCGCCTTTCTCAATCAGGTGGTGCCCGGTGGCGTGGTGGGCGATGTCTCACGGGCGGTTCGGCACGCGCGCGATCGCTCAGACAATCGCGCAGGCATTCGCTCAGACAATCGTGCGCACATTCGCTCGGACAATCCCGCAGACAACGGCGCACACATTCGCTCAAACAATGGCGCGCACAACGGCGCGCCGGGCCGCCGCGCGATACACGCGGTGGTGATCGAACGGCTTTCCGGCCAGATGATCGTGGTGGTCGCTGCATTGGTGTCGGCGGGCGCACTGATTGGCGCCGCCAGTGAACGTGCGGATCGCGTTGTCGGTCGTGCCGCCAGTAGCGCTGCGGGTAGCGCCACCGGTACCGCCGCAGGTGCGGCCATCGCACTGCTCGCGGTCGCTGTAATCGGCGCGCTGTTCATAAACACGGTGCGCCGGCGTGTTGCGCCCGCGAGCGACGAACAGCCGTTCCGGCGCGACCTGCGCAGCGGGTTGCTCGCGCCACGTGTCTTCAAAGTGCAGCTACTGAGTTCCCTGGCAATCGTCGCCAGCTATGTGGTCACCTACCTGCTTGCAGCGCGTGCGATCGCGGTTGAGACCTCAGCGCTCACCCTGCTCCCGCTCGTGATGCCGGTGCTTCTCTCCATGCTGCTGCCTATTTCGATTGCCGGGTGGGGCGTACGCGAAGCGGCCGCTGGCGCCATTTGGGGAGCGACCGGACTCGCCGCAGCCGACGGTGTCGCAATCTCGCTTGCCTATGGCCTGGTCGTGCTGGTGGGCACCCTGCCTGGCGCGGCGATGCTGGCGTGGGCCGCGCTTGGAGTCAGGAGCCGGCGCGAAGGTCCAGATCAAATAGCAGATCGCGGCCGAGCAGCAGGTGACGAACCGGCGGACGGCGTGCCGCCTCCAGCGACTCAATCGTTGGGAGTGTGATCCCGGGTCGTCCCGATCCGATCAACAGCGGCGCAACGGAAATGTGGAGACGATCCAGAAGATTGGCGGCGAGGAAACCAGACACCGTGCGGCCACCTCCTTCGACAAGGATACGGTGGAGCCCCCGCGCCCGGAGTAACGCAAGCACCGCTGCCGGACCAAAGCCGCCCTCCCCGGACACCGCGAGCTGCAGGCGCTCAGCGCACACCAGCTGCAGGTCGTCGCGATCGCGCGAGCCGTCGCCAATAATCCAGAGCGTGGGCGCCTCTTCGCTGGTGAAGACAGACCGTTCGGCCGGTAGCCGATCGCCAGGATCGAGCACCACCCGCACCGGATTCGCGCCGTTGGCCTTACGCACCGTGAGCCGCGGATCGTCGAGCGCCACCGTGCCCGCCCCCACAATCACCGCGTCCGCCAGCGCCCGGGTACGGTGCAGGCGCTGGATGTCCTCCGGACCATTGATGTAGTGCGAGTGGCCGATTTCCGTAGCAATGCGTCCGTCCAGACTTTGTCCAAGCTGACCGATAACCCAATCGGGGCGGGCGGCCAGGGGTGCGAGCAGCTCGTCAACGTCGGCGATTAATCCACTCATCGGGCCAGACGTTCAAGCGGGAAGGCACGGGCATCGCGGATCACGGCTGCCAGCACACTGGCGTAGCTTTGAATAAGGCGTTGGCCCATCTCGGCGGTGGCGAGACGCGCGTCGCCGGTTACGCCCGCGGCATTGAGATCACGAGCCTCCCACGCAAAGCCGGCGCTGCCTTCGGCGTTCAGCACGTCGAGCCGCTCGTCCAGTTCGGTGCCGAACGATAAGAAGTTCGAGACTGCATCCTGTCGCACTGCGTCGGGGTGCAGGTGCAGCATCATTGCCGTTTCCACCGCGCCGCCGTGCAGTCCATGTCGCCATTCGGCGGGCGGGAGTACCACCCCATCGGGCTGCGGGAAGCGAAACCAGTGTGCCTTGACGACCAGCAACCCATGGTCACGTCGAAGCCGGAGCGCGGCGATGTCGAGCGCGGCGCGGTTGCCACCGTGGCTGTTGGCCAGCACAAGGCGCTTCACACCCGCGCCTGCGAGCGACGCTCCAATGCCCACCACGTTCGCAATCATCGTCTCGGCAGAAACAGACAGCGTGCCCGCGATCGCGAGGTGCTCGTCGCTCGCCCCCACCGCAAGGGTGGGAAGTACCGACACCGGCACCTCATCACCCAGCTGCCCGAGCGCCTCCGCCACCAGTCCTTCGCCGATATCAACATCGGTAGACAATGGAAGGTGCGGTCCGTGTTGCTCTACGGCGGCGGTGGGGAGTAGTAGCACCGGGTCGCGCGCGATCAGGCGCTGCGCCTCGGTCGCCGAAAGTGCGGCCCAGCGGCTGGTGTGGGGAATCACCGTCATTGATCCGGTTGAGTGGTGATCGTCTGTTCGAGGCGTGCGTAGAGATCGCCGGAGGAAAGCCCGTTGGCACCGGCGTTGAGCCAGCTGTGTACAGCCTGCGCGTCGCGCCAGGCAGGCCACAGCGGCGTGCGCTGCTCACCCGCGTAGGCGCAGTAGCGATACCGGCCCAGCGTTTCCAATCGTATCACGCATCGCGCAGTGACATCGAGGCTGCCCGCCACGTACTCCACCGACAGCGCCGGTAATGCAATGCTGAGTCCGGCGAGCACTTCGGCTTCGAACCCTTCTACATCGATCTTGCAGAACGCGGGGCGTCCATAGGTTGCAATGAGCTCATCGAGCGTCGTGACCGGCACGTCAATCTGCGTGTCCCACTCCACATTACTGAAGGTGGGGTTGGCTGAACCGATCTGAGCACGCCAGCCGTGCGCGAGTGTGGAGACGGTGGGGTGGGCCCGGCTCACGGCAAGTTGCGCCCGGCCGATTTCCGCCCCGACTGCCTGTTGCAGGATGGTGACGCCGTCACGCCCCCCGACAATGCGATTAAGCCACGCCGCCGGCCCAGGCTGCGGTTCGAGTGCCACCACCCGGGCACCGAGCGCCTGAAACGCCGCAGTCCGGTCGCCCACGTGCGCTCCCACGTCAAAGACCAGGTCGCCGGGCCGCACAAACTGGCTGTACATGCGGCGGAGGCCGCGCTGCCGCCCTGGGCGCCAGTAGGTGAGCAGCGACTTCACAACACCGATCACTCGGTCACCACTCTGCTCACACCACTCGAAAAGGCCGAGCGGATCCAACCGCGCAGCTCGGTCATGCGCGGTGCCGAGCCATTGGCGACCGGCGGTGGCGTCACTCCCGGTACAAAACCGAGCGCCACGAACGCGGCTGCATCGTCGGCGTTGGCAGTGATGATGTGCACCGGGACGGTTCGCGGGGCCTCGTCACCGGTGACGAGAGGCGCCGGTTGGTGATCACCGAGCACGATGAGGACCACGTGCTCGTCGAGGTAGGTTTCCACCCACGCTACCATGGCCGAGAGCGCGTAGTGCATGGATTGGGCAAAGGCCACCCGCACGCGTTCTGTGTCGAGCCACATGTCTTCGGGGCGCTCGCCGGCGTTTCGCCACCGCTCGAATATCGAACCGTCACCCACCCGATCCCACGGTTCCAGTTCGAGAATTGGCGTCCACGGGGCGTGGCTGCTGATGAAGCCCACCTCGGCGAACACGGGGGCGTCGAGCGAGTCGGAGAGCGCCTCGCGTTGCAGCCAGGCCCAGGTGAACTGATCCGGCACCTCCACCCAGTTGAGCGGCGGCCCGCGGTAGTCGATGTTGGGCCTGGTCCAGATCCGGTCGTAGCCAATGGCCCATCCCTCGGGCCAGGCCATCGTGATCTGCGGCATGAGCGCGACCGACGAGTACCCCACCGCCTCGAAGTCTTCAATGAGGGTGGGCTGATCGGCCGCCAGCAGCAGGTCGTAACGCAGCTGATTATCGAGCCACAATCCGCTCAGCGTCGTGCCATGACCGAGCCATGACATGCCTCCTTGACTGGGCGCCTCTACCTGCGCGCTAACAACATGCAGTCCACGCGCCTTCGCCACCTCGGCCAGTCGTTCAATGGCCGGCATCACGATTGGTCGGTAGCGCGGGTCGTCGAGCGCGGTCATGCCGTACGACTCGATGAATGCGAGCACAACGTCGCGCCCGCCCAGTCGGTCGAGCGGGAACTCGCCTTCTGAGTTACGCACGGCCAGCATCTCGCCGCGAAACCGATCCCGCTCATCGAGCATGTGGGCAAGCATAGTGGCTTGTTCCTTTGCCAGTTGAGCGGTGGGCAGCGCCAGCACCACACCCGTCGGATGCATCCAGCGCGTCGGGATCGCAGCCAGCGCGACCACGAGCAGCAGCGTCGCTCTAACACGCGGCGCAAACCCTGCGCGCGGTTGGCCAAGTCCCACGAGGCCAGCCGCGAGTGCCAACGTGAGCAGCCCAATCACCATCGGTGCCAGAACGAGGACCGTGGTCCCCAGCACTTTGCCAAAGGCACCCGTGAGCAGGTTGTGCACCGATGGCAGCAGCTGCGTGTCGAGATACAGATTGAGCGGACGGGCGAGGCTCATGCGCAGGCTGGAGTCAACCAGCAGAAGCACTGCGCTGGCGACTGTTGCTACCGCCACCACCGAAGCCGGAACCCACACCCAGCGGCGTTTTGGTAATAGCAGGAATAGCGCCACGACAAGCACCGCCTCCAGTGCAACCCAATGGGGGCGGATGCCACCAGACCGAATCCAGAGCGGCGCCAGCAGGAGACAGTTGACGAGCAGGAGGATAGCCAAGGCGAGCCATAATCGCCCGTCGTTCGCTATAGCTTTAATTTTCATGCCGCTGCCCGCTTTTTCCCGCATTTCGCTCCGTTTGGTGCTTGTGTCGCTCGCTGCTCTGTTGGCGTGCGATGGCCCTGCTGTTTCGTCAACAACCGAAAGCCCATCCGCGCTCCCGCCGCGCAGTGCGGAGCCAGACTGGGCACCCGACGACAGGCGCTCCCTTTTCGACTTCATTACCGACCTCGCCGCCGAGCGCGCTCGCACCCGCTACACAGCGCCCCCGTCGCGATTGCGCGCCACACCATCCGACACGCTTTCGTACGACGCCTACCGTGAGATCCAATTCCGGGACGACAAGCCGCTCTGGCGAACAGATCTGCCCTTTGCCTTACAACTTGACCACCCTGGCGGGCCGACGGCCACGCCGATTGAGGTGGTGCTCGTCTCGCCGACTGGGCCCCAGCTGCTGCGGTTCGACTCCTTGCGGTTCGCCTACCCGCGCACTGTGAATCCTGTCCGGCTTAATCTAGACGCGAGTTCCGGCTTTGGCGGACTCCGCATTCTGACCCGGATGAACCGCCCCGATCAGCTCGACGAGGTGCTGTCCTTTCGTGGCGCGTCGTACTTCCG
>JBBSPE010000228.1:0-5820 GCA_038259155.1 Gemmatimonadales bacterium
AACGAACGACCACGTGCGGCGCCGCACTCAGTCCCCGCGCAGCTTCCGGCTCATCTCGTCGAGGAGCTGGCGCTCATCGTCGGAGAGACTACCCATGCCCTGATCGGCGATCTTGTCGAGCAGCATGTCCATGGCCGCGCGAGCAGCCACGCTGCTCACCGGTGCACTGGCCGTTGCGGTGGCCGGCGCGCTCGGCCTCGTGCGTGCCGTGGCCGCTTTGCTCTGCGCCACGATGTCGTCGAGCTCGGGCTCACGGTCGCGCGGGCGCGACGAGTGCCGCGGTACGGCGCGCGGCGTCTCGTCTCCGTAGTCGGGCGCGGGTGCAATGCGACGACGCAGCCGGTTGATGCTTTGCGCGTTGGGCGATCGCAGGTACAGCCACCCGCCGAACATACCGCCAAAGTGCGCGGCATAGGCGGTCCCGCCCACGCTGCCGGTGTTCAACACCACCATGACCAGGCTGAGCACCGCCATGAACACCACGAGCCAGCGCACCTTCATGGGGAGCACGCCAAACAGGTAGAGCTCGTCGTCGGGCCACCGGGACGCGTACGCCACGGCGACGCCCAGGATGGCGGCGGACGCGCCCACAAGGACGCCGGCGTTGGGCGTGAAGATCCAGTGCGCGAACCAGCCGCTCACTCCGCACCACAGATAGAACCACGTGAACGTGGTACTACCCCAAGCGCGCTCCACCCGGCGGCCGAACACCCACAGCATGTACATGTTGAACAGCAGGTGCAGCAGCCCCGCGTGCACGAACATGTAGGAGACGGAGGTCCAGAGCCGTCGGTCTCGGATGTCGGTGGCGTGGTAGCCGAGCCACTGACTCATGTTGGCGTCGCCCGTGAGCGTTTCCTGGAGGAACGCTACGGCCACGCACAGCCCGATGATCCAGGCCACGGCCGGCGCGTTGCCGCGCTGCGGTTCGTACTCGTCGGCGATGGTGAAGGACATGGGCGGGACCGAGCGCGTGCGGGAACGGGGGCGGAGGCGGCGGGTGCAGGAACGAGTGCAGCAAACGTGCAGAACGACGTGCTACCCGCGCCGGGAGGACGCGAGGGCCAAACGCACGATGCGGTCACAGAGCGCGGGAAACAAGAGCCCCGCGGCTGCCGCCGCCTGTGGGATGAGACTGGTGGGTGTCATGCCCGGCAACGTGTTGAGTTCCAGACACCACAGTCCACCATCGGGGTCCATGCGAAAGTCCACGCGACCGTAGCCGGCCAGACCGCACGCACTGAACGCCTGTCTGGAATACGCGCCAAGGCGCTCCAGCGTTTCCGCTGGCAAATCGGGGACGAATTCACGCGCCATGCCCGGCGTGTACTTGCACTCGTAGTCGTAGAGCTCCTTGACGGCTTCGATCTCGATGGCCGGCAGCACAAGATCGCCAAGAACGCCCACCGTGAGCTCTCGGCCCGCGACGAATCGCTCCACCATCACGGCATCATCGTGCCGGTAGGCTTCAACGATGGCGGGCTGCAGTTCGTCCGGCTTGCGCACGATGCTCAGACCCACCGTGCTGCCCTGCCGGCTGGGCTTCACGACGGCCGGCCAGCCGATTGCCTCTGCCACGAGATCCGGATCGAGCGGCGTCGCGTCGAGCGGCGGGGCCATGAGCCAGTCGGCGGTGGGAACGCCCGCGTGGCGCATCACGATCTTGGACAGGTGCTTGTCCATGGCGAGTGCGCTAGCGAGATGTCCGCTTCCGGAATACGGAATGCCCGTCAGATCCAATGCTGCCTGCACCGTCCCGTCCTCGCCCTGCCCCCCGTGCAGCCCGATCACCACACACTCGGCCTCCCGCACCGCGGGGTGCGTGAGCCAATCTGCCGACAGCGTGCGATGCCGCAGCTCCGCCAGCTCGGCCAGCGGCGGCGGTGCGCTGCCCACGCCCGCCGCGAGCAGCGACAGCTCCGTGGACTCGGCCAGCACCCCGAAGGCCGGGTCGAAGCAGGTGACGTCGTGGCCCGCCTCGCGCAGACCCACGGCCATGCGGAGCCCGGAGGAGAGGGACACGTCGCGTTCGGCGGAGACGCCGCCCAGCAGTACGGTGAGGCGCATGAGGGTCCTATTTGAAGCGTGCGGACAGTCGGAAGCCGAAAGCGCCGTCGCGGGATACGGTGGGTTGCAGCGCGAAGTCGGCGTCACCGCCGGCGGCTGGTGAGAGGTCCAGAATGGAGGCGCCCCGCTGCGACGCGCGGGCGTGAAAGACCGCCTCAAGCGCGGCGATCACCGTGAGTCCGGCGGCGGCGGCCAGCCCCGGCACGAAGTATTTGCGTTCGGTGGACACCTCCGTGTACGGCGCCGGCTGCCCGTTGGGGTCCACGTAGTTGATGGTCGTTTCCGTGGTCTGCTGCGTGAGCGCAAATCCGGCCGCGCCGGCCGCGCCGGCCAGCACGATCACGCCTCGCACGGGTCGCGCCGTATAGAACTGGCCAAAACCCGGGAGGATTCCGCGAAAGAAGGCCACACTTGGGGAATACACAGGACGGCGCAGCACGTCGATGGCGCGCGCGGACTCCACGCGGTCCTCCACGCTCACCGCGGCGGCGCGGTACACCTCGAGATCTGCCAAGGCGAGCGCGCGTTGCCCGACGGCCGAGCGGGCGAGTCCGCGGTTGAAGTGTCCTTCGGGGGCGGCGGGGGAGAGGCGCACCACTTCGTCGAAGGCGCGCACGGCGGCTCCGAACTGCCGATCATTCAGGAAGCCGAGTCCGAGGCGGAAGGCGACGCTGGCGTCGTCGGCGCGCTGGCGGGCATCGGCCGGTACGAGCCGTCCGAGTCGTGCACGGACGTCAGCCGCTTCGCTGCCCGCTGGCGCGAGCGCGAGGTAGCGGCAGTAGGCGCCGATCGCGGGCAGCGTGTCCGTCAGTTCTTCGTGCGCGCGGGCAAGGTCGTAGGCGAGGCGTTCGTCGGCCGGGTTGAGGGCGGCGGCGCGCACGTACGCGTCGCGCGCAGCGGCTTGGTCGCCCACGAGCGCCGCCTCCTGGGCGGTGGCCGAGAGGCGGCGTGCTTCGGCGTTGTCGCGGGGGGTGTTCTGGTCGGTGGCGGCTGGCGCCAGCTCACAGCCCGGCGCGGCGCCGGTGGTGAGCGTGCGCTTGGGCCGCAGCGTCTGCGCGTGCGCGGTGGCGCTCGGCAGCCACACGGTGGCAAGCACGAGCAGCGTCGTCTTCAACATCACCCGCAGGGCCATCGTCACGGGATCACCGTACGGTGACGGTCGTCGTCGCACTCACACCCTCCGCAGTTGCAGTGATGACAGCCGTGCCGGCGGAAACGCCGACCACTCGACCGGTACTGGAAATAAAGGCGACCGCTTCGTTGCTCGAGGTCCAGGTCACTGTGCGGTCCGTGAGCACGAGGCCGCCGGCATCGCGCGTGGTGGCGACCAGTTGGACGTTTCCGTTGACGAGCAGGTCAGGTGCGAGCGGACTGATGGTTACGCTACCCACCACGATCGCACGCACGGTGATCGAGGCGAATGCCGTGACGCCGTCAATGGTGGCGGCCACGACGGTCGCGCCTGGTGACACGCCGGTGAGCAGTCCCGCGCTGCTGATGGTGGCGATGGCGGGCGAGCCGGTGGTCCATGTCACGGTGCGTCCGGTGAGCAGTTCGCCCGACGCCGACCGGGCCTCGACGGTGAGCAGACGGCTGCTGTTGACCAGCACGTCTCCCGACGCGGGCATGATGAGCACGCTGCCCACGGCAATCGGGATGACCGTGATGGTGGCGACGGTGCTCTTGCCTTCGCTTTGCGCGGTGATGCGCGCGACGCCGGGCTGCAGTGCAGTAACCATGCCGGCGGTTGTCACGCTCGCTGCGATCGGGTTGTCACTCGTGAAACTGACGGGACGGTCGGTGAGCAGGTTGCCGTTGGGGTCGGTGATCTGGATGAGCAGTGTGAGGGCGCTGCCGACGGGCAGCGTCGCGGTGCCCGGCGTGACGATGATGCCGTCCGCGAGGCGGGCGACGACCACGATGGTGGCCTGTCCCACGCGCCCCTCGCTCACGGCGAGCACGGTGGTGGTGCCGGGCGCGAGGGCAGTGACCACGCCGGCGGATGAGACGGACGCCACGCTGGCATTGTTGACGCTCCAGCCTATCGGGCGATCGGTGAGCACGGTGCCGTCGTCGGTCTGCACGGTGGCGATGAGTGCGCGATCGGCGCCCACGGCGAGCGTATCGCGTGTGGGGGCGATGAACACCGTGGCGACCGGGTCGGGCGTGACGGTCACGGCGGACTGACCGGATCTGCCTTCGCTGGTGGCCGTGATGGTGGCGGCGCCGGGCGTCACGGCGGAGACGAGGCCGGAGCTGCTGACGGTGGCGACGGCGGGATCGCTGCTGCTCCAGGTCACGGGGCGTCCGGCGAGTGGCGCGTTCTCGGCGTCGAGCGGGCGGGCGACCAGTTGCGCGGTCCGATTGACGCGCACGGACAGGGCGACGGGCTGCACCTGCACGCTGGCCACGTCTCGCTCGGTGACGGTGATGGTGGCCGTGGCGCTCTGTCCACCGGCGCTTGCCGCGATGCGCGCTTCACCGGCGGCGCGCGCGGTGACGATACCGGCGGTGGAGACGGTGGCGATCTGGGTGTTGCTGCTCGACCACGCGATGGGGCGGTTGGTGACGGGCGCGCCGTTTTCGTCGCGTGGCTGCGCGGCGAGGGGGACGGTGCGTCCGGTTTCGACGGTGGCGGTGGGTGGGGTGAGCGCGATCGAGGCGACGGTGGTGGTGTCGGTGAGCTGGTCGGTGGTGCAGGCGACCAGGAGCAGCAGTGCGAGCAGTGCCGCGATGGGTCTGCGGGTTGGGCTGCGGTATGGGAGCGGGAATGCGCGCGGCGAGATCATGGCGCGTTCACGGTGAGCGTCGCGAAGTTGCTGATGCCTTCGACGGTCGCGGCGATGTCCGCAGTGCCGGCGGTGAGGGTGGTGACCACGCCGGCATCGTCCACGGTTGCGACCGCGGTGTTGCTGCTGGTCCAAGCAAGGGTGTATCCGGTGAGTTCGGTGCCGGCGCTGTCCCGCAAGATCGCGGTGGCATTGGCGTTTTCGCCAATGAAGCGCGAGGAAAGATCGAGCGTTACCTGAACGCTTGCCACCAAGCCCGAGCGGTTGTTCACCGACAGCTTGGCGCTCCCGCTCACACCTTCGCTCGTGGCCACGATGTCTGTGGCGCCCGCTTTTACCGCGATCACGAGCCCGGTTTGGTCCACAGTCGCCACCTCTGGCTTGGTGCTCGTCCACACGACGGGTCGGCCGATCAGCTCGCCGCCACCGCCGTCCCGCAAGGTAGCGGACGCGGCGGTGCTGTCACCTGCGGTGCGAGAGGAACTGACGAGCGCGACCTCAACGCTCGCGACGGGTGCGGGCGGCACGGGGTTTACCGTGAGGATGGCGAAGTTGCTGATGCCTTCGCTGGTCGCCGTGATGTTCGTCGTGCCGGCCGTGAGCGTGGTGACGACGCCGTTCTGATCGACCGTGGCGACGGTGGTGTTGGTGCTGGTCCAGGTCACGGTGCGACCGGTCAACTCGTTGGCGCTCGCATCACGCAGCGTCGCCGTCGCCGTGGTGGTTTCGCCCGCGATGCGCGTGGCCGCTGCCAGCGTGACCTGCACGCTGGCCACCGGTGCCGGGGGCACTGGGGTCACGGTGAGCGTGGCGAAGTTGCTCACGCCCTCGCTTGTGGCCGTGATGTTGGTGCTGCCGGCGGTGAGCGTCGTCACCGCGCCGTTCTGATCGACCGTGGCAACGGTGGTGTTGGTGCTGGTCCACGTGACCGTGCGACCGATCAGCACGTTCGCGCTCGCGTCGC
>JBBSPE010000229.1:0-5805 GCA_038259155.1 Gemmatimonadales bacterium
GCGCCGGCGCGGGCGGCGCCAATCCGCCATGGAGCGTCGCGCATGGTGCGGAAGTCGCGGCGCAGGGCGACGCGTTCGGCGACGGTGAGTTGGTGCGGACGCACCCATGGCGGATTGCCGATGACCAGATCGAATCCTCCGGCCGCGCCGACGTCGGCGAGGTGTGACGCGAATCGAAACGGCAGGGCGCCGCCCAGTGCGAGGCGGCGGTCGCGAGCGCGGAGGTCGCGCAGTTGTGTGCGGAGCGTTTCCAGACGCAGCAAATCAGCGCGCGAGGCCGGTGTGCGTTCGCCGAACAGGTCGCGCGTACGCAAATGCGCCAGCAGGCACGCGCGTTCGCTGCGCAGGTGGGTGATGTTGCGCGTGAGTTCCGCGCGGGCGCGGGCGCGCTCTTCCCGATCGAGGGCGTCGGCGAGGGTGCGTTTGCGGGAGCCCACCGCTTGTGTGTAGCGCGAGCGCAGCTGTGCGAGTCGTCGTCCCGTGGCGGGTGTGAACTGGAAGTCGCCGCCGCCCAGTGAGTCGCCGACGCGCACGTGGTGATCGAGGTTGGGGAGTGGTGGGACGCGGAGCGGGTCGGTTTCGTGGCAGTCGATGACCACGGCCAGCCAGAGTCGGAGTTCGCAGAGCCAGACGGCGACCGGGTTGCGGTCAACGCCGAAAATTGAGTCGGCCAGCACCGTGCGTCGCACATCCGTAAGCGGGCGGATGTCGCCGGCGGCCACGCGCATGCTGGTGAGTCGGTCGAGCGCGTGCACCAGAAAGGCGCCTGAACCGCAGGCCGGGTCTACACAGCGCAGGGATGAGAGCCGAGTGAGGGCGTCGCGCGAGGTGAGGTGTGCGGAGAGCGAGACGTGCAGGGCTTCGCTCACTACGCGTTCCACGAGCGCGGGCGGCGTGTAGAATGTGCCGCTGCCACGCCGTTCGGCTGGCACCATGAGTGACTCGAAGGCGCGGCCGAGCATTTCCGGGTCAACGGCGGCTTCGGTCCAGGTGGCTGAGTCTTCGCGTGCTGTGAAGCGGTAGCGGTTGAGCAGGTCGCCTACGAGCGCGACGATCGCGTCGTCGGTGAATCGTACGTTGGCGCGTTGCCGTTCGATGGGTGCTTGCGCGAAGAGTCCGCCGTTCAGGAATGGGACGCGTCCGAATTCGCGGGCGGCTGGGCTGCGCTGTGTCACGGGCGTGTTGAGTGTGCCGAAGAACAGCGGGCGCAGCCAGCGTTGGTGCAGCTGTCCGCCGGCTTCGAGGGCGCGTGTGCATTCGCGCATGAGGAAGCCGCGGTCGTCGTCGAGCCATCCCTTTGCTTCGAGGAACGCGAGAAACAGCAGGCGTGAGGCCGAGAGCAGGGCGAGTGTGTGGCGCTCATCTGGGCTCGCGGTGCCGGTGGCCGAGTCGCCCATGCGGCGAACGAGACGGTCGAGGGTGCGGTAGAAACGGGCGGAGAGTGCGTCGCGCCCCAGGATGTCGATCCAGCGCGTGTAGGCGAACTGTGCGTCGGTGCGGGGGACGGCGGCGAGGGTGCGCAGCGTGTCTGCGTCGCTGTCGGTGATGCGTCGCCGGTCCACGCGCAGCACGGCGAGTTTCATGGCGCCGTTTGCATGTGACATGACGGCGAGCGTCAGTTGTTCTGTTGGGGCGTGGAGCAGGCAGAGGAGCCAGGCCGCGTCGGCGGCGTGACGGTCGAGGGCGGCGGCGACGCGTCGGGTGGCGTCGCGCGGGTCGCCGTCGTCCGGTAGCACGGCGAGCAGCGCGCGGAGCGGGCCTTCGCCGGCGAGCAGGCGTGCGCGCGCAATCGTGTCGTTGAGGCCAAGCGCCTTGCGGAGGCCCGCGTCGATGATGTGCGGTTGGGCGGTGAAGCCCAGGACGCGCAGCAGCGGGCGGGCGCTGTCGAGCGATTCGCTGCTGGCGAGGAGGGTGGCGGCGGCGCGTATGGTGAGCACGCGCATACAGTGGCGACGGTGGTACGTGTGGGCGTCACCGAAAGTGGGCGTGTATCATCGGTAGTTGGCGCTGCTTCGCGATTCGGCGCCGGGCACTTACGCGCTGCGGTATGCGCGCCCCTTCCATTCCACGGATTGTCCGCGCGCGACGGCGGAGGCGCAGATGCCCGCGAACAGCAGCGCGCCGATTGGTGCGAGCAGGGCGCGCCACAGCGGTGTCCGTCCGAAGGCCGCGGCGCCAGCGAAGGCCAGCAGCATGCTCGTGGCGGACAGTAGTGCCCAAGGCAGGGCGACGGCGCGCGCTGCGGGAAGCGCGCTCCACAGGCTCCACGGCAGCACCAGAAACGGCAACGCGATGCAGAGTGGAAAGCCCACGAGTGCGAGCGGAAACAGCAAGCGGCCGAGCGTTCCGCCACGCATGGCCAGACGTCCTCCCGCGTACACGTTCTTGCGCCAGCCGCGGGCGAGGGATGCGAGCCCGTCGTACATGCGGGTGGACAGGTACTCGCGTCCCAGAGCGAGCGAGACGCGCCGCCCGGCGGCGACGGTGCGCTGCGCCATCATGAGGTCTTCCGCCACCGAGTCGCGCACGGCTTCGTGTCCGCCAATAGCGTCGTACGCTGTGCGCGGCATGAGAAAGCACTGGCCATTCGCCACCACGTCGGCGGGGGTGCGCGCCTGCTCGATTGCGCGCGCGCCGCCAAAGCGTGTGAGAATGAGTGCGAACACCACGGGCTGTACGGCCTGCTCCCAAATGGTGACCATTTCCTGCGCGCCGGAGACGGAGATCAGGTCGGCGTCGCGCGCCGTGCGCACGGCGAGCAGCCGCTCGAGCAGTTCGGGCTGATGGCGCGTGTCTGCATCGGTAAAGAGAAACAGCGAACCGCTCGCAGCCTGCACGCCCACGTGGCAGGCCCACTGCTTGCCGAACCAGCCGTCGGGCAGCGCGGGCGCATCGAGCACCTGCACGCGCCGGTCGTCTGCTGCGGCTCGCCGCGCGCGCACGCCGGTGTCGTCGGTGGAGTTGTCGTTGATCACAATCAACTCCCAGTTGGGCCAGCTGGTCGCGCGCAGCGACGCGATACAGGCCTCGATGTGTGTGGCCTCGTTGCGCGCGGGCAGGATAACGGACACCAGCGGGGCCTCGTCGCGCGTGAGCTGGTGGCGTGGTACATCGGCGAGCGATGGCGTGCCGCGCAGGCGCCACACGGTAACGAGGGGCAGCACCAGCCACGGCACCGCGAGGCAGAGGGCGAGCGAGAGATCGACGGGCAGTGAGGGCATATGCTGGAAGAATGCCACGATTGCTCACCGCGTGCGGGACCGGTACGTTCCCTGCGTGACCGCGTCCACCACTGCCATCTCGTCATTGCTCGAGCCTGATCGGCTGGGCCCGGGCGCGCGCGTGGCATTGGTGTCGCCGGCCGGTCCCCTCACCGGCCCGCAGGACGTCGCCCTGGCAGAGTTGAACGCGCGCACCTTGGGCTGGGAACCGGTCGTGGGGCGGCACGCACTTGAACGCGTGGGCTACTTCGCGGGCACCGACGCCGAGCGACTGCAGGATCTGCGCGACGCACTGGCGGACAAACGTGTCGATGCGATCTGGTGTCTGCGTGGTGGCTACGGCGCGATGCGACTGCTGACTGCGCTCGCACCGGCCGAACTCACCGCCCGCCCCCGCGCGCTGATCGGCTTTTCCGACATCACGGCACTGCACGCCGCGTGGCAGCGCGCGGGGCTGATTTCGTATCACGGCCCCACAGCGCGTGCCGAGCTGCCAAGCTTCACCCGCGCGTCGCTGCAGCACGCGGTAGTGGACGGCACCGACTCGGCGGGCAAGGCACCCGATGCACTCGTGCTTCGCGGCGGTTCCGCCACCGGACGACTCGCCGGCGGCAACCTCGCGCTGCTCGGCGCGCTGTGCGGGACGCCGTGGGCGGTGTCCTTTCGCGACGCCATCGCCGTGCTGGAAGATGTGCAGGAGGCGACGTACCGCGTGGACCGCATGCTGCAACAACTGCTGCTGTCCGGCGCGTTCGACGGCTGCCGCGGCATCGTGTTCGGACACTGCACCGACTGCCCGGATACGAGCCCCGACCAGCGACGGCCGCTGCGTGACATTGTGCACGAACTCGGTCACGGATTGCAGGTACCCACCCTGCTCGGCGTCCCCGTTGGGCATATTGCAGAGCAGTGGACCCTGCCGCTCGGCGCCCTCGCAACGCTGGATGCCGATGCGCAAACGCTCCACGTGGAACGACAATCTCCGACTCGTACCCCGATATCATGACCTACAAGACCGCGCAGCAACTGATCGCCGAGGCCCGGCAGCAGGTTCCCGAAGTGACGGTGCACGAGTTGCGCACCATGCAGGGCAGCGGTACCGAGTTCGCCTTGGTGGACGTGCGTGAGCTCAACGAATGGAACCTCGGACACATTCCCGGAGCCGTGTACATCGGCCGCGGTGTGCTCGAGAGCAACATCGAGCAGCGCGTGCCACGTGAGGCACAGGTTGTGCTGTACTGTCAATCGGGCAACCGGTCCGCGCTGGCCGGGCAGACGCTGCAGCAGCTCGGCTACACCAAGGTCACGTCCCTGGCGGGCGGTTGGCGCGACTGGGTCGGGACCGGTGGCGAGGTGGCTGACTGAGCGTGCCGGGCGAACCGCTCAACGCGCTGGGATTGTCCCTGCGCGACGCGCTGCAGCACCCCGTGCTGTCTCGGCTCTCGGAACAGTTGCGCGGACGACCTGCGCGGGAGGCGCCGTTTGATCCCGAGGCGCGCCTTGCGGCCGTAGCCGCGGTGTTGCGAGTGACGTCGCAGCCCGAACTGCTGTTCATCAAGCGTGCCGAGATGGAGGGCGACCCGTGGAGTGGCCACATGGCGTTTCCCGGCGGGCGGCACGAGCCGGGTGACGAGACGCTCGAGCAGACCGCCATTCGCGAGACACACGAAGAAACCGCGCTCGACCTGACGCACCGCGGACAGGTGCTCGGCGTGCTCGATGATCTTGCGCCGCGCAGCCCGCGCCTGCCGCGCATCATGATTCGCCCGTACGTGGCGCTGGTGCCCAGCGACGTCGTGATCGTGCCCAGCGAGGAAGTCGCATCGCATTTCTGGGTGCCGCTCGACGTGCTGCGCGCGCCCGAGATGCAGACGGAGCACGAGCTTGTGTTTGCCGGCGCTCGGCAGCGCTTTCCCGGCTATCGTGTGGGTCCGCATGTCGCCTGGGGGCTCACGGAGCGGATCGTGCGGCAGTTGCTGGGACTGCTCGACGCGTGACACGCGGTGCCGGGAGGCCCCTTTCGCCGGAGCGGCCGGGCACGCATTAGTCCGAGAGCCATTTTTTCTCCCCAGACCCTTCCCATGCGCCAACTGCCACTGCGCTTCTGTTTCCTTGCCGTGCTGTCCGTTGTTGCCTGCGCACGGCCGTCTTCGACCAACTCGGAGGCCTCGCCGGCTGCCGGCAAACGCGCCGAGGGACGGCGAGGGATGGTGTCGGCCTCGCAACAGCAAGCAGCGGCGGCGGGTGCTGCCATCCTGCGAGCCGGCGGCAATGCCGTGGATGCGGCGGTCGCGACTGCTTTTGCGCTGTCCGTGGTGGATCCTTCGCAGACCGGCCTGGGCGGCGGCGGCGCGGCGACTGTGTGGAGCAGCGCTGATCGTGCGGTTGACCACATCATCTTCTATGGACGTGCCGGTGAGCGCACCGAATGGGCGGAGCCTGACACCGGTGCGCGAACGTCGGACCGGGCCGGGGGGGGGGGGGCGCCGCCCCGGGGGGTGGGGGGGGTGGTGCCGCGGCACGCCCCGGATGGTGGGGTTGCGGGCGCGGCGGGGGGCGCTGCGGAGCGGTGGGGGGGGCGCGC
>JBBSPE010000230.1:0-5792 GCA_038259155.1 Gemmatimonadales bacterium
CGGCTTTGCGCTCGCCGGTCAGGGCCGTGTGGCAAGCGCCGACAGCGCCCTTGAGCGGTCGTTGGCCCTCCGTGTGCAGTATCTTCCCGCAGATCACTGGGCTATTGCCTCCTCGCGTTCAGTGCTCGGCCATCACTACGGGCGCACCGGGCGCGTGGCCGCCGGCCTGCGGCTGCTCAGGGGCGCCTACCGTACGCTGGAGCAGGCACGCGGTGCAGACGCGGACGTGACCCGCCAGACCGCGCGACGGTTGGCAGAGGTGCTGACCATCGCTGCGCAGCCGCAGGAAGCAGCGCGCTGGCAGGCCATCGCCGACGCGCCGGCATCCCCCCCATCGCAGGCAACGCCTTGAGCGGCGCAGACCAAAACGCCATGAGCCTCCGCTCGGCGAATCCGCGCATGCTGAGGCATGGATTGCATCACGTTCACCCACCATCGCGGGTCCCGGCAGACCGCATGTGACGAGTTCCCTCTGGTCACCGGCCTCGCGCTGCTGCTTGGTCGCGATCCGGCGGCGCAGGTGTGGTTCGATCCGACAGTGGACGATCTGGTGGGCCGGCAACATGCGCGTGTGGTGCACGAGGCGGATTCCGGACAGTTCACACTCGAAGATCTCGACGCGCGCAACGGCACATTCCTGAATCGGCACCGTATTCTGGGCCGAGTACCGTTGCGTTCCGGCGATGTCATACAGCTCGGTGCGGGTGGACCGGAACTGGAGTTCCGCCTGCGCTCGGCGCGCAATGATTGCGACGTCACGTCGCCACCGCTGCCGTGCTGACCTGCACGGGCCACGTCTGCATGAGTGTGGGTGACAATTCGCGTGTCCCCTCGCGCGCGAACGACGCACGGGTGCGTTACGCCGGTCGCACTGGCGCGCTGCCGGAGCGTGTACTCGCACTCATCGCCACCGGCCAAGGTGGCGGCGACCTCGCCGGCATTGCGGCGCACCTCACGGCCGAGGTCGTGTCGCGCCGCTTTGCGCAGTACACCCGTGCGGCGGCGGACGTACTTCCTCCCGCTTTCGCGGCTGCGAGGCGCGCGCTGGCTGAAACCGCATCGCGGCACACTCCGCTCCGGGCCACCCGGAACGGCTGCACCGCCGTGATGCTGCACGACGAGGCGGCCTATTGCACGCACGCAAGCAATGCGCGCGTGTATCTCGCCCGTGCCGGTCAGCTGCTGCTCATGACCGAGGAACACGAGAGATCCGACGGCGATCGCATGGAAAGCAGTTGGCCGCGCCCACTTCGTCTCCGCCCTGGTGACCAGCTGCTGCTCTGCAGCCCGGCGATCAGCGCGCAGGTCAGCGACGAGCGGCTGCTGCGGGTTCTCGAAACGACAGCGCCACACGACACCTGTTCGCAGATCCTGCACGCGGTGCGCGTGCAAAATCACACGGATCATCTTGCGGCCGTGCTGCTCACCGTCGGCGTGTCGGCTAGCGGTGAGCCAGCAAAACAGGTCTCGATCACTCAGGGAGCGGCGAGTACGCCGGTGCGGGTGTAGCTGTAACTGACGCTTCCGTCCAGCATGGGAGCCACGGTTCCGCCGGGCGAATTCCATCCGGAGGCGAACGCCGTCCATGAGACCGGCAGCGCCACGCGCATCTCCCAATCGCGATTCCATCCGGATGCGCCCTCGAACACCGGCGTGGTGAGGCGCAGCGTCGACGGATTGCTGGTGGACCGCGGCACGTACGTCATGGAGACAGCGCGGCGCATGGCGCCGGACTCCTGCGTCAGCGAGCTCAGGAACAGGTTCTTCTGCTCCGTCTGCACGGTGAACTCGGTATCGTAGCGCGAGTAGGTGCCGTCGCTCGCAAACACACGCACGTCCGGATCGGCGGGCAGGGGCAACAACGTCAGCGTGGTGCTGATGGGCGTCGAAACCCAGCGGCTCACGGCACGCAGCGTGGTGCCGCCCGACGTCCGCAGAGCCTGTCCGCTCAGCAGATACATGTCGCCCGCCACGCGCTGGGCCGGCGGCAGCGCTCCGTACGTGGCCGACTCGGCGAGGATTGTGCCGGACACCA
Source organism: Gemmatimonadales bacterium (assembly GCA_038259155.1). Classification (GTDB taxonomy): domain Bacteria; phylum Gemmatimonadota; class Gemmatimonadetes; order Gemmatimonadales; family Gemmatimonadaceae; genus JAABRT01. The sequence continues at coordinate 2,036 of JBBSPE010000230.1, forward strand.
ACACGCTCGCACCACCCGCCGTGGTGAGCCGTGCAGACGTACTCGGCGATTCACCAGCCGCCGCACCGGCCACCGAGATGGCATACGGCTCCGGGATGAGCGCCCCAGGCCCTCCGAAGTCGAGCGTACCAACGGACGCGCCGTTGGCCGGATTGATCCCGCGCTGGAGCAGAATCCGGTCCACCGCCGTGGCACCCCCACCAACAGGCGTCCGCGTGGCCAGCAGATCCTGCGGGCCGTCTGGCACGCCAAGCAGGTCGAAGCCTGCGCCGCCAATCGCGAGCGATGTGATCACGCGGCTCGGACCAAGAGCGACTGTCGCGAGGTCGGACAATCCCAGTCCCGCCAGCAGTCCAGTGGCCGAACGCGTGGGCACCGCCGAACAGTACACGCCGGCAAACGGGGTGACGTCGCCCGCCTGACTCGTGATCACACGAATCTCAAAATCATCGGGGGCGCGCTCAAGCACCCAGGCAACGTCAGTCGCCGACGCACTGTCGAAGCGGAACGTGTTGTCGCCATCGGGCAGGATGCGCGTCCAGTTGCGCGACGAGCGGGCAATGCCGAACCAGATCGGCACGTCGGACGGCCTGCCGCAGAACGCAAAGCCCACACTCCCGCCGGTAGGCGCGGCGGTGATGGTGAGCGTGAGCGTGGTGGGAGCCGATTGCGCGCCGGCGGCGGCCGCGGTCAGCACCACTGGGTATGTGCCTGGTACCGCGGCGCCACCAACTGTGAACTGCACCGTATACGCCAGCGAGTTGGACCCGGACCGCACATAGCTCACGACAACATCGGCGGGCACGCCGGTCGCCTCCAGCGTGAACACACCGGTAAAATTGTTGCGCACCACGGTCACGAGCACGCCATTGCTGCCGTTCTGCACCACGCTGAGCGCCGACTGGGACGGTACGAGCTCCAGTCCGGCTGGGGCCAATACGGTGAACGGGACGGACACCGTCGCGGGCGTGACGCCGGTGGCGCTGGCGCGCACGACCACAGTGTAGCTGCCGGGTACGGCCGAGGTGCCGGCGGTGAGCGTCACGGTGGACGCGCCGCCCGTGGGCAACACGGCCGGAGCAAACGCGGCGGTCACGCCGGGCGGCAGCCCGGACGCCACGTCCAACGTGACGTCGGTCATCACCTCATCGCGGGACAGCACCACGTTGAAATTGATCGGCGTGCCGCCCTGGTTCACCGACAGCGTCGATGCGTCGCTGCGCACGATGCTCATCTGGACCGGCCGTTGTACCACCACGAGATTCAGCGTGGCCGTACGATCGACCTGCCCGGTCGCGCTCGCCCGGACCGTGATTGGGTATGTGCCCGGCGCGACCGCAATGGCGACGTCGATCGTGAGCGTTGTCGAGGTCACACCGACGCCGAGCGTCGGTGCGGTCACCACGGCGGTGACGTTGTTTGGCACGCCCTCGAGCACGAGCGCGACTGCCCCGGAGAAACTGCCAGACCTCGCGATGGTTACGTTGGCCGAGCCGGTGGCACCCTGTTCGACGGTGGAGGGTGCAGGTGCCCCAACCGTGAGCGTGAAACTGCCGGGCACGGGCGGCTCAATGATCGGCGAGTCCGTCCCACCACTTCCGCAGGCCTGCAGCAGCAACATCGCCACCGCCAGCGCCACACACGACCGTCCGTATCTCGCGCACTTCGCAACGCCTCGCTCGAGCAGATTCACCACACACCTCAGGGAAGAAGACGACAGCTACCCGGGAGCAATCGCAGAATCTGGCGAGAACGCGACAGCGGTCACCGGGCACAGGCGGCGCGGTGGGGGACAGCCATCCACGACAGCGCGATCACGGGCTCCGACGTACATATTCTATACATATTCTCTGCCTGCCCACGCTGATCGCGGGCGCCCGCCACTGCCTCCCGCCTTTCTCCGGATCCTGCATGCCCCGTCGGACTCTCGCGTCGCTGACGACGCTCTGTGCCCTGCTCCTGCCAGCCCTCACGCCGGCTACGGTCACCGCCCAGCGCGCCGTGCTCCCCGACCAGATCGTCCCGATCGACAGCACCGATCCGGTCGCACTGCTGGTCTCGCGCCTGGACCTGGACCGCTACAAGGCCACCATCAAGTCGCTCACGCAGTTCGGCGACCGGCGGGCCGGCACCGATCGCAACCGGGCGGCCATTGACTGGATCGAAACGCAGCTCAAGAGCTATGGCTGCGCCGATGTGGGGCGCATCACCTACGAACATCTTCAGTTCGCGCGGCCGGCCACCACGCCGCCTGCGCCTGGCGCGGAGAATCGCCCCAACCCCGCCGTGGCCGGCAGCGCCACTCGCACCCGCGGCCCGCGGCCGGCCGCTGGCGGCGGGCGGGCCCGCGGTATTCGCACGCGCACCGGTGTGAACAACGATTCGCTCGCGCAGGCCGATGCGCGCCTCCGGGCGCTGAACACGCAGCCCGCTGAGGGCTCCGAGCGGCAGGAGGTCTACTGCACCAAGGTGGGCACCACGCACCCCGAAGAGATGTACATCGTGGGTGGGCACATGGACGGCATCGGCTGGGGTGAGGCCGCCAACGACGACGGATCTGGCACGGCGCTCGTCATGGAGCTCGCGCGCGTGTTCAACAGCCCGGAGGTGCAGACGGAGCGCTCCATCCGCTTCATCCTGTTCAACAACGAGGAGACGGGGCTCAATGGCGCCCGTGCCTACGTGGAACAGCGTGCCCCGCTGCAGGGCATCGAGTCGCCCGCCGGTTCCGGGAAGTATCCGGAGCCCAAGTGGCTGGGCATGATTCAGCACGACATGATGCTGTTTGATCACGGCATGCCGTTGGCGGACGGTACGCTGCCCAAGGAACAGCGCCCCGAAGCCGACGTGAACGTGGAGTTCCAGATGGATTCCAAGATGACGCTGCAGTCGCAGGCGCTCGCCTGGTCGTTCCACGCAGCCAACGAAAAGTACGCCACCGACTATCCGGCGCAGGTGGGGCCGCACATGACCAACACCGACTCAGGCCCGTTTCAGGATCTCATCGCGAGCATCAGCCTGCGCGAGAACGAACGCGGCACGCAGACGGGCAGCGGCTGGAGCCCACATTGGCATCAGGTGACCGACCTGTTCAGCACCTACAGCGACAAGGACTTCCGGCTGGGGCTGAATGCGGCGCAGACCACGCTGGGTGCGGTGGGCAATCTGGTGGGGGCGTCGCTCACCGCCAAATAACGGCGCACAAGCAGAAACGCGCCCTCAGCCAACCGCTTGTTTGAGGGCGGTGCCCATGGCTTCACCCATGCGCACCGCACCACCGGGCGACCACGCGTCGCTGAACGCGATGGTCTGCGGCGGATACAGCAGCACCACGGTGGAGCCGAGCAGGAAGCGACCCATCTCGTCGCCCTGCGCGAGGATGATGTCTTTGTCGGCGTAGTCCCACCGCCGCACGACGCCCGGACGCGGTGGATTCACCACACCGTGCCACACCGTGGCCATGCTGCCCACGATCGTCGCGCCCACCAGCACCATCACGAACGGTCCGCGCTCGCCGTCAAACACGCACACCACGCGTTCGTTGCGCGCAAACAGCCCGGGCACGCCGGCCGCCGTGGCGGGATTCACGGAAAACAGCGCGCCCGGCACGTGCATCATGCGGCGCAGCCGGCCACCGCTGGGCATGTGAATGCGATGGTAGTCACGCGGACTCAGGTAGATCGTAGCGAACGCGCCGTTGGTGAACTGTGCCGCGAGCGCTGCGTCTCCGCCCACCAGCGCCGTGGTCGTGTAGTGA
>JBBSPE010000231.1:0-5772 GCA_038259155.1 Gemmatimonadales bacterium
CTATTACCCGATCGGCTGGGTGGCCACCGATGTGCCCCCGAATACCAGGCTTGCGGTGACGCTGCACTAGCCGGCCGCCGCGCCAACCGAGAACCTGGTGAATCGATAGGGGTACCAGAGAACAGCGCGCGCCTGAAACGGTCGGCGTCGTTATCCGTCCTTCAGGGACGGAGGTGGCTGGCGGGCAGCCTCCTCAACCGGTATTATTGATGATCGCCGCCTGTGGCGGAGGATGTACCCGTTCCACCAGGAGAGACACTTATGGGCGTAATCATTTCCAGCTGAGCGCGACGCGGAATCTTCGCGCGCCGAGGTGTGCCACGTGGCGCACCGCTTCCATACGGTAAGAGTCCAGACAGGCGGCGATCTCCTCAAACGGGATCGCCGCTTGATGTTTTGACACAGCCGTTGCAGCGCACACGCTGCACACCGACTACTGCACCACCGCAATCCCAGCGGCATTGGCCGCGCGGTCCACGAGGTCGCGCCCGCGACCTGCAAACAGCGGAACCGGGGGCTCGGTCACCGTGAGGTCGCTCGCTGATATGCGGTCGCCAAACAACACGAGCGCCGGTGAGGAGTTGAACTGGCGAGACATCCACACCAGACCGTCAATGTCGGGGAGCGCGGCATGAAGCGCACGCGCCCATTCGGTTGTGCGTGGATACGCTGCGGCCTCCGTGTCCGTCAGGTTCGTGGCCCGGATCGACAGTCTGCGCAGCCCAAACCCATGGAGCTGCACCAAACAGAGGTCGCGTTGCGGCTGCAGCGTGACGATGGACAGTGGTGCGAGGCGTGATTCGAACACCACACGCGCGGGACCACGGACTGGCACGTCGTGAAACGCCGTCTCGGCGAGCGCGGCGAACGGCTGATCGGCCCCGTACAGAACAGGGACGACCTGTCCGGACTCCGCGGCGAAGAAATGAAATCGCCCCCGTGGAGACGCTGTGCCCGATCCCGGGTTGAACTCCGTGGGATTGTACTGGTGCGCGAAGACCCGGACAAACGGTTGGTGAGCGGGCCACTGCTGCGGTTCAGACTTCAAGCGGCTCGGCCGTCCGTCGCGCAGCATCGATCACCGCTTGCGGATCCGTGTCGAGAACGCTCAACGGAAGACGTCCATCAAGCCAGCCTGACGGCGCCGTCCACCACAGCGCGATGGCCCAGTCGCTCTCGCCAGCGAGTTGTCGCAGCACTTCGGCGATGGCCGGGCGTGGCTTGCCGTCCTCGTCGAACTGAAAGGCTGGGTAGAGATCGGTCCGCCCGCTGGGTACGGCGAAGATACGCCCGGCGCTCTTCCAGCGGCTCGCCATGGCGGACGCATTCTTGGCCGATGATCCTCCCACCTCTCCAATCATCGCGCTCGTGAACATGGGCACCGCGTCGACGAACGCGTTCCGCGCTTCGACCTGGAGGTGGATCTGCGCCAGTCGTTCAGTGGTGATGATCGCACGTTCCGGGTCTGGCGCGAGCGCGGCCAGGACAGAGGCGGTCTGCTGCCCCTCCCGCGCGAGATGCTCGAGGAACCCTTGCACGGCGGACAGAACGGCAGGAGCGCCCGAGACGGTGATTGCCTGCGCACCGTCGTCGTCTTCACCCGCGCCCCGCAGCTCCGGGTGATGCTCCCGAAGTGTGCGAACCTCCTGCGGGTTGAGGTGCGCGAACCGAAAGGCGTCTGCCGACACTAGGATCTCCGAGAGTGAGAAACGTGATTTAGTAGTCTTGTTTACTAATATCATGCTTTTCATCTTATTCTGTCAACTCGGCGCCGCCGGAGTCAGATGCGACCGCAAGATCGTGGCGTTCTCGCGCGAGGGCGCTATCCGAGGCGATGAAGCGGATCCGGAAGCGCGCCTGCGGAGCGGGCACGCAGTTAGGGACGTACATCAGGTCTGGGGCGTTGCTCGCTGGACGGTTGGGGTGTGCGGCTGGGCGGTAGCAGAATCTCGGTGCGGCAGCATCCACTACTTGCCAGCCGCCACGAGTCGATACACCCCGATGAGCAGTTCGCCCGACTCCCCTTCCTCGCGCAGCCACACCAGATCGCCCTGCGACGCGAGCAGCTGCGTGTCGTAGGGGAACGCCACGCGGCCAATGAATGCGCCGCTGCGTCCGTCAAACAGGTCGTAGGTGTTCCGCTCGCGCCAGGTGAGCAGCGGGCGCGGATCGCCGGCTGGGCGCGGTGGGATGGGGCGCTGCTCGGCACGCACGTGCACGTGCACCCACAGGCGGCCGAGGTCGTCCATGCGGAGGCCGCGCAGCACGGGCTTTCGGTCGCGCATGGGCGCGGGTGGGAACTGCGATGACATGCTCGCGAAGAAGTCGCGCCACGCGTTCCACTCGGCAAGCTCAGCAGGCTCAAACGCGAGCGCATCAAGCTCCCGTGTGATCTCCGGTCGCGCCGAGTCCGGCTGAACAAGGAGCACATGGTAGCGGGCGGGACTCGCGAGGGCGATCGTGCCGTCGGCGCCGAGTGCGTGCACGGAGTCCGCCGGCTGTGCGAGGTACATGCCTTCGCTGGTGGAGAGCCCGAAGCCTCGCCCAGCACTTCCTCCCGGCGTCGGCACGTGCACCGAGTCCACCTGTCGGCCCAGGGAATCAATCAGCACCCAGTACGCTGGATGATCCCGCTCCTGCGCGCCCGGTGCGGCCCCCTGCGCCCTACGCCAGTATTGACCGCGCGCATCCAGCCGGAAGGTATCGTCGCCTCCAAGTCCCCCGGCCGTCACCGCGGGAATCATCGGGAGCGCAACGCCGTCGCCCGCGAACCGTGCGATGCGACCATTCGCCGCGTCGCTGACGGATAGCGTTCCGTCTGCCGCCACCACCATCGGCATGCAGTCCCGGTACTCACCCGGCCCGGCTCCCTGCCGGCCCACGGCGCGCACGAATACACCGGTGGCATCGTACAGCCGAATGGTGACATCGACCGCGTCGCACACATAGAAACTCCCATCCGCAGCAGGCGCGACCGAGATCCAACTCCCGAACGCATACTCGGGTGGGCCGTCGAGCTGTCCAAGTTGCAGCACGCGTTCGATGGTGATGCTGTCGGTGCCAACTCGGAGTGCGCTGCCGGGGATGGCGGCGGCCTGCGTGTTCGAGGACGCAGTGGCGGGCTCATCGGTGGGCGCGCAGGCGGCGAGCGAGAGCGCGAGGAGGAGGGCACGCTGTCCTCCACTCTGGAGACGCGCCGGCAAAGACTTCTCCATCCCTACCCCACCGCCCGCAACACACTGAACTCCCCGAACAGCGCCACCGGCAACGCCACCTCCAGCCGCCACCTGATGCTCATCGGCCGGTCGCCAGTCACATCGTCCGGACTCTCAATGCGCACCGGACCACACGCCGTGTACGCCGAGCCCTTGTTCGAGCGCACGAAGAGCTGAAACCGCCACCCGTTGGTATCGCTCTCCAAGTAGCGCTTACCACCCTTCGTATCCGGGCCCGCGCTATTCTGCGTCTGCCAGCGGAAGTGCGTCTCACTCTCGGCCCAGTCGTGGTAGGCAATGCGATCGTGGTAGCCATCGCTCTTGTCGAGGGTGACGAACAACAGCTCCAGCTTGCGGTCCTTGAGCGGGAGCACGCCGGCCTGGAAGGGCGTGATCTTGGTCGCCGAGCGCCAGCCGACGGCAGTGAGGATTTCGCGAATTTGGTAGCTGCCGTGCAGCGAGATTGGCGCGAACTCGAGTCCAGGCACCGGCCGGCCGGCAAGCCGGCTTCGGGACTCGAGGATCTCCGTGAGCGCCCCAAGCTCGGCCAGACATTCGGGCTCGGCAGCGAGGGTCTGCACGTACGTCTCGAACGACTGCGCTGGTGACGGCGACATCTGGTACGTGAACATTTGCGCGCGTACACCTTCGGCGGCGGATGATGCCGAGTAGGCGGCCCCCTGCTCTGCCACCTTGCGCATCACGCCGAGCTGCCCGGGGTCGTTCACGTGCAGCAGGTACCGCATGGACCGCGACAGCTCCAACTCGGCGTCTCCATCCGCTCGTTCGTCAAGTAGCCCGGCCTCTCGACGCAGCGCTGTCCAGCCGCTCGGCTTCGCGTCCCGGAACACCTCGTCGAGCTGCACGTTCTGGTCGTGCAGGAACTCACCGAGTGAGAACTGTCTGTTTCCGCGGAGAGATGCGTACGCCTGCACCTCGCTCTTCAGTCGCCGCCAGCTCTGCTGCACCGCGGCCTGCAGACTGCTGAGCACCCGTTCACGCGCCTGCGACTCCAGATGGATATGGCAACCACTGGGGAGCGTGCTGAAGCCGTGCTTCACCGAGTCCAGCAGCTCGCGCTTGTTGAGACCCGTGATGGACGACAGCAGGCGATCGAACCGGAAGTCCGCGCGGTGCTGGCCCACGAAGTCGAGCACGAGACAACTGCTCTTGTTGGGCGCGAGCCTGAGGCCTCGACCAAGCTGCTGCTGAAAGAGCAACGGGCTTTGCGTGGGACGCAGGAAGAGGAGCGTGTCTACGTCCGGCAGGTCAACGCCTTCGTTGTAGAGATCGACAGTGACGATGGCACAGATCTCTCCGCGGGCCAGTTGTTGCGGTGCGGCGCGCCTCTCGTCGTCGGGGCTATCCCCGGTCAGACTGACCGTCTTGAGGCCGGCAGCGGTGAAGCGTTCCTGCATGAACCGTGCGTGCGCCACCGAAACGCAGAACACGATCGCGCGTGACTGAGCAGCATTTCCTGTGAGCCGTTGCCATTCGTCCACCACCATGCGGGCGCGCACCTGATTACCAGTGACGAGCTTGTCCACGGCGGTCACTTCGCCGGCGGCTCCCCAGGGTACGTCGGAAAAGTCGGTGTCGTCGTTGCAGCCGAAGTACTCAAACGGCGTGAGCAACTGCAGATCGAGCGCGTGCCACAACCGGAGCTCCGCGGCGGGTGAGCCGTCGGGGCGCATGGTGAAGTACGGATGTAGCGGCTTGCCGTCCGTGCGTTCCGGCGTTGCGGTGAGTCCGAGTAGCGTAGCGGGCTGAACCGTAGTGGCGAAAGAATCGAGCTGTGGCGCGGCCATGCGATGACACTCGTCGATCACCACCGTGTGCCAGTAGTCCCTGCCTCTCGATGTCATCAGGTCGCGCGACGCGATGCTCTGGATCGTGGCGAACAGGTGGTCGTGCTGCGACGGCGAGGCGCCACCGCTCAGCAGGTCGCCGAAACTGTGGTCGCGCAGTACGGCTCGATACGTGTGCATGGCCTGACGCAGGATCTCCTCGCGATGCGCCACGTACAACAACCTCGGCCTCGCGCCACCCGCGTCCGCAACGGTGCGCCGATAGTCAAGCGCGGCCATCACGGTCTTGCCCGTGCCTGTGGCGGCGACGAGCAGGTTGCGATTGCGTCCGTGCTCACGTTCGTGCGTGAGCTGCTCGAGGATGTCCGCCTGATAGCGTTTGGCGGTGATGTCGAAGAACGGCGCCGCATCGGGTTGACCGGTGCCACTCTCCCGCTGCAGTGCCAAGCGCAGCGACGTTCTGCTGGACTCGCTACTTGGATCGTACGCCTGGAACTCATCGTCGGCCCACAGCGTGTCGAAGTGCGCTCTGGCGCGCGTGTAGAGTGCCTCCTGGCCATGCTCGGTGAACTTCACCGTCCACTCGAGGCCGCCGAGCAGGGCTGCGCCTGAGAGATTGGCGCTGCCCACGTATGCCGAGCCGAAGCCACTGCGTCGATGGAAGAGCCAGGCCTTCGCGTGCAGGCGCGTGCGACGTCCGTCGAGCGACACCTTCACGGTGCAGCCGTTCAGCGCCGCGAGTTGGTCGA
>JBBSPE010000232.1:0-5731 GCA_038259155.1 Gemmatimonadales bacterium
AGGCGCACGAACGAGTCGGTGGGCACGCCGGCACCCGCCCGTCGGTGCTCGCGCGGCCGGTGATCGCGCCCTATACTCGACAGATAGTCGACCCGCTCCGATTGAAATTCCTATCCCCCGGTCGGCGGTCAGGCCGCAGCGCGCGCGAGGTCAGCGATCGCGCCGGACGTGCGTCGGATACTCGACCGAGCCCGATTGAATTTCCTGCACTGAGCGGCCAAGGTGCGCGGTCGGACTAAACGAGCGACACGCAGGGCGATGAAACGGTGGTCTTGATGCGCGCCGAACCTGTGCAGAGCATCGGTTACGCGCTTACGACCGTGGGCGTGGATGCTCCGTCGTACGGTGACTTTCTGTTCACACGCAACACGGATTGCGACGTTGGGCTGCGCAATCTTGAGAGGTACGCGTTGTCGAAACGATGACGTGGGGGGCTGCTTGGCCGGGAGACGTGTGCGATCAATGGGGTGACGGGTGATAACCTCGCGGACCTGTCGCACCTGAGAGGGCTTAGCTGAGCCATCCGGCCGCAGCTGCAGATTGAGGATCCGTGGTTGAACCGGACGTGCGGCGTAAGACCAGTATCGCGCGCCGCGCGCTCGAGATACGCGCGGATCTCGGGCGGCGGCGAGTAGCTGCGCGTCCAGTCGTCGTTGGGTGCAAAGTTCAGCACGTGCAGCCGAGACGGTACATCGCAGGCGCAGCCGGGATAGTGGTTGTCGCGCCACCTCCGACCAACCGTTTCAGCCCGCTCAAGAATGACCACACCGTGGAAACCGGCCTCGCGCAGCCTGATCGCGGCGGCGACGCCGGCGAACCCGCTGCCGATGATGAACACGTCGTGCACCTTCACGGCGTCATATCGAGCGCGGGTCGGGAAAGAAGGTTCAGTCCGGGCCGCAGGAATGCGAGGCGTAGGGCGGAATTTCGCCATCGGGCGAACGCCATCAGGTAGCCGTCGGCATCATGCCATCCCGCTTACTCAATCGTTGCGGGCAAATGCACTCGTGAGACCCTCGGCGCCAAAACTTATCGCTTCCCTGGCGAGCGGGACGGCGGCTCCCTGACCAAAGAACTCGTGCGCGACGCCGTCGAAGGTCCGTGATCGAACGGTGACACCCGCGGCACGCAACCGTGCGGCGATCGATTCGCCTTCGGAGCGCAGGGGATCGATCTGTGCGGAAACGATGGTGGTCGGCGGTAGGTCTGCGAGGTTGGCCGCGACGAGGTTGAGGCGCGTATCCTGAGCATCGGCGGGTGTCCGCATGTAGTGATCAAAAAACCACTGCATGAGCGGCCGACTGAGTGGCTTCGCGTCGGCGTAGACGCGGTAGCTGTCCGTATTGGTATCCGTACCGGCAATCGGATATACGGCCAGTACGGAAGCGGGTGCCTGGATATTTTTGTCACGCGCCGCAATCGCCGTAGCGATCGCGAGATTTCCGCCCGCGCTTTCGCCTGCCAGGGCTACACGCGACGGATCGCCACCCAGCATGTTCGCGTTTGCGAGCACCCATTCGTACGCCGCATATGCATCATCATGTGCCGCCGGAAACTTGTGTTCCGGGGCTTTCCGGTACTGCACCGAGACAACGATCGCGTTCGCCGCGTTTGTAAGGGCGCGAGCGGACGCATCATAGGTATCGAGATCTGCAATGACAAAGCCGCCGCCGTGAAAGTACACCACAACCGGAAACGGCCCGTCGCCAACCGGCGTGTACACGCGAATGGGCACGTCGCTCCCCGGTCCGGGGAACGACCTATTGGTGACGGTCCCAACCGCTTCAGGCGCTGTTGAGCGTCCCTCACTCTTCAACAATGCCGCCACCGCATCTGCCGGCGTGGGTTGCTTCCGCGCCTCGACCGGTGCGAGTGTCTGCATCGGTTTGCCGCCGAGCTGGGCGAGTTGATCGAGCACCGCCTGTTGTGCAGGCCGGGGAGTGGCTGCAACGGTTTCCATGGGCATTCCTCCAGCCGCTTGAGCATCCATCTCGGTCGCGCTGACTGTCAGCGGTTCGCCGAGTGTACCATCTGCCGACCCGGTCCTGCCGTTGCGCTCTGATCGCCCGCTGCAGGCCGTCTGCAGCGTGGCGATCGTGAACAGCACGAGGACAGGAGCGACGGCTTGTACGCGACTTACGCGGGCAAGCAGTTTGTCTACGAGCGTATGCATCATTTGCTCCTCAGGGGGTGCAAGACCACACGAACGGGGCTTGAAGCTTGCTACGCTTCTCGCCCCGTTGTGTGTCTCGCTCAGACTATGAATGGATCGACGATGGCAAGTACGGCCGCCATTGTCAGGGGTTCATCAAACGACTCCGTGACGCCATCGTCCGATACGCCGGTGATCGTTGTAACGTCAACGCCACCCTGGATGGTATTGTCTTCGCCGGCGTAGGTGGCTTCTGTGCCCGGAATGTCGGTGATGTCCTGCGTGATCCAGCCCTTGTTTGGTACCAGATCCATGAAGTTGCCACGCAGGCGACGCACTTCGGCCGCATGACGCGCCTCGACTGAATGAATCGTGAGCGCGGCCTGCAGCAAATCCTTGTAGGGTTGCAGGGTAGGTGCCTGTCCTTTGTAGGCCCGCACTCCGGTATCCTCGAATGCCTGAGCGACGGCCGTGAACGTGGCGTAGTTGTCGAAGACATCCTCGAATGGACCCGTGCCCGAGCCGTTCCCGGCCGTGAAATCGAAGGTCGGCTTGGGTCGTGCCGAGCGGCCGAGCGCATTCCGCAAAAACGCCACGTGAAGGTTCTCGTGCTCCTGAATGGTCCCGAAGATGGTGCGATCCGACGCAGGAATAAGGCCGGAGGTGGCCATGCCGATATTGTAGAACTCAGCCTCGAGGTATTCGAGCGTCAATGCGAAGTTGAGCACGCCGTTGACAGAGGTAGGCAGACGTCCCTGCGCAAAGGCGTTCTGTGCCAGCGCCGCGAGCGCCACAGGAACGGACGCCATTTTGAGCCCAGCCATGACAACGGCGCTCGACGCTCCGCCGCGAACGATCGCATCGCGCCGGGACAATAGCTGCGACTGAACGTCTTCATCCAACGTCTGCAGGATGGAAGGTGACTTTGAGGTCATGTGATGTCTCCGTCAGGTGTTGACAGCAGTGATATTCTCGACGATGAACGGATCAGCGGCGCCAAGTACGGTTTGCGGTGTGTTGGCAGCGTCAAAGGCCATCGGCGCGAATGCGCCCGTGCGCTCCGAGAGCAGGCTGCGAATCGCCGAGGCATGTCGTGCTTCGACGGAAACGATCTTTCCAGCGAGGCCGAGGAAAGCGGTGCTGGTCAGATAGCGCGCAGCCCCGTTGTAGGCACTCACGCCAAGATCTTCGAACGTTCGCGCCGTTTCCAGCACGTTTGTTCGGCTATTGAACGTGATCATCGAGAAGTCGACCGTGAGACCGGGAAGAGCTGCCGGTCCAAGTGCAGCCGCGAGAAAGTCGCGATGCACGACTTCATGATCCCGCAGATCCGAGAGCACGCGTTGTTCATTCGCGTCGAATGTGCTGGCGAAGTCGGGGTGGGTCACGACCTGGATGTAGAACGCCGCCTCGAGCTGCTCCAGCGCATAAGCGTAGTTGAGCACGTCGGTATCGGTCGAGAAGTCGAGCGTAATGTTATTGCCGTTTACAAGCGCGAGCGCGGGTCCCACCGGTGCGAAGAGATCGGCCCCACCCTGCCGGCAACCGGCCAGCAGTAGTGCGGCACCTCCGAGTCCTGCCGCTCGAAGCATGTCCCGCCGATTGGTGCCGCCGGACGCTGCCGGCACGCTGTTGTCTTGCATTTGCATGTGCACTCCTGCATTGAGCATTTCTGCAGTGATCAAATGGAGTGCGTGAGAATCACGCACTCACGCGTTCACACATTCACGCATTCACGCATTCACGCTTTCACGCATTCAGGCGTTCAGGCGTTCAGGCGTTCAGACGTTCAGGCGTTCAGGCGTGGCGGCGTCGGCGAGATGCGGCGGCCATGAGCGCCAGTCCACCAAACATCAGTGCAAGACTGCTCGGCTCGGGTACGAGCGCTCCCGGGCCCTGCCGAATGAGCATGATGTTGTCGAAGTTCACCAGCGGTTCGTCAAACTCGTTCATCGCGGTAATGCGCACCGATGTCAGGTTTGTGAACTGGCCGTTGAACATGAAATCCTGATACGTCGCACCGACCGTGAAGGTCTGCATGATCGAGGTGCCTGATCCGAAGCCGGTAAACATGACCTCTGTCATGTTTGCCTCAAAAAATCCTGACAGTCCGATGCCTGTCAATGCGAAGTTTCCTCCATCGACTCGCTTGAGATCGATCAGCTCAGCGTCTGGTGTTTCGAGAATCAGCGATGCCGTGCTATTGCCGCCAAAGGCCGGGCTGTTCACACTGTTGGCAAGGAACGCATTCTCGGCTGCCGGGCCAGTACAGGAAACGCCCACGGCAATAAGCGTGAAGCCGTTCTCTTGATAACAGTTGTTGACGAAACGAATGCCGGCGCCTGGTGAACTTTCCGTCAGGGTGTTGAAGTTGAGCGTGGTGGGTTGCGCGCCTAGCTGCGCGCCCGATACGGAGATGCTCACCGCAACCAGCGCGGCGACAGCACGCCGCATGTCGGGAAGTAAAGATGAAGTCATTGGCGTTGTCCTGTGTACAAAAAGTGAGCGTTGCGCTGGTCGCTAATCGACGGCGCGAACGTTGGGGAAGGAGTGGCTGCAGTGCACACGTCATGGAGGCTCGCGGCACCGCCGCGCTCTGACCTGTGCGCTTTTCCGATCGCCAACTGTTGCGAGCAGTTTGCGTGAGATGGGTTTCCAGCAGAGCAGAGACTGCATCGGGAATTTGCTGAAATGAGCGGGTGTGCACGCGCGACCGTGCGACGACGTACGTTCTCACATCAGCATGCAGTATCAAACGGTGTTGCATGTTGCGATATCAGCCAAATGGATGATTTCTGATCGCGCGTTTGCGCAGCTTTGCTAGTGCTCGCCACGCAGCAGCCGCGACTGTTTATGAGATTTGCATAACTGTCTGTGCGCTCAGCGATGCATTCGTGAACGCACGCTGCAGTCGCGCTCGTGTGTTACGCGCGATTACGGTTGTGGGGGGGCTCGGCGAAGCGCAAACGAATGGATGACGTTGTCTCGCGCAGCAGCGTTCGTCGCCAGCTGATCGCGGGCGCGTGGGTCGTCGCATAGTGCTCCCGCAACGCGGCGAGTTCGTCGGTGATCGGGGCCGGCAGACGCGCGTGGCGCGCGAGTCCGACGACACAGTCCATCGCATGCATCTCACACCACGTGAGCGGGGCGTCGCGGCAAAAGCCCGTATCGTCGCGCACGACGAGGCGCACGTGCGGCCACACGCTGCGCAGCTGCGCGAAGGCGAGATCGCGCACACCGTCGTCGTGCCTGCGCACATGATCGGCGATGAATCCATCCGGGCCGAGTGGTGAGGTGAGCACGATCCGAATCTTGTCTTGCTGCAGCAGATAGCTGGCACGATCGCACACGCCCGTTTTCAGATCGCGCTAGCCGACCAGCTGAAAGCCAAACGCGGCGAGGTAGAACACGAACGACTGGAGTGCGTTGCCGACGAGGAAGCATCGTGAGGCCAGCGCCACGCGGACGTTGCGTCGAAATCGCCCGTCGCGCAACAGAACGGTGACGGTCCGCACCCGAATCGAACGTATGCTCGGCGCTCCTCGGTCCCGGAGCGCGCATGCCCGACGCGGCGCCGGC
>JBBSPE010000233.1:0-5702 GCA_038259155.1 Gemmatimonadales bacterium
CGACAACATCGACCCCACGTCGGTGAGTGCCGTCGAGTACTACACGGTGTCGCAGACTCCGCCCCAGTTCAACCGACGCGGCAATGCCGCGTGCGGGACGCTGGTGATCTGGCTCAAGCAGTAGGGCCGCGTCGGCCACGAGGCGACCCACGGCCCGCGGAGCAAAGGACGTTTGGGTCTCACTCCCCCCGAATCGCGATGATGAGCGGCACACGCGACGCCCGAAGCGCAGGCACCATGGTCGCCGCAACCGCCGTGGCGGCCAGCACCACGGGCACGCTGGCAAAGATGAGCGCATCAAAGGGCGACACGCCGAATAGGAAGCGCTCGATGAGTCGCGCCCCAGCCAGCGCCACGCACAGGCCCACAAGGACGCCCGTGCACACCAGCACCATACCCTGTCGCAGCACCAGACCGAGGACCTGCGAACTCTGCGCACCGAGGGCCATGCGCACGCCGAGCTCGCGCGTGCGCCGATTTACGTTCGCCGACATGACGCCGTACACCCCCACACCGCCGAGCAGCAACGCCACGCCCGCAAACGCGGCCAGCAGCAGCGCGGCAAAATCAGACTGGGCGGTGGAGCCAAGCACCAAGTCCCTCAGCGTTTCAATTGCCCCGACTGGAACGGTGCGATCGACCGAGCGCAGCGCGTACTGTATCGTGGCGGCGGACGGCGCGTTCCGCTCGTCCACCCGGAGAAGCAGTCGCATCGCGCGCGGCTCGCTCTGCGTCATCGGGACGTACAGCGACGCCACGGGCTCTGCCGTGAGGTCGTCTCGCTTCACGTTGCCCACGACGCCAACGACAGTCATCCATCCTTGATCCCACACGTACCGGATGCGTTGTCCGATTGGGTCCTGATCGGGCCAGAGCGTGCGTGCGGCCGCCTCGTCCACCACGCCGATGCGCTCGGTGCCTGCCCGATCGCTGGCCGCCGGCAATCGCCCCTGCAACAGCGGTATGTCGAGCGCGGCGAAGTAACCGTCGCTGACCGAAACCACCGAGGGTGTTGGCGCCGCGGCACCGGCAGGTGTTGGGTGTGCCTCCACCTCCATGGCCGAAAGCGCGATGCCGTCGCCAAACGGTGCAGTAGACGCAAAGGCCGCACGCTGCACGCCCGGGATCGCCTCGACACGCGACAGGACCTCGGCGAAATACAGTGGCGCGCGAGCTGCGGTATCGCTCGCGAAGCTTGGCAGCGGAAGCTCGGTGGTGACCACCTGCTCGGTGCGGAAGCCCAACGCGACCTGTCGCAACTGCCACACGCTGCGGGTGAGGAGACCGGCACCGATCACCAGTACGACCACCATCGCGAGCTGCCCCACCACGAGCAGCGACGCGCTGCGCATGCCCGTGGGCCGTCCAGACGCACCATCGCCCTTGATGGCGCGCGAGAGATCCGGCTGAGCCGCGCGCAGGCTCGGCACAAGTCCGAAGAGCACGATCGATACCAACATGAGCACGACACCAAATCCCGCCACGCGCGCGTCGAGTGCGATCTCCGCCACGCGTGGCGTGCCCACCGGAACAACGGCAACAACTACGCGGAGGGCGACGGCCGCCAACACCAAGCCGGCAAGCGTTCCCAGCGCAGCTACGACGGTGCACTCGGCCACCAGGAGACGCACAATGCGCGCGCGGCCAGCGCCAAGCGCGCTGCGTACCGCCAGTTCGCGGGCCCGCGTGGCCGTGCGACCCATGTAGAGTGTGGCCACGTTGACGCACGCCACCAGCAGCACCAATGCCACCGCGCCCATCATGAGCAGCAACGCCGGACGGGAGCCACCCACCATCGTTTCCTGCAATGGAGATACCGTGGCACCCGTGCCCCAGGAGTCGGGCATGCGATAGGGAAACGCGCCCCGTGCACGATCGAGGAGCAATGCCACCTCAGCCGTGGCTGCTTCCGGGGTGGCGTCGGGAGACAGGCGCCCCACGACACGCAGATAGGTGGTCCACCAATACTCGACGCTCCCGCGCGCGGCGCGCACCGGCGTCCACAACGCCGCGTCCGCCTCTGGCAATCCAAAGGCTTGCGGCATCACGCCGATCACGGTGTGCGAAATGCCGTCGAGCAACACGCTCTGCCCGACAACGCTGGCATCAAGACCGAACCGGTCGCGCCACATGGCGTAGCTCAGCAACGCTGTCGGTGCGCTGGCGAGGTTGGCGTCGTCGGCGCGAAACACTCGGCCCACAAGCGGCGGCACCCGCAGCACGTCCATCAGGTTCACCGTCACGCGGGCCGCGAGCAGGCGAGTCGCTTCACCACCCGCCAGCACGCTCACGAGCGTAGCACCGTCGTAACCCGCCAGTCCGGTGTACGAAGTGGCGCTCTCGCGCATGATGTCGTACACGCCGGGCGGCGCCACGCCCTGATCCCACACGCGCACGAGCTGGCCGGCTGCGGGATAGTCCAGTGGTTTGAGGAGGATGGCGTCCACCACGGAGAACATCGCGGCGTTGGCCCCAATCCCAATGGCCAGCGAGGCCACGGCCACCGCGAGAAACGACGGTGCGCGGCGCAGCGAGCGCAGCGCAAACGCAAAGTCGCTGCGCACCGTGCGCCAAAACTCCCGGCTGGCGAGCGCGTGGTCCCGTCGCTGCGCCGACGCGTGCAGTGTGCGCTGCGCCGCCTCGAGATCACCGAACTTCTTGCGGGCCATTGCGCGCGCGTCGTCTGCGCTGAAACCGCGCGCTACAAGCTGGGCCTCACGCTCCGCAAGGTGATGCTGGATCTCGGCGTCCATGTCTGCGACCGAGGCCTCCGGATGTCGGTTGCCCAAGCGGAAGAGCTTGGCAACGCCGGGTCGAATGCGACGAAACATGGGTGCGCTCGGGGATCAGGCGGGAGTGGACTCAGCCAGGATGTCGCTTACCACGCGGGCGTACTGTGACCACTGCACCGTTTCCTGCTGCAGGTGTGAGACGCCCTGCGGGGTGGGTTGGTAGTATCGCGCGCGTCTGTTGTTGGCTGTCACGCCCCATTCCGCCGAGATGAGGCCGCGCTGCTCCATGCGGTGCAGGGCCTGATACAGGGCGCTGTCCTCGACGTCGAGCGCGCCGACAGAGCGGGCCTCGAGCCAGCTGCTGATCTCGAACCCGTGCATGGGACCCCACTAGAGTGCCTTGAGGACGAGCAGGTCGAGCGTGCCTTTGACGAGCGGGAGTTGGGCCATGGCTTACTGTAGAGTCTAGGGGGAGAGTCTCGGTAAAGTAATGTCAGGATCCGATCGGTCAAGACACGGCGTGCGTCCGGCCGGGCAAACCCCTGCGGATCGACGACGATGACGACATCCGCGGGTTGCTGACCCAGTACCTCATTCCACTTGGGGACGTGGTGGGGGTTCGTGACCGCAGGACGGGCTGCTCGAGTTCCGGCAGGCGCTCGCCGATCGCGCACCGTACTCCCTGGGGCGTCTGGGCATGCACAGGCAAGGCCCGAATGGACAACAGGCGGTGCTCGGTATCCGTCTCGCCCGCACGCAAGCCGCCGGCCTGCAGATCACCGATCAGGTGCCGGAAGGCGCTTGATCGGCAGCGCAGGCATAGCGGTCCAGCTCCATCCGGGTCCAGACGGCGTGGTGCGGGCCTCCCGCGTTTGGCTGTGGGCAGCGCTGACTTGGAGGCGCGAGACTATGCTTCACCGATGCGCACCCTTGCCCACACCCCGTGAAGCCCTACCAGCGCCTCGCTGAAGCCCGAACGCCCAACGGCTCGGTGCTCACGCTCTACCGCCACGACGGCGCATATCTCATTCGCGCGGATGGCGTCGAGCTCATGTCCACGCGTCGGCACCTGTCGGAAGACCGGTTGGCCGAGCTCGCGTGTGCACCGCTGCGCGAGCAGCCCGGCGCGCGCGTGCTGATCGGGGGCCTGGGGCTGGGGTTCACGCTGCGTGCGGCGCTCGCCAGCCTGCCGGGGGACGCCGAGGTGGTGGTGGCCGAGCTGGTGCCCGAAGTGGTCGAGTGGAATGCCGACCCGGCCTATGGGCTCTCGGTGGAGGCCATGCAGGACGAGCGCGTGCACGTGGTGGCCGACGATGTGGTGCACCTGCTGCAGGATACGCCCGACGGCTTTGACGCGATCATGCTCGACACCGACAACGGTCCCGACGGTATGCTGATGACGGAGAACGCCCGGCTGTACACGGCGCGCGGCATCGCGACGACGGTGGCGGCCCTGCGTCCCGGAGGCACGATCGCGTACTGGTCCGTGCAGGATGATCCCAAGTTCGCCAAGGCGCTCAAGCAGGCGCGGCTGTCGGTGGAGCGGGTGCACGTGCGCGCGCATGACACGAGTGGTCCCATTCACACGCTATATCTCGCACGCCGCGCGGTTGCGGGAGCAGGTGCAGCTGCGGCTGCGGTTGCCGCTACGGACGCGGTGGGTGACGCCGGCACATCCAACGAGACGGACGCGAGCAGTCGCCCGCTCGTCTGACAGAATCCTCCAGCCCGGTGACTCGACCATGATGCGCTTCCTGCTCGCGTTGGCCACGCTCGTCGCGCTGCTCACCGCCCCCCCCGCGCACGCCCAGATGTACCCGTTCAGCCAGCGCGGCACGGTGGGACAGACGCTGGCGTTCACGGACATCGTCATCGAGTACGGCCGGCCAACGGCGCGCGGGCGCACACTGTTTGGCGAACTCGTGCCGTGGGACAAGATCTGGCACCCGGGCGCCGACAACGCCACGAGCATCACGTTCGCGCATGATGTGGAGGTGGAGGGGCGGCCGCTCACGGCCGGCGCGTACTCGGTGTGGTTGCTCCCGCGGGCAACCGGTGCGTGGACCTTCATCCTGAATCGCTCCACCGGCATCTCGCACACGCCGTATCCAGGCGCAGCCACCGACGCCATGCGACTGGAGCTGATGCCCAGCGACGCGTCGTATCTCGAGACGCTCACGTACGCGTTCCCGGTCATCCAGAAAGAGGAAGCCACGCTACGGGTGCAGTGGGGCACGCTCGGCGTGGATGTCCGCATCAAAGCGCCGTTCAGACCGGACGCCTGACCACGCGCGAGCCGGCGCGTGCACTTCTCCCCCATCCTCGTCGCGCTGGCCTTCGCGACGCTCGTGATCGCGCTCACGGCATTCGGCCGGCGCCTGCCCGTGCCACCGCCGGTGCTGCAGGTCTTCGCTGGCCTGCTCATTGGCGTGCTGCCGGGTGTGACGGTCCCCGAGCTCGAGCCGGATCTGGTGTTCTTCGTGTTCCTGCCGCCCATTCTGTGGGCCGCAGCGTTCTTCACCTCGCTCCGCGAGTTCAAGGCCAATCGGCGCCCAATCGGACTGCTCGCCGTGGGACTGGTACTGGCCACGTCGGCCGTGGTGGCGATCGTGGCGCGCCTCATCTTTCCCGACCTGCCGTGGGCCGTTGCCGTGGCCCTTGGCGCGATCGTCTCGCCCCCAGATGCCGTTGCGGCCGCTGCGGTGGTGTCGCGCCTGCCGGTACCGCGGCGGGTGATTGTGATTCTCGAGGGCGAGAGTCTCGTGAACGACGCGTCCGCCCTCGTGCTGTACCGCACCGCCGTGTTGGCGGCCGTCACCGGCGCGTTCAGCCTGGGCGAGGCCATCGTCCGGTTTTTCCTGGACGCGGGGCTCGGGGTGCTCATTGGGCTGTTCGTGGGCTGGTGCCTCATCCAGGTGGCCCGCCGCACCGACGATGCGCTGGCCGAGATTCTGCTCACGCTCGCTGGCC
>JBBSPE010000234.1:0-5689 GCA_038259155.1 Gemmatimonadales bacterium
CGAGCAGATACTCGTGCGTGCACGCATCGCAGCGGATGCGAGCGAACCCGTGTTCGAGCACCCCGCAGGCGAGGAACTTGTCAGCGACCTGTGCGACGACGGGCCGCCAGGGGCCGTACTCGCGGGCGAAGCGGTCATCGTAGACCGTCTGCAGGCGATGCAGGTGGTCTGACACCAGCCGAAAGAGCGGCGACGCTTGCGGACGTCGGGGCTTGTAGACGCCAGGCGCCGCCGGGGCCGCATCGGGCATGCGCGCTCCGGGACCGGGGAGCGCCGAGCATACGTTCGACTCGGGTGCTGACCATAACTGTTCCGTTGCGCGACGGGCTGTTTCGACGCATCGTCCATGCGATGCTGGCCTAAATTGAAATTGCTATCCCGGGGACAGCAACGCATGTCGGTCGACATATGGAGGAAATGAGATCGGGACCGAAGCCGAAACCACCTGCGGTGCGCTCG
Organism: Gemmatimonadales bacterium; assembly: GCA_038259155.1. Taxonomy (GTDB): domain Bacteria; phylum Gemmatimonadota; class Gemmatimonadetes; order Gemmatimonadales; family Gemmatimonadaceae; genus JAABRT01. Next base: position 460 of record JBBSPE010000234.1, read on the forward strand.
CAAAGCGTACCAAGTCAAGCCTTCTGGTGAAGAAGTAGGCGATCGCGATTCGTGCCGAGCGGGGAGGCGAGCACGTCTTGAAGCTATAGGCCTTGAACTGCTCACTCTCAGGAATGCTGTCAGCGCTTAAATTGTAGCCTAGCGCGGTCTGCGATTCTCGCTGCTCCGAAACGATCGTCAGCAGCTTGTTGTTTGCGCGGCCCCAGAATGCGAAAGCGTCGCGGCTTAACGCCGTGGCCGCCCTGCTCGTTCTACCGAGTTCACCTTGTACAATCGTATCTATCGAGAAGCGTGCCTGCTTGAGACTATCGAGACGCAGACGTGATAGTCTGTTCGAAAGCTGGTCGAATAACCAAACCTTCGTACGGTCTTCGCGATCCGGACTGATGGCTGGACCGCTTGCGAAATCTCCGGGCCCTTGTCCAAATCGACCGGCCGACAGAACATGTTTACCGGTAGTATCGAACGCGTGCACATACGGCGAACCACCGGCATCTGTGATGACCAGCAAGTCCTCCCACAGCATCATTGTCCACGGGTATCCCATGATTTCGGGAGCAGCTATCCTCTCACTGGAGGGCGCAGAAATCACTTCTGTCGGCAGCGCCCGCTTTTCGGAAAGCGAGTGGTTGACGAGCCGCGCTTCGAAATCCCGTTCGGTCGTATCGCAGGAGGAGCTGACCAAGCACAAGATTACGATGCGTAGACTCGCCAGACCACGCTGTGATGCGCACCGAAGCGGGTAGTTGATCGCGTACATGTTGGCCTCAACCAAGAAGTCTTGCTGGGCGCAAACTAATCGGGCCCGCCCCCCCCCCGCCGGGCCCGCTCCCCGAGTCGCAGTCACCCCACTCTGACTGATATCCGCTACCGACCTCACAACTACCACCGTCGGAGGGGCAGCAGGTCTCGCAGTTCAACTCATTATACCATTGACAGTAGGATCCATTGACAACGTGATGAATGTTCCCCTCTGGCTGGGTATACATGAAGTAGCACTTCGAGCTTGTGTACTGACTTGCCGCGCAGAGCGCCTCGTCCGCACTCGCGTCATTCATGACTAGGCCATTTGACGACAGCATTGCTGGTGTAGCCAGCGCGATGCCGACTGCCAGTACAAGTCGACCAACCCTTCTCATGCCAGACATGTCAAGCCTCATTGCCTGTCCTCCACCTCTTCCGTAGGGTGAGCGTTGCGAATCGGCGAAATGTCGAGCGCCTTCGGTGCTCGCGCCACACAAGGCACGCGGCCCTTCCGGATTGACAACATCTTAATCGGCCACTTTCTGTGCGTTAGGTAGCTGTTCGATGCGCGGCGTCTTCTGGCAAGACTCGTTGGATCCCAGCCGCTTGCCCTTGCTGCTCGCCCGCCGTAGACTGCTGTTGCTTTCGTCGGGCGCACAGCTCTCTGCGCCAATCCCGCACCGCAGGTCGCCACGCCCTGTAGGTAGGCGGACATATGGGAATGCACGACTCGGTGCATCGCTTGTCGCAAGCTCACTCTTCGCCGCATGGAACTGTTCACCGAGCACGAGCGCAATGACGAACGATTGGCATTGGCTCGCCTGAGCCTCGCCTGGCTTACAGCCGTCGGGCTGCAAACCTCACCGCCCGACTGGCTGCTGCGCGAGACGCTTGTACTCGTGCCAGAGATGCCGTTCGATATCCCGTCGGAACTCGCGGATCACCCACCCTATCAGTGGCTCCGTTTCGTCTCGGCGCACGATTTCTGCGGGAATGCGGACGCGGCCCTCGTATTGCTGGACCGCATCGACGCCTGCGCGCGTGAGCTGCCGCCGTCTCTAGAACAGCAGGACATTCTCGCGCTTGTCTGTGCCCGTCGTGCGCGCTTGGCGCGCCAGTTCGGTGAGGTGGAATCTGCCGAAGACTGGTATCGACGCGGCCTCGCTCGATCGCGTGGGGATCGGCATGGGGTCGCCTGGGCCAGTTGCGTACAGGGACTGGCGAACTGCGCGCAGCATCGCGGTGACGACGCGGCGGCCGAGCGGTTATCGCGGCTCGTTTGCCTCAATCACCGAACGGTCCCCGAGTACGCCCATGTCGGGGCGTTGCTCACGCTGGCCGTGCTCTATCGGAGGAACGGGCGCGTCGCCGCGGCGATGCGCTGCGCGTGGCGCGTGCACGATCTGGTGCCGGAGCGCGACGAGCGACGGGGCTCCGCGCTCGTCGAATTGTCCCAGCTGGCGTTGGCGCGCCTCGAACTCGGTGCCGCGCGTCGTGGATTCGACGTCGTGCTGTCCTTCACGCAGACGACGCGAGTGCGTCGTCCCGCGCAGTCGGGCGCACTCGCTGTTGCCGTCATCACGTGGCGATCGTCGCCGAGCGCCAAGCACCGTCAGGCGGTGGAGCAGCGAGCCGATATCCTGCTCGCAGAGTCCCACGACTGTGCTCAGCCGTGGGAGCGCGTGCATGCGCGATTGGACGTGCTCGAGGCGATGAGCTTGATCGGGCAGACGCGCAAAGCCGATGTTCTGGCAGTCGCGCTCGATCTTGAGCTTACCGCGTGCGCGGCCGTTGGGGGACGCATGCTCTGGGCCGAACAGCGTCTTCAGCGGTGGCACGCTGGCGCGCTGGTACCGCCGCCCGCGACGAAACTCGACACGCCGCTTGCCCCGGAGCGCGCGCGGGTCGAACGAGAATCAATCGCGCGGCTCGCCGCGCTGGAGGCTATTCATGTCAACGGCTAGCGCTCCGCAGGCCCAGCCGATCGGCCGCGGTCGCGTGCTGGCGATCGGGTTGTCCGTCGATGAGCTTCAGTTGCTGCGACGCGTGGCTCGGAGCGCCTGGGCGATCACGGTGTCCGGCGATGCGACACCGAGTTCGCGCAGCGTGCCGCACGGAGATCTTGTCGTGTCCGTAGTGTCTGCGGGCTGGCTGCTCCACGCGCTCGGGCTACCCGGCACGGAGACAACACTATCCACTTGGCATGGGGTCGCGCTCGTACCAGTCCTGCTTCCGCCAGCGCATCAGCGCGCACTGGCACGCGGTGCGCCGCACGCGCACCTCGTGCTCACCGGCCAGAGCGGTACTATCGACGCGTTGCATGAAGCGCTGCCGGCAGTCGTGCACGACGTCTGCGTCCGCGACATCGCCGCTGTGCTCGGCGAGGTGCACGATACGTTCATCACGCGCGTCGTTCGTGCCGCCATCACCCTGCCGCCGCATCGCGCCTCAGTGCCGGCGTTGGCTGGGCAACTGCACCAGGGTGAGCGCACGCTTCGGAGACGACTCGCCGAGTATGCCCCGAACTTCGAACCGCAGCGTCTGCTGGCGTGGGCACGGTTGCTGCATATCGCATCTCGCCTTCGTGATCCGTCGTGCACCTTGGCGCGTGCCATCGTCGGCCTGCGGATGTCCGGGGGTGGGAACGCGGGCCGGACACTGCGCCAGCTGGCCGGCATGACCTTCTCGGACCTGCGCGGTGCAGAGAGCGCCAATCCGGTGATCACGCTGCTGGAGCGGATGCGAATAGTGCTGCGGAAGGGATAACGCGACCGAGCAGGGTTCAGCAGACGACTGCGCCCCAACTCCTACAGCAGAAGGTGCACGCATCACTTCCCTGTTGTGAATTAGGATGCGAACGTCGGACCACAGCGAGCACCGGATGACCTGACTCCCTTCGAACCACGGCGAGGTCTGTGTCCGCAACGATTCCCTTCAGCACCCCTAGTGGACGCGAGGTCACATATCGCACCGTCAGCGCTGCATCACACACGCTTCAACGCGTCGTCGAGTCACCATCATTCCCATCACCACTGGTTTCGAGCAAGCCGCTGTTTTCGTAAAGCGAAATTCCCGAAGCAGTTTTCTTCGCCGCCATCCGGGTAATCGTCATCTGCCGACCGCTCTGCTGCGCTGAGCTGCTTCCATCCGCGCGAGGACAACTCGGAATGGCATTAGATCAGTGCGCCGCAGGCTGTCGGCGTGAGAGGTGACTGGCGTGGAATGCGGGAAACACGTGCTCAAGAAGGAGTCATTGGAGCTGATGATGAACCTGCGCGTTCGTCCAACTCGGATTCACCGCCGTCACGAGCGCACTAGCTTGAGTTCCGCGCGGCGCCGCCACGGATGCGCCGATGCAAGTCGCGACGAAACCCCGAGATGAACGACGGCGGGGAAGTGGAGAGTAGACTTGCTCCAAGCTCTAAGGAAGCTCTGAATAGGTGAGCGAAAAGGGGCGCTGTGGATAACATCAGCGGCGACATGCGTTCGTGACGACCCGTACGACGCGGAAACGCCGAGTTCTCTGCCGCGTGACCCGCCGCGATCAGCCCGTGGGGCTGATTTCGGCGCGCCCGCGCACACTACGTGCCCGCGTGCTGCAATCGGTAGCGCATCCGATACAGGTTCGCGAGCGCGCAGGCGGCGTAGACGCGCACCGTGTTCTTGGCGAGCCCGCGATAGCGGACGATGGTAAAGCCCCACAAGCGCTTGACCACGTGGAAAGGATGCTCCACGTGCGCGCGGGTCCGCGAGCGCGCGGCATTGATCGCATCCGTGCGCGCGGTGCGCTTCCCGCTCTTGTTCACGCGATAGGTGCCGCCGCCCTCCTCCCAATGCTGCTTGTGGTCCGCCTTGTAGTACGCCTTGTCGCCATAGAGCGTCGACTCCTCACCGTGAATGAGCGCCGGCAGTTGCGTGATGTCCGCCGTGGCCGCATCGGTGGTGGTGAGCGAGTGGATCACACCCCGTGTATCCGTCCCCACATGCACCTTCATGCCGAAATACCACTGATTGCCCTTACGCGTCTGCTTCATCTCCGGATCGCGCGTCTTCGTCGCGTTCTTGGTCGAGCTCGGCGCACCGATGATCGTCGCGTCGACAATTGTGCCCGCCTTGAGCAGCAATCGCTGCTCGGTCAACAACGCCTTCACCGCGTCGAACATGGCCGCCGTGAGCTCGTGCTGCTCCAGCAGGTGGCGAAAGCGCAAGATCGTCGATTCATCGGGCACGGTATCCTCGCCCAGCTCGACGCGCGCGAAGCGCCGCATGGATTCCGAGTCGTACAGCATGTCTTCCGCCTGCGGATCCGAGAGATTGAACCACTGCTGCAGGAAGTACACGCGCAGCATCGTCGCCAATGGCAGCGGTCGACGTCCCCGGCCGGGTTTCGCGTAGTGCGGCGCCACCAGCGCCGCGAGGCGCGCCCACGGAATCACCGCGTCCATCTCCTGCAGGAAGCGCTCACGGCGCGTGACTTTCCGCTTGC
>JBBSPE010000235.1:0-5595 GCA_038259155.1 Gemmatimonadales bacterium
CTTCGGTAATCTGCGCGCGAACAAGCGCCTCGACCACTTCACGTTGCGTGGCCGCGCGAAGGTCGACGCGCAATGGAAGCTGTACTGCTTGGTGCACAACATCGAGAAACTGGCGAACGCGGGCTACGCCGCGTAGCGCAGAGAGCCGGGAGCAGGCCGGCGTGCGCGAAAACGGTCGCGGCATCGCGTGGAAATCCGTGTGACGGCAGAAAGAACCACACACGAAGCTCTCGCGCCGAACTTTTTGTAAAGAACGCGCGCGAAATCGGCTTATCCTACAGCCTCAACGAGTATTGGACTGCGTGCAAACGCTGCAAGGAGCGATTTAGACAGGCACGCCACGCAGTCTATGGCCGCCGGCGATTCTCGGCAATGCCGACGCAAGTCGATGGGTTAGCGAGGGTTAGGCGAACGGTCTGACCTTGGCCATCTCGCATTAGGCTGCAGCGAATGCAGCCGAAGGATCAGGAGCGCCGAGCACCGGTGGGGGGCACACCCGCGGCCAGGGTGTCCAGCGGGCTGCGCACCCCGCGCCCGCCGCGGTTCAGCACGTGCGTGTAGATCATGGTGGTGGACACGTCCTTGTGGCCCAGGAGCTCCTGGACAGTGCGGATGTCGTAGCCAGCCTCGAGCAGGTGCGTGGCAAAGCTGTGGCGGAACGTGTGGCACCCCACGCGCTGGGTGAGACCCGCTTGGCGCGCCGCGTTCGCGACCGCTCGCTGCAGCACGGTGGGGTGCACGTGGTGGGTCCGCCGTTGTCCTGCGGGTTCGCACCAGTACTCGCGCGCGGCAGGAAATACCCAGTACCAGCTCGGGTGACGGCTCGCGCTCGGCACCTTGCGCTGCATGGCGTGCGGCAGGGCCACGAAGCCGCCGCCCCGGGACGCCCGCCGCGCGATCAGCACGCGACCGCGCCGCAGCTGGTCGCGAAGGGCATCAACCAGCGCGTGCGGAAGCATCGTGATCCGGTCCCGGCCGCCCTTCCCTCCGCGAACGCGCACCTCGAGGCGATCCAGGTCGAGGTCCTTCGCGCGCAGCTGGCAGCATTCCATGAGTCGCATGCCCGTGCCATAGAGCAGCGACGCCATGAGCAGGGGCGTGCCCGAGAGACACCGCAATACCTCTTGCACCGCCTCCACGGACAGCACATTGGGCAGTCGCCGAGGAATCCGCGCCGGCGCCACGCCGGCGACGGCGAGCAACGGCTGTTCGAGGACGTCCCGATAGAGGAAATGAAGTGCCGCAAGCGCCTGGTTCTGTGTGGAGGCCGCCACTGCCTGGTCCGTCGCCAGCCAGGACAGAAACTCACGAACGTGCGCAGCGCCGAGCGCACGCGGATGCTGCATGCCGTGATGGCGGACGTACCGCTTGATCCAGTGCAGGTACGCCGCGATCGTACGGGGACTGTATCGCCGAACCGCCGCGCGCTCGCGGGCCAGCGTGATCAGGCGAGGGGGGGGCATGCACAAAGATGAGCGAGGCATCCGCCCTCCCCCGCATCAATCACATGCAGGCACTCCCCCAACGCCGCCGCAGCCGTCAGTACCGGTACTGCTCCGTCTTGAACGGCCCTTCCGGCTTCACGCCAATGTAGCTCGCCTGACTCGGCGTCAGCTCCGTCAGCTTCACGCCCAACTTGGCCAGGTGCAGCCGCGCCACCTTCTCGTCGAGATGCTTGGGCAACGTGTACACCTCCTTCTTGTACGACTCGGCGTTCGCATGCAGCTCCATCTGCGCCAGCACCTGATTGCTGAAGCTCGCACTCATCACGAACGACGGATGGCCTGTGGCGCAGCCGAGGTTGAGCAAGCGGCCCTCGGCCAGCACGAGGATGGAACGCCCGCTCGGCAACACGAACTCGTCGTATTGCGGCTTGATGTTGATGCGGCGCATGCCCTCCACCTTCTTGAGACCGGCCATGTCGATCTCGTTGTCGAAGTGGCCGATGTTGCCGATGATCGCCTTGTCCTTCATGCGCGACATGTGCTGCACCGTGATCACGTCCTTGTTGCCGGTGGCCGTGATGATGATGTCCGCTTCTTCGACAATGTCGTTGAGCGTGGTGACCTGATAGCCCTCGAGCGCGGCCTGCAGCGCACAGATCGGATCGACCTCTGTCACCACCACGCGCGAGCCCTGCCCCTTGAACGCCTGCGCACAGCCCTTGCCCACGTCGCCGTAGCCGCAGATCACCACGATCTTGCCGGCCAGCATCACGTCCGTCGCACGATTGAGACCATCAATGATGCTGTGACGGCAGCCGTACAGGTTATCGAACTTGGACTTGGTGACCGCGTCGTTCACGTTGATGGCCGGAAACGCCAGCACGCCGTCGCGCTGCATTTCATACAGGCGATGCACACCGGTGGTGGTCTCCTCACTCACACCACGAATGCCCGCGAGCATCTTGGTGAAGCGCGTCTTGTCCAGCGCCTGCTGCGAACGCAGCAGCTCCAGAATCACGCCCCATTCTTCCGGCTCGTTGTCGGCATCAAAGCCAGGCACCGCGCCCGCCTTCTCGTACTCGGCACCACGATGCACGAGCAGCGTGGCGTCGCCGCCGTCGTCAAGAATGAGGTTGGGGCCGCTGCCGTCGCGCCACGTGAGCGCCTGCTCGGTACACCACCAGTATTCCTCGAGCGTCTCACCCTTCCACGCAAACACCGGAACGCCGGCGGGCTTGGCCACGGTGCCCGTGGGACCCACGGCCACGGCAGAGGCGGCGTGATCCTGCGTGCTGAAGATGTTGCACGACACCCAGCGCACATCGGCACCCAGCGCGGTCAGCGTTTCAATGAGCACGGCCGTCTGCACGGTCATGTGCAACGAACCCATGACCTTGGCACCCTTGAGCGGTTGCGACGCGCCGAACTCCTCACGCAGCGCCATCAGGCCCGGCATCTCCACCTCGGCCAGCCGCATCTCCTTGCGACCCCAGTCAGCCAACGACAGGTCGCGCACGGCAAACGGGGGACGTGCGGTATCTCCGGTGACCCCGTCCATGGACGCGATGTTCTCGGTGAGCCCGTGGGCGACTGCTGCAGTTGCTGTCATGCGATTGCTCCTGATGGTTGAAGGCGCGACTGGCGCCAGAAATCGTGGGTCGTTTGGTGATTGTGATTCGTACTAACTGCGTGCCTACTCGTCATCGAATGTCTCAACACTCGGCAAGGCGACAGCCGTTGCCGTGAGCGCGAACAGCGACGGCCCACTCACGTGGGCGTTGGTGGGCAGCGGCACATATCGCACGTGTGCAAAGCCAGCCTGCGCGCACCAGTCCCGCAGCATGTCGCCGGCGAACCCCATCCACACGTGGCCCATGGTCTGCCGGTACTCCTCGTGCGCATGTGGTTGCATGTCCGCCAACAGCAGTCGACCACCGGGACGCAGTGTCCGGCGTACTTCCCGCAGCACGCGCACCGGTTCGGCGACGTGGTGCAACACGAGCATGAGCATGGCCACGTCAAGCGTCTCGTCTGCGATGGGCAGTGACTCCAGCGTGCCGTCCCGCACGTCCACGTTGTCATGATCGGCCGTGTGCGCGCGGGCGGCCTCGAGCATGGCCGGCGACGCGTCCACGGCAATGACACACTTCACCATGGGGGCGAGCGCCGAACTGAGTGTGCCAGTGCCGCAGCCCAGATCGCCCACCACCCAGGTGGGGTCGAGCAGGGCGAGGGTGGCGAGCAGGTCGGACCGCGCACCGTAGAGCTGGGTGCGGGTGGCCTCCCACTCGCCGGCGGCGTCGGCAAAGAAGGCTTCGGAGCGCGCACGTCGCGCGGAGACGACCGCCTGCACCCGCGCCTGGTCCTGGACCGCCGCTGGCGTGGCAAGCACCGACGCGCGAACGAGCTGCCACAGGTCCTGCGCATGCTCGTCGAGGGCCGGATCGAGCCCATGCCACCGGCTCACCCCTTCGGCCCGCGAGGTGGTCCACCCCGCGTCGCCCAGCACGCGCAGATGTCGGCTCACGGTGCTCTGTGGCAGCTGCAGCGCCTGACACAGCTCGCCGACCGTGAGCTCCCGATCGTCAAGGGCAAGCAGCAGCCGGCAACGCGTGGCATCGGCCAGCGTGGCAAGGCGTTCGTGGACGAGAGTGCGGGCAGGAGCGGTTGTATTCATATATCCGGATTGAAGGATATATAGACAACCGTTTGCGCGCAAGCACCACCGCTCGGCAACGGCACGGACCCCGCCAGTCTGCGAAAGATTGCAGCGCTTGAACGGACTCATCGATGATGGTATCGTTTTACGATACCTCTATCGATGGACCATCCATGACCACCGTAACCGTCTCACCCAAGTTCCAGGTCGTCATCCCCCGCGCCATCCGCGAGGCCCTGCAGCTCAAGCCCGGGCAGCAGGTGCAGGTGCTCCAGTATGGCAACCGCGTGGAGTTCATCCCCGTCCAGCCAATGCAGAGCATGCGTGGAGCGCTCGCGGGTATCGATACCTCGGTGGCTCGCGACGCGGACCGCGTGTGAACCTGGTCGATTCGTCCGCCTGGCTCGAGTACTTCAGCGGCTCGGCACATGCCCACCACGTGGCGGCCACCATCGAAGCGGTCGACCAGTTGCTCGTCCCCACCATCGTGCTCGTAGAAGTCACACGGCGCGTGATGCAGCAGCGTTCAGAGGACGCCGCGCTGCAGGTTGCGGCGGTGATGCATCAAGGGCGCGTGGTACCACTCGACAGTGCGGTGGCGCTCAGCGCCGCCCGTGTGGGGGTGAACCACAAGCTGCCGCTCGCCGACAGCATCATCTACGCCACGGCGCTGCAGTTCGGTGCGACGCTCTGGACGTTCGACGGCGACTTTGCTGCGCTGCCGAACGTGCGGTATTTCTCAAAGTCGTAGCATGGTAGGCTGTTCGTGTGACGTGCTCTTCGCGCTGCCAGCAGGTCGCGTGCCGGCCGCCCGTCAGACAAACACCCGAAACGACACGTCCACCGCCTGCGCGTCACCGCCCAGCAGGTGATCCACCGCCGCCCGGTCCACCTCCACGATGGTCTCAGGACTGGTGGGCGCACGCACCTCCAGCGTCTGCCAGCCGGCGGCGTCGGCGCGGGCCACGCGCAGCCGAGCGCCGCGCTCCTGCAGCGTGAGGAGACGCGTGAGTTGCGTGGCCCACCCCGCGGTATCCAAGGGATCGAGTACCAGCCCCGGCGTGTCGCCGAGTGTGCGGGCGCGGTGGCGAGGATCGTGGGAGAACGACCAGATGCCGGGTACAGCGGTGCGCCGGTTGCCGGCGGTGATGAGCACTTCGCCGGCCCAGCGGTGCGATGCGGTGGTGCGGGCGCGCGACCGTGCCAGCGCTTCGAGGGCGCGATCGGCGGCCGGATCAACTTCCGGGATGAGACCGCCACGTGGGCGCGCCGCGAGCAGCGAGCGCGGACGGGCGGCGGTGCGAACGGGCCAGAGCTTGAGCAGCAGGACCAGGAGTGGGGAGAGCAGCCGGGGCATGACGGGAAGGTAGCGGCGCGCGATGGCGCTCCGTTCAATCTCGCAACACGTCGCCCACCGTCCCCACCGCCGGACCGGTAAGCAGCCCCGCGGCCAACGCCGCGCCGGATTCTGAAGCCCCCCGCTCCAACCGC
>JBBSPE010000236.1:0-5592 GCA_038259155.1 Gemmatimonadales bacterium
ATGTGATAGTGCCCACGCCCGGGAGGATAAGGCCGGCAATGGCACCCACCAGCGCGCTCTTGCCGATGCCCCAATCCTGCGACTCCGTGAAACTGACCTTCCCCGACTCGTCGCGGGTGACAACGGCGACATTGCCAAGGCCGATCGACGCGGCCTTCAAGAGGTCCACGCTGCTCTCGGCGCCTTTGGGGGTGTTGAAGCTGGCGATCAGGATGTGGCGGGAGGTTGGTTCGGGCATGATGATGGTTCCGTGCAGGAGCGAGGTCTCTCAGTAACGCGAGTTTGCGGCGCACGCGTACTGACAATGAATGCGAGGAGGGGCCAATCGGAACAGCACAGCGGCCTGCGCCGTCATACGCCCGCCGATGGTACCCGGAGCTCGCGTCGAAGTGCCTTTGCCGCGCGGAGCGTTTGGTCGCCGTACCCAGGGGTACTGCGTCTCGGGTGCTCGAACGTGGTAGGGAAGCGGTCCCATGTGAGTCGAAACGGTGCCGAGGCGCACGTCCCCTCGTGACATCCTCGGCGCATGTTCGCCCCTTGCGCAACTCTCGCCGCCGAGCCGAATGTATGGCCATGCCTATCTCCGCGACCATCCCGCCGCGATCGCTCTGGACCGTGGCGGATCTTGAGCAGCTGCCTGCCGACGGCAATCGGTACGAGATCCTGCACGGCGAACTGCTGGTGACGCCGATGCCGTCCGTATCGCATCAGGACGTTGCGATGTCGCTATCGGTGCGGCTGTACAACTGGTGCCGTGTGCACACAGGTTGGCGATGCGCGGCACCCGGGGGCCTCTTCATCAGCGAGACGTCGTGGGTGGAGCCTGACATCGCCGTTTATCCGATTTCAAGGCGCGCTCACATCAGCGATTGGCGTGATCTTCCAGCACCCGCGTTGGTGGTCGAGATTCTCAGCCCCTCCACCACCAAGGTTGACCGGCATCGCAAACGCCCGGCGTACCTTGCGCGTGGCGTGGGTGAAGTGTGGCTGGTGGACATTGAGACTCGCACGATCGAGCGGTGGACGGCCGCGTCGGATTTTCCGGAGGTGCACCGAGAGTCCAGCGTTTGGGAACCTGTTGAGGGACTACCTCCGCTCGTGATTGACCACGACGAACTGTTCGGCCCGGCGGTGAGTCGGCCCGACGCGTCGTGATCCGGTGCCGCCTCCAACTGCGGCACCAGTTACTGTCGGCACATGTTCGCCCCTCGCGCACATCCCGCCGCCGAGCCGAACGGCTTCGTGCTCACCGAGCGCGAGCTCTCCGGCCCAGCGGCGCAGCGCGGCGACTCCTGACGGTCCGCTACGGGCAGGCGCTAAAAGTTCTGCTCCGGTCCGCCGAGCAGCGGGACCGCATATGCGGTCGAATCGAACTCTATGAGCACGCCGCCGGGTCCGAAGCTGCTGAACACCTGACGTGTTGTGGCGAGCATCATCCACTCGGTTCCGGGCGCTGCATCGATGCGCACCACGCCGCGGGCCATGCCAGAGTCCTGCGGCGTGTCGCCCGTGGCGAGGTCACTGATCGGCGCGGGTGGCGGGAGCAGGAGATACTGCACGCCAATCAGCCACGTGGCCATGGACGGAATGTTCAGTGCCTCAAAGCCGACAGGCGCCCCGAGAAAGTTCGCAGCCGCAAACTGCTGCGGCACGCCGGTGCCGTCGATGACATTGGTGAAGAGCTTGATCGCGCCCTTGGACTGCACGAACGCTGGCGACGCGTGGTACTCAATGGAGAGGAACGCGCTGGCTGGGCCCATGTTTGTGACCTGCAGGAAAAAGCCCTGCTGGATGTAGGGCACATCGGGCACGCCGGGGGCGATCGGACTGGACAGAACTTCGAATGACGTGAGGTTGCGTGCGGCCATGATGTTCTTCTCCTCGAGAAAATGGTGGGCCTCTGGTGCTGCGTCGCACCACACCATGACAAGTTCTCGAGGCGGACTTTGTACGCTGAGTCACACTTCATCGAATTCCGGAGAACGCGTTACATCGCCGAGACCGGGTGCTACGGCCGCGTGCGCGCATTCACATCGGTACCGGCCGTGCCCGTCATGGACACTCCCAGCAGTGCCGCCACCGTCGGCGCGACATCCACGATGTTCACACCCTCGCGGAGTTCGCATGGCTGCACACCCGCGCCTGACAGAATGAACGATGGCCGCAGTTCGGGAATACTCGGGTCATAGCCGTGCTTGCCACTGGGCGCCACCTTGGTGCGCACCGCACCTTGCAGCGCACTGCCAAACGCGTAGCCATCGCGAGCGCCCAACGCGAGAAATGCGTCGGGCGCGGCGTTCATGCCCCGGAGGTCGTCCGGCGTATAGACCTTTGCAATGCCGTTGAGCGGATCGGCCGCGAGCGTCTGCATGAGCGCTGTGGCCTTCGCGATGCTCGCCGAATCGGCGGGATCCCGCGCCTCGAGAAAGAAGGATCCACCGCCGTTGTGCATGTACACCTTCCAATCGGTGAGCTTGCCGTCCGCGTTGGTGGTGATGAGGCCGGCGTCGCGCAGCAACACCATCGGGTTCACCAGCTGGGTCACACCCAGAAACCCGTGATCGGACACGATCACCCACGCGGTGCTCGCGTCGCGGCCGGCATCACGCACTGCCGTGCGGATCACGCCGATGAGGCTGTCGATCACCTCGAGCGCGGCGTGGGCCTTTGGTGTGTGCGGGCCGTTGGCATGTTGTGCGCCGTCCAGATCAGACAAATGCAGCGCGAGCAGATCGGGATGGCGCGTGTGCAGAATGGCCACGGTGGCGTTGGTACGCCACGCATCCGTCATGGGACGGTGAACGGAATCCACAGCGATCATTTCGCGGAACAGCCCGGGCGTGCTCAGCGCCGCAGAGAGTGACACCGCTTCGGCGTGCCGCACCGGACCGTACTCGGGCAGCAGGAAGTCCACCGGCGCACCGACGGTCACCGGCCATGAGATGGCGGCTGTACTGTGCCCCGCGTCACGCAGCACCTGCCACAACGTGGGCGACGTGATCTTGTCGGCGTAATAGAACCAGCCGCCGTTTTGTGCGCCAAACGGATCGAGCGGCGTATTGGTGTAGACGCCATGCACCGATGGCGGCTGCCCGGTGATCATGGACGTGTGGCTGGGATACGTGACGGTGGGAAAAATGCCCGTCATGCCATCGGCCGGGCAGCCGGCGGCGGCCAACGCCTGCAGGTTGGGCACGCGCAGGCCACTGTCGGGCTGCAGATAGTCGGTGGTGGTGAGGCCGTCCACGGAAATCAGGATGACCTGGCGTTCCGCGTCCGTGGTGGACGCGCCATTGGTCGCCGCGCCATCGGCGGGCGACTTGGCGCAGGCGATGGCCAACACCGCCATCGCGCCCACTGCGACGTGCCGCAACGGCGCGGTGCACTGCATCACCCTTCGTGTTGGACCGCGAGGCATCGTGTCTCCGTTGGTCAGCTACGACATGGCGTCCAGAATGGCCGCCGCGAGGTCCTGCGTGTTTGCGCGACCGCCCAGATCGGGTGTGCGTACTGCGCCCGCATCCATCACGCGCGCGATTGCGTTCGTGATCGTATCGTGTGCGTGCGCGAGGCCGAGATGCTCGAGCATGAGCGCGCCCGCCCAAATGGCGCCAATAGGATTGGCGACGCCCTTGCCCGCAATGTCCGGCGCCGAGCCGTGGATGGGCTCGAACATGGAGGGATGCGTGCGCCCGGGATTGATGTTCGCACCGGGCGCGATACCGAGGCTGCCACTGATGGCCGCGCCGAGATCGGTGATGATATCGCCAAACAGGTTGGACGCGACAATCACGTCAAGCGTCTGGGGGTGTGTGACCATGCGTGCCGCGAGCGCATCGACGTGGTACTTGGTGCACGCGACGTCGGGAAAGTCTTGGGCCACGGCCTCCACGGTTTCGTCCCACAACACCATGGAGTGCTGTAGCGCGTTCGACTTGGTGGCGCTGGCGAGCATCTTGCGCGGGCGACTCTGCGCGAGCGAGAAGGCATACCGCGCAATGCGCTCCACGCCACGTCGCGTGAAGATCCCGGTCTGCTCGGCCACCTCGTTGGGCGTGCCGGGAAAGAGTCGTCCACCAAATCCCGCGTACTCGCCCTCTGAGTTCTCGCGTACGCACACCATGTCCACGTCGCTGGGCACACGGCCGATCAGCGGCCCACGCACGCCCGGGAGCAATCGCATGGGCCGCAGGTTCACATACTGATCAAAGCGCTGTCGAATCGGGAGGATGAGCTCCCACACTGACACGTGATCCGGCACGCCGGGCGCACCCACGGCGCCCAGATAGATGGCATCGAACTCCGAGAGCAGGTCGAGGGCATCGGCGCTCATCATGTTGCCGGTACGCTGGTAGTACTCGCACCCCCACGGGAACTCGGTGAACTCCAGTGTGCATGCCTGGCCGCGCTCGGCCTCCAGTCGCACGGCCTCCTGCAGCACGTGCATTCCCACGGGAATGACTTCCGTGCCAATCCCATCGCCGGCGATGACCGCGATGCGGTACGTACGGGGCGAGGAGGCGTTCACTCTCGTGTCCGGTTGACGCGCCGCGGTTGTGGTGCTCACATGCCCGGCGGTGTGAACCGTCCGTCCTGGGCCAACCAGCCGCCGTCTGCGTAGATGATGGTTCCGTTCACGTAGCTCGCTGCGTCCGACGCGAGAAACAGTGTGGGCCCCACCATTTCACTTGGGCTTGCCCAGCGATTGAATGCGTTCTTGGACGCGTACGCATTGTACCAATCTTCGTTGGCCTTGATGGGTGCGGTGAGCGGCGTCTCCACCACGCCCGGTCCCACGCAGTTCACGCGCACACCGTACGGCCCGAACTCGCAGGCGCCACCGCGGGCAAGCTGCAGGATACCGGCCTTGGTGGCCGAGTACACGGCCTGCCCCGGCTCGACCACGAGCGAGCGGATGGACGAGAACAGCACGATGCTGCCGCGGCGCTGTTCCACCATGATGCGGCCGGCCGAACGCAACACGTTGAAGTTGCCGATGATGTTGACGTTGAGCACGCGATCGATTTCGCCCGGCAGATAGTCGAGCATCTTCTTGCGCACGTTGATGCTGGGCGTGGCAATCACGATGTCGAGCTTGCCGGGCTCCGTCACGATGGCGGCCAGCGCGTCATCGACGGCTGCAGCATCCGTGATGTCCACCACGCCCGACGTGGCGCCACCCCCCGCTTTCTCGGCGGCCGCCTGTGCGGCGTCTGCCTTGAGGTCGAGGCAGATCACAGTGGCGCCCATGCCGACGGCACCCATGGTCACGGCTTCGCCGATGCCCGATGCGCCTCCGATCACGGCGGCGACTTTCCCGGTGAGATCAAAGATGTTCGAACTGGTCATGGCCTGCGATTACTCCGCCGCTGAGGAAAGGGCGCTGCCTCCCGGACCGTTCGATCCGGAGCCGCGCCGCAACAGTTGCACCACGAGATAGGCGACGAGTGTGCCGGCGAGACCAGCCATGGCCGGCGTAATGCCGTTGATTGTGGCGCCACCGGCGAAGATACGCCAGCCGCCCACGATGGCCATACCGGTGAGAATGGCGGCCATGGCGTGCGCCGACGTGGTGTGCCGGAGGTACAGTCC
>JBBSPE010000237.1:0-5560 GCA_038259155.1 Gemmatimonadales bacterium
CACGCTCGCCTCATGCAGGCCACTGTCCGCGACAAAGGCCCGTCCTGCGAATCGAACGGTGCCGTCGCCGCGCACCGTCACGGTGTACACGGGACACCGTCCGAAGCACGCGCCGCGCTCCAGCTCAATCGCCTGGGTCGCGTCGTAGACCATGCTTGCCGTGTCCGTCACGGCCGCGCCGGCTGACGCGTCTCGGGCCGCCGTGTTCCCGCTGCCGCACGCGATCGCGCCCAGCAGGGCGAGCGCCGCTGCAGCCCCCCGGACAGGTGCCGCAGCAAAACCCAAGGTCCTCATTTCCGGAGTGCTCCTGTGGCAGGTTCAACGCGCAGACGTGCGCTCTTGACGCCGTCGGACACCAGCAGCTCCAGGCCGTCGAGCGCGCCAAACTGCGAGAGCTCCATGCCACCTCGGCGCAGCACGGCCAGCACCTCGCCGGAAGACGCGTCGCGGACCATCACCGCCGGGACCACGGCCGTGGTCCATGACGCATCGAGTCGATTCCCGGCTCGGCGCAACGTACGAATGTCCCCGCGGTCAAGCGCCGATTCAGTCCCGCTTACGGTCCGTCGCCTGATGCCAGCGGACGTCCCGTTCACCGCCCGCACCGTGATGCGCGCCACGCGTGCCTGCTGATCCGGACGCACCGGCACCGCCACCACGAATGCCTCGGTGGCATCGGGCGCGTCGCTCACCGCGTACGGCGTGAAGCGATGCGCCAGCAGACGCTTGCCGTCATCATCAAACGCTTCGATCACGAACCGTCCGGTGGGGTCATCAGCTGTCGGCGACGCGGACACCGAGAAAGCCGGATCAACCGTCACGGTTCCCTGACTCAGCGCACCGGAAACCAGAAGCACCTCGGTTGGCCCGACAACCGAACCCGCGCCGTTCGGGTTGGCCTGTCGGAAGTCGAGCACCTTGCGATACTGGAACGGGCTCACCCACTGATCGGGCGGGCAGTAGGACATGATGTCCTTGCGCTCGGGTGCGAAGAGTTGACCGGTCGCGAGGTTGATCCCCCAGGCGCCGGTGCGCGCGTCGCCGAAGGGGTATTGCGGATCGGGTCCCGTCGCGCCGCCGCACGGCGCGTGCCGCAGGCTGAGCACGTGCCCCATCTCGTGGGCAAAGGTCTCCCGCGCGAACGTCGCCCCGAATCCGGACCCTTCGTCAATCCCAATGGCCGTGCGCGCGGGAATGCCATTGGCCAGCCCGAGCACTCCCCGCGTGCCTGTCGTGCGCACCAAGCCGTAGTAGTACGTCTGCCCACCTTCCATCTGGCGGACGATCTCCACGTCGCGCACCAGTCGGATCCAGTCATCGAAGGACTCTGAACCAATCACGTAATCGATCACGAGCGGTTGCCGCACGTCGGCGTTGATCACGTTGACCGGCCACATGTTCTCGAACACATTGAAAATCGACACGGCGACGCCCGCGACCTGCCCATTGCGATTCTGCGCAATCGGCACAAACCGCACACCGAGCGGTGGCACATCCACGACCTGCAGCGATTGCGCGGTGCCACTCAACGGGAACCTGTTGTCCCCTTCGTTGGTCTCGCCGAGTTGGTTGTCGGGGTCCACATCGGCCAGCACCGAGATGCCGGCGCGCATCAGCTCACTCGGCACCAGGATGTTGGCCGAGCAGCACGCCTCGTTCACGTTGGTGGTGGGGGCGGCGCGCGCCGTGAACGTGCCGAGCACCGTGGCGCCTTGAAACACGCGCAATCGCACGGTGACGGAATCGAGCCCGGCACGGCTGCCGCGCACGAACACGCGGGCGAGCGCGCGTCGGTTGGCAACGAGCGGTACGCGCCCGTCGAGTTGTTGCACCGACTGCACGAGATACATGGCTGCGATGTCCACGTTCACCGTGGCCATTGTCTGTGCCACGTTCACCACGGCGGTGGCTGTTCGCGCTGGATTGGCCTGCGAGGTTGCCGTGATGGTGGCCGTGCCGGGCGTGATCGCGCGCACGAGTCCCGTGGGGCTCACCGTGACCACGTTTGCATTGCTGCTGCTCCACGAGACGCTGCTGTTGGTCGAGCCGGTGACCGTGGCCGTCAGCTGCTGTGTCTGGCCGCCCTGCAGGGACAGTGACGCGGGGGCAACCGCAATCGCGACGTTCTCGGTCTGGAGTGGCTGGACGGACAGGCTGTACGGTCCTGTTTCGCCAACCGCATACGTGGAGGTGTTCACCACGTAGGTGCCCGCCGCGAAGTTGCCGGACAACCGGGCGTTCGTGTTGCCGGGCGACGCGTCGTCGTTTTCTGCGAGTATGTTGCCGCTTTGCGCATCCTGCAGGACCAGATACGCGTCCACGGCAGTGCTCGTCATGTCGATCTGCAGGGCCCGCTCAGCGGGCAGCGTGAGCAGGAAGCGTTGCAGAAAGCGCTGTGGGCCACCACCGTCGCCGGTGGCGCAGTCGGTGGCGGTGAAGGTGCGTGCGCGCGATTGTCCGACGCTGATGGTATCGCGGACCGCGCACGGATCAATGGCACGCGCGGCCGAGAGCTGGAACGACCCGGCTTCTCCCGCCGCGCCGCGTGCGAGCACCGTGTAGCGACCGGGCGTGAAGAGCACCTCAATGCTTGCACTTGTGCCGGCTCCGCTATCGTCGTCCTGTGCCACGACCTGTTCGTCGTCATCCACCACCACGAGAAACGGGTTGATCTGCGCGCTGCTCATGCCGATCCGCACCGTGGCGGTATCCGTCAGTACGAAGGCGTAGCGGTTTTCGAAACTGGCGTCGCGCTGCAGGCAGGAACTGGTGCTGAGACTGGCGTTGACCGTGGCGGGCAGCGTGAGCGATACCGCCTGGACGCAGGCGGCTGGCGCGGGGCGCACGGTGAGTTGGAAGGCACCGAACGAGTTCTCGGCGAAGGTGTTGGCGATGACCAGCCACTCACCCGCGGGCAGCGAGCGCAGAATGCGAGCGTTGAGACCCGGGCCGCCGTCGTCGTCCTGATCCAGCACGTTCAGCTGTGGGTCAGCGAGAAACAGGTACGGATCCACCTGCGAGCTGTTCATCACGATCTCGACCGTGGTGCGTGCGGCGAGCGTGAAGCTATAGGCCTGGATGGCCGTGTTGTCGGCAAGCCGGCAGTCGGCTGCGACCAGTTGGCCGTTGATGGATTGGCCCAACTGCATGGCGCGCGTGAGGCTGCACGGATCGGGGAGCACTTCGATCGTGGCGGCGCCCACGGCGCCGTCCACCGTGGCGCTGACTGTGGTGGTGCCGGCGGCCACGGCCGTCACAAGACCGGTGGTCGAAACGCTGGCCACCGCCGGACTTGCGCTCGCCCACTGTGGGGTGCGTCCGGCCACTGGCGCACCGGTGCTGGTGCGGGGTTCGGCGGTGAGTTGCAGCGGCGCGCCGCCAAGGGGAAGCTGTGCCGTAGCGGGCGACACGGCCACGGAGGCCACGCCGGCACGGACGGTGACCACCGCGCTGCCCGAGCGACCGGCCATGGTGGCGGTGATGGTGGCGACGCCCTCGCCAACGCCGGTCACCAGGCCGCTGGAGGAGACGCTCGCCACGGCGGGGCTGGAGGAGCCCCACACGGCAGCGCCGGTGCTCACGGTGGCCCCCGCGTTGTCCACGGCCGTGGCTGTGAATGGTGCCGACTGTCCGGCGTCGATGATGAGCGAGCTGGGCGCGATCCGGACGGAGGCGACGGTTGGCGTGACCGGACCTCCGTCTCCACCGCCGCCGCCGCACGCGGCGAATGAAGCCATGGCGGCAATCGCCGCGGCGACGGAAACGGCGACGCGCAGCCTTCGGACGATCCGTGCGTGCATCGATTGCAGTCCTCCCGCGGCGCGAGCGGGTGTGGCAGTTGAGGAAGGACGCCGCTCGAAAGCCGTTCAGCGCACCGGCGCTTCTCGACCACAACCGGCCTTGCTCCATCTCAAAACGCGCAGCCGGTAGGAAAAACGGCTCAGGGGACGGTCCTCCGAGCCCGAGTCGTGCCGGGTTGCGAGACCATTCAAACCCATTCGGCGCGTGCCTGCAAGCCACAGCTGGCACTGGGAACGACCCGGGATGTTCACTTTGGCCCGAACATGCCCGTTGGATGCGTCCCCCGGGATCAACGGCGCGGGTGAGATTCGAACTCACGAAACCCTTTCAGGTTCTCCGGTTTTCCCTACGGTCACGAGCGATTTGTTGAAATCAACATGTACGCCCCGGACGACCTCTACCCTGAGAATCGCGGAGGATGGGTGGCGGCACTGGCGGCTCGAATGAACGACACAAAAGCGGCTATCAGCCTCAGGCTGACCTCAGAAAGCTGACTCGCGCAGGCCGAGGTTGGCGAGCCGTCCGTGCCCAGTCCCTTCCTTTGGCTGGAATAGGCGCTCGCGACAGCCGATGGGTGACGTGGTGCGAATGCGTCTCGTCAATGCACAGCACCAATCCCCTCGACTCAGGAGTCCCAGGCCGTGGCTCAACCGACGCCAATCGTTGCCGTTCTGTACATTATCAGGCACGTCTACGTCCACTCCGATGTGAAACCCGAAGACTTGCGCTACGCCTTTGAGCGACAGGATCAAACCCGGCCCGTGCTCTCGTTTGGTGTCTTCGAACGGCCGAACGGAGATGTTGACCTCGCGGACATGGAACTCAATATCCGCAAGCAGATGACGGCACAATCGACCCAATACTCGGACATTCTCCTTGTCACGTTCCGGGATGCCGCCGAGGCGCAGCAAGCACTGGAGCAACTCCATTGGGAGGATCTGCATCTTGACCATGACTCTCTCTGGAGCCGGTTGTGCCTGAAACACGCCGTGATAAGCAGCCTCGGCGAGCAAGGGGCCTTGATCAAAGACAATGCTGCGCTCGCAGACTATCTCGAAGAAGTATGGCTCGTGTTCCTCGATTGCCTTCGGAGCCATGATTTCACCTACAACAGTCAGGAACTGGATGAAGCGACATGGATGCGGCACAATAAAAAAGAACGTCAAATCCTAAGATGCCGTTGGTACCTTCACGAAGTTGGCAAAGGAGAACTCGCCGATTTCTACTATGACAAGCTCTCGGAATCCTGCACGAAGGCGACGTTCCTTCCGGTCGATGTGATTCCTCATCTACTGGCGGACGTCGAACGATACAAGAAGCTGTTGGGCGAACACGATTTCTGGTATCGGCGAAAAAATATGGCGCTTTCCTTCCATCAAAAAGCCGACGAGCAAGCGGAAGTAATCTTTCAAATCCGACGCAAGCTGCACGCAATGGGACAGGGGGCGATGGCCGACCAGCTCTACCTCGACCACGCCCCAGCAGAAATCGCGGAAGGCGCCGCTTCGAAAGAAGAGGCAGAGTGGTGATCGCAACGATTCAATTCGGCGCATGGGCACTGCTCGGCACAATCGCCACCTTCCCGTCGGGACAGGAAAACGCATCCCGATGAACGGAGAAAAAGCCAAATGCCAATCTCAAAATGCGCAGGTCTATAACTTGCAACAGCCTGTACGGCGCGGGTGAGATTCGAACTCACGAAACCCTTTCAGGTTCTCCGGTTTTCAAGACCGGTGCAATCAACCGCTCTGCCACCGCG
>JBBSPE010000238.1:0-5496 GCA_038259155.1 Gemmatimonadales bacterium
CTGCGCTACGCGGCGTAGCCCGCGTTCGCCAGTTTCTCGATGTTGTGCACCAAGCAGTACAGCTTCCATTGCGCGTCGACCTTCGCGCGGCCACGCAACGTGAAGTGGTCGAGGCGCTTGTTCGCGCGCAGATTACCGAAGACTGGCTCCACCGTCGCAAAGCGCGCGCCGTATTGTTGGCGTCCTGCGGCCGAATCAAGGCGCGCTTTCATTTCGGCGACGTGGTCGCGCGCGGGTGCGTCCACGCGTCCGCGAAAGAACGCGACATTGCGTACCGCAGTCGTGTCTGGTGTCCGCAGGCACTGGGCGCGCAGTGCGCAGGGCACGCAATCGCGTTTTGCACCCCGGAAGTGTTCGCCGATGACGCCGCCGGTGACATTGCGCGCGCCCTTCCGATAGAGCGACTTCCCGGCCGGACAGATGCACGTGCGCGCGTCCGCATCGTACCGAAAATCATTCGGCGTGAACACCGGCGGCGTCTTCGTCAAGGCCGTGCGGGACTTGTCATGCAACGGATCGGGGAGCACACGGTAGCGGTCCTGTGTCGCGAAGCGTTCGTCGCGGCGACGCAGGTCCGGATCGGCAATCAAGGCCGGTACTTGCTTGGTCGCGAGTTGCTCCAGATTCGCGGCGCTGTGGTCGCCCGCATCGGCGGTGATCAGTGTGTCGGCCGTACGCCACGGGTTGGTCGCCGTCACCACCGGCACGAGCAGCGCGTGTTCCGAGCCCGTCCCGTGCGCCTGCGCCTCGACGATGATCTGATGCGCGTGATCGACCGCCGCGACACCCGTGTAGCCCTGGATGACGCCTTTGCTCGTCGCCATCTTGGCACTCTCATTGTCGGTGCGATTGCTTTTGCGAATGCTCCCCTTCGCACCGCGTCGGTCCTCGGGATGGCACGTGAGCCAGTCCCGGATCTGTGCCGCATCACGCTCCAGGCGAGTGATGCGGGCAGCGGCTTTGGTCGGGCGATCTGGCTCCGCCGGCGCCCCATCTGCCGCGCGATGCCGCTGCAACATCGTCGTGGCCGCGGCCTCGAGCTTGGCCGCCTGCCGCTCAAAGTCAGCCCGCGTCCCGCTCCGATGCTTCGACGCGTTACTCGGGAGCTTCACGCCGTCAATCGCGAACATCTCGCGCCCGATCAGGCCTTGGCGGTCGCACACCGCGAGCACCGCCGCGAAGACCCGCGCGATGTCGTCGTCCAGCGTGCTGATGAACTTCGCGATGGTGGTGAAGTGTGGCGGCTGATCCCCGCACAACGCGATGAAGGTGACGTGCTCCTGGCACGCCCGGGCGATCTGCCGGCTGCTGACGATGCCCTGCGCGTACGCGAAGAGTACGACCTTCAGGAGCAACGCCGGCGGATACGCCGGGGCGCCCGTCTCATCATTCCGGAACCGCGCATCGAAATGGGACAGGTCCACGGCATGGTCCAACAGGTGGTTGAGCGCGTGCTCGAAGGTGCCAGGCAGCAGCTGGGCGGTGAGATCAACCGGGATCAGCTTCGGCTGCGTATCGATGAACTTGTACCGGGCCATGGCGAGACTCGACGGGAGACGGGACGGGGCGCAGATTCTCCAAGACCAATTCCCGAGTGCGCCAAGAGTTCCGTTTCCACATCGAGGCACGCCGGGACTTATCCTACAGCCTCGTTATGCCGACTCTGCAGGCATCGCGGTAGCCGAAGGGAACCATCTGGCCAGCAGATGGTGTGCAATCACGAGTCACTACGGAGTCGTTTGCGCGCGCTCAGTGGCGCCGCCGTCGCTCCGTTTTACGCTATCCCAATCGTCGACGCGGTACTCTCAGCCGCTTGCGATCCCGCCGCAGGAGCACGCATGCCGAATATCCGATTGCTACTCATCGTAGCGTTGTTGCCTATCGCCTCCGCATCGCCGCAGCGTCGGTTGGACCTCACAGTCCGCCCCGATGCGGCGATTGAAGAACCGTTCACGATGATCGCTGGCGTGCGCGAGCTTTCCGGTCTGCGCGCGCTAGTCACGGATCAGATGGATCGCGGCATTGTGCTCGTGGATTTCGCCGCGAGCACACGAGTGCCAGTAGGTCGCCAAGGCGAAGGGCCGGGCGAGTACCGGTTCCCGACAGCGCCACTTCCAGGTGTCGCTGACACCACGTGGGTCGTGGACCAGATGCTTCGTCGCATTCTCAGAGTGTCCGCCGACGGACGGATTTCGGCAACGTCGCTCCCGATGCCCACCGGCGGCGTACCTGGGGGGCTAGCTCGAGTGCGAGGAACCGACCGGCAAGGCCGATTCTACTTCGAGGGTAGCGGGTTCGACCAAGAGCGCGGCGCGTTCCTCGATTCGGTCGCGATTGTCCGCTGGAATCACGCGGATGGACGAACCGACATGATCACGCGAGTATCAAATGGCGGACGCGTGCGACTCACGCTACCAAGCGGTGTTTCTTCGCTCGCCCGAACTATCACACCATTCCCGCATCTCGACGCTTGGACGGTACTTCCCGACGGACGGGTCGTCATCGTGCATCACAATCCGTTTCGTATCGCCACCACCGATGCGACGGGAGGCGTGCAACGTGGAACAGACATCGCATACAGCCCGATTGCGGTGTCAGCGGCCGAACGGGCCGCGTATCGGAGGCGCGGCGAGGGTGCCCGAGTTGGCGCCCTCCGCGAGGGTGGCGGTAGCGGACCGGAAAGCCGTGCACCGGCACTTCCCGACGAGGCATTCCCGACGGTGATGCCTCCGTTCATCGCCGCCACTGTCCTCTCCACACCTGAGGGTGAGATCTGGGTTGGCCGTAGTCACGCTGCGACCGACCGCACGTGGCGCTATGACATCTTTGATGCAGCCGGTCAATTGCTGGGCACGGCCGCGCTGCGCACCGGTACACTGGTCGTTGGGTTCGGCGCCGGCACAGTGTATGTGGCCCGCACCGATCCGGATGACGACTTGGTGTATCTGGAGCGCTATCGAAGATAGGTGAGGCCGTCATCTGTTCGCCTCGACCTCGGATTCAAGCAAGGCGCGCGGCGCCATAACGACGCTTGCTGCCGCAAAGAATGTTCTGGCCTGTACCCTGTGCGCCTATTCACCATCTTTCCGTTCCTGGCGGTCGGTGGCGAGCAGAGCGGCGGCGTCCGCATTGGCCATTGCGTGCGCCTCGTTGCGTGCGCCTCGTCGCGCCCGCCATACTACAGTCGATTCGTCCCGTCGCAGAGTCCCGTTTGCCCGAGGAGGCGCGATGCACCACACCGTAGAAGCGATTGTTGAAATGGACGGCCACGTTCGCATCTTGGAGCCGGCGCTCGTCGTCGGGCCCAGCCGGGCGTTGCTCATCATTCTTGATGAACCGGGAGAGGAGGCCTCCCGCGCAGGAGCGCTCCTGAGCGAAACCGCCCTCGCCGATTGGACTCGCGCCGAGGAGGACAGCGCGTGGAGCCACTTGCAGCCCGGGCCGTAGTCCTCGTCCGGTTTCCGTTCTCGGACCTGACCGGGTCCAAGCTTCGACCGGCGCTTGTCCTGGCGGACACCGGTCGCGGTGACGTCCGGCTGTGTCAGATCACGAGCAATCCGTAAGGGGACCCGCTCGCCATCGCACTAGCCGACGCAGATGTTGCTGACGGATCGTTGCACCGCGTCAGTTTCGCACGGCCAGGGAAGCTCTTCACGGCCCACAACAGTCTGTTCCACGGCCGCGTGGCTCGGTTGACCGCGGAGTCGCATGCGCGCGTGGTTGACCGCGTCATTGCACTCCTCCGTGAGGATCACAGCGAGTAAGGAGCGAGCGTTCCGTCCACATCTGCTCGCCAGCGACAGAACAAACGCTGCTGCTGCTGCCAAACGATTCCTGGTAGCTCGCGCCGCTCGCATTTCGCTTGATTCGTTTGCAGCAGAGCTCCACGTGAGGCTGTAGGAAAAGCCTCGATGCGCGGTGTACGAAAGCTCTGCGTCGCGCAGAATTCACGCGTGGACCAATACTGCGCTGTGTTGGACGGGTGTTCCTCGGCCCGCTCATCGTGATCGCGTCGTGCGCGACGCCGTGCAGCGCTCCCTCGATCAAGGAGTTCATCCAGCTCGCCGGGATGAGCAAGGGCACGTTCTTCACCAACTACCGATACAACCCTGCGTATGCAGCGCTGCTGGACATCAGTACGGATCGCATGCATCGCGTGTGGCTTGCACGCGAGGCTGCGGTATCGATTCGTGCTGAGCGCATCGGCAAGGAGGGTCACCGGAACCGGAGTAAAGCCCCAGTGCGCATCTGTCAGAGTTGCGCTCACGTCGGCCATCCGCGGCACACGTGCTGCAGGGGTGCGGTGAGACTGCTCCTGCGCACCGATAGGACCAGCGCCACGGTGCCGTCGTCCAGCGAGGCCTCGACCTGCGCAGCGGCGGAGGGCGGCGACTGGTGCGCGCGAGCATTCGTTCGTACCTTCGGCATGGGCGGCGTCCTCTATGTTGGCGTGCGAATCCTGGCTGGGATCAACACGCGCAGTACGGAGGCACCACCCGAGTTTCAACTAGATCTGGGACAGACCCGTCCCAACAAAGCGGTCCGCAGGCCCGACATGGGGCTGAGCAGGCGCACGGACGCCGCCTCGGCGCCGCCTCGGCGCAGCATCGGCGCAGCATCGGCGCGAATCCCGACGACCGTCGCCCTGCTATGCCTTCGTACCTGCGAGGGGAACATCGCCCCCGCGCTGCTCCACCCAGGCCGCGACCACCGTGTCCACCGCACCCGTGCGCAGTGTGTTCGGGGTGAGACCGGTGAGTTCGCGCAGCAGGCGACGCCAGTTGGCGGGCGAGGAGGCACCCAGCTGTTCCGCCATCCGATCAAACGATGCATCGGGCGTGGCCTCGAGATACCACGCCATGTGCAGCAACTTGGCCCAGCCCAGCACTCGCCGGGGCGTGAGCCCGGGAGAGGCGCACTCGAGCTGCCGCCGCAGCGTACGCTCGGTCAGGAACAGCGCGCGGGCGAGGGCAGGTACGGTGCGCTCGTGTGGCAGGAGCTGAACGGCCTCGCACAAGGACCGCGTGGCGACGGGCGCGAGGTCGGGTGCCGTGGCCAGCTGCTGCCACAGTGCGTCTGCCACCGTGCGGTGACGGACGACGTCGAGTGCGGCGTGCAGGGCGCGCGCCGAGTGCGTCTCCCCGAGGATCACCACCACCGCGCGCGGTGCCTTCTGCGCCAGCTGCCGCTGCTGTGCGCCCGTGGTGTGCGCTGGCAGCAGCAGCACCATGCGAACGTGTTCCAGCACCGGCGCGAACGCCGGCTCCGCATGGTGATCTGCCCACCACGACATGGAGGCCACGTGCACCACGTCATGGCGCGCGGCATCCGCCACCACCACGGGTCGCACCTCGTGCGGTGCAACCAGCGCGAAGCGACCAGCCGCTGCCGTCTGCACGAGCGGGAGCTCGGCGGGGGAGAGGCCGAGCGGCACGATGCGATCGCGTGGCAGCGAGATCGTCCGGGCGGCGCTACGCGACGGCATGGAAGCGCGCC
>JBBSPE010000239.1:0-5387 GCA_038259155.1 Gemmatimonadales bacterium
GTGTGTTCGTGCCACGAGCCAGCGGTCGCACCAAGTCTCCCGACACACTGACCGCATGGTTCGGACGCGACTCCGCACAACTCGTCGCCGCGGGCGTACGCCCAGGACTCGGCATCACCGCGTTCAAGCAGGCCGCACGGCTGGCTGGCACGCGCGTCACGGCGCGCGCCAGCGATGACCGCACCGGCTCCACCGCGCTGCTCGCCGCGTTGGCCAGCATCAACCCTGCGACACTCAACCATCGCGTGTACTTCGTGTGGACCGTACGCGAGGAAGGGGGACTCGAAGGCGCGCGCGCGTTCGGTAATACGTTTGGCTCCACCCTCATGTACGTGTATTCCATTGACACGTTTGTTTCGTCAGACACACCGCTCGAGTCGCCGCATTTCGCGTACACACCGCTCGGCGCAGGGCCGGTGTTGCGCGGCCTGGACGACGGCAGCATGGTGCCGCGGGCAGACCGGGACCGGCTGCTGACACTCGCCCGCAACGCGGGCATTCCGATACAGGTCGGCACCACCCAAGGCAGCACGGACGGGTCCGCCGTGGCGCCGTGGGGCCCGCCCAACATCGGCCTCTCCTGGCCCGGCCGATACTCTCACGGGCCCGCCGAGGTGCTCGATCTCGTGGACGTCGCCGCGCTCGTCGAGTTGATCACGCGCGTGGCGACCGCCCCGTAGCGTCCTGTCCCTCGCAGGCGCGACCTCGTCCCCGAGGCTCGCTCTTTTGGCCGTGCGCTCCTAGAATGCCGAGATGATCTCTCCCCTGCTCGTCGGCCTGCTGGCGTTGTCGGTTGCCCCGCTGCCCGGCGGCCCCGTGTTCGACGGCCGCGCGGGAAAGACCGCGGTCGTCACTCCACGACTCGAAGGCTCGACGACAGTGGACGGGGTGCTCAACGAGCCGGAGTGGTCGGCCGCGGCCCTGCTCACGGGCTTCTCACAGTACTTCCCCAATGATGGCGTGGCCGCGCTGGACAGCACCGAGATCTTCGTTTGGTACTCGGCCACCACGCTGCATCTCGGCGTACGGGCCTTCGCGGCGCCCAGCACCATGCGCGCGACACTGTCCGATCGTGACAAGATCACACAGGACGACAACGTCCAGTTCTTTCTCGGGACGTACAACGACAACCGTCAGGCGCTGGTGTTCGGTGTGAACCCGTTTGGCAACCAAAGCGATGGCGTGCTCACCGAGACGGGCGCGTCCACCGGTGGTGGCTTCAGTGGGGGCATGCCGCGAACCCGCGAGAGTGCCGATCTCGCGCCCGATTACGTGTGGCAATCCAAGGGACGCCTCACCGACTTCGGCTACGAGGTGGAGATTGCGATCCCGTTCAAGAGCCTGCGCTACAGTGCGGGGGATGAGCAGCGCTGGCAGTTGCACGTGATTCGCACCGTGCAGGCCACCGGCTACGAACAGTCGTGGGCACCGGCGTCGCGCGCGCAGCCGAGCTTTCTCGCGCAGTCCGGCTTTCTCACCGACCTGCACGACTTGCGTCGCGGCCTCACGCTCGACCTCATTCCGACCGTCACCGCCAACTCGGTGGGCGGTCCGGTGACGGGAACCGAACGGTGGAGGTACGACACCGGCCGGCCGGAGATTGGCGGTAGCGGCCGGTGGGGCATCACCAGCAACCTCACACTCGCGGGTACGGCCAATCCAGACTTCTCGCAGGTTGAGGCCGACGCCACGCAGTTCACGTACGACCCGCGCGTCGCGGTGTTTTTCGCGGAACGACGGCCGTTCTTCCTGGAGAGTCAGGAGCAGTTCAACACGCCCAACCGACTCATCTACACGCGTCGCATCTCGCAGCCCGTTGGCGCGTCCAAACTCACCGGCAAGTCGGGCGGGTTCGACATCGGTCTGCTGTCGGCCGTGGACAGTCGCGACGCGTCGGCATCGGGGCGCGATTCCCCCATTTACAATATCCTCCGGCTGCAGCGCGACGTGGGCGGCACCAGTCGCCTGGGGATTGCGTACACGGACAAGATTGACGGCGATCGGTGGAACCGCGTGGCGGGCATCGACGGTCGGCTCGTGCGCGGCATTCTGAGTGCGCAGGGCCAGTTCGCCACCTCGTTCACCGGCGGCAGCGACGGAGACACACAGCGGGCGCCCCTCTGGGACGTCTCGGCCAATCTCACGAGCCAGCGTTACTACGCCCGGTATTCATTCAACGGCATCAGTCCCGAGTTCGACGCGCAGTCCGGCTTCATTTCGCGCACCGGCATTGCCAACCTGCAGGCCACGCACCGGTATTCGTGGTTCGGCCAGACGGGCGCGTTCGTCGAAGCGGTGATTCCGGAGCTCTATCTGAGCGGCCAGTGGCAGTACCGCACCCTTGTGCGCCGAGGCAACGCGCAGGACATCAAGTTCCACGTGCGCAGCAACACGCGTTTTCGAGGTGGGTGGCAGGTGGGAGCACAGGCCCTCGTCGAAAGCTTCGGCTATGACCCGTCGCTGTACACGAACTACCGCTTGCTCGTGAACCAGGATGGGGCCTCCCCGGACACCGTGGGTTACGTCGGCACCAAACGTCTCCCCAACCTCGACTGGGTGCTGTCCCTAACGTCACCGCAGTTCCAGACGTTTTCCTTCAACGTGTTCGGTATTCTGGGACGCGATGAGAACTTTCCCGAGTGGAGCTCGGCGGGAATCACCAGTCTGTCCGGCTCGCTCAACATGCGACCCACGGAGCAGCTGCGACTGTCGGCCACGTGGACTCGGGACCAGTTCGATCGGGTGAGCGATCGGACGCGCGTGCAGCTGCGCTCCACCGTGCGGTTGCGCACGGAATACCAGATCACGCGTCAGGCGTTCTTCCGTGTGATTGGCGAGCACACGGTGCTCGATCAGGATGACCTGCGCGATGACTCGCGTACCGATCTGCCCATTTATCTGCGCGCGGCTGACGGCACGTTGTCACCGGCGCTGGCTTTTCGCCGCACCACCGCGCGGCTCGACCTGCTTTTTTCGTACCTTCCCACGCCCGGTACCGTGTTCTTCGCTGGCTACGGCGATGCGCTGCGCGCGGATTCGCCCACCGGGCGAGATCGGCTCCACCGTACCCGCGACGTCTTCTTCACAAAGTTCAGCTATCTGTTTCGCGTGCGATAGCCTCGCGCATGCGCTGTGCGATGGTAGCGCGCGCGGCCCGCACGTCGGCGGCCATCTTGTGGTGTTTGGGGCGGAGCAGCGTGCGTCGGCAGTTGCTGGCTGCGCATCCGCACGGAAAGCGACGCTTTTGTGCCGGTGTATGGCGCTCGTCCAGTTCAATCGCGTAGTCGTACCCCAGCTCCTCGCCCACCGCGATTTCCCGGAGCGCCACCAGCCACATGCGATCTCCGATCGCGATCGGTTCCAGGTTGGGCGCACACGAGTGGTTGATGTAGCGCGCGGCGTTGCCGCCGACGTTCGCGTCAATCACGCGGTCCTCGTCGAGTTGCAGTACGAACGTGTGCTCCGGGGCATCGTGTCCGCGCTGGGACGGATAGCGACGCTCCGCCTCTTCGTGCGCGATCAGCTCGCCGGCGTACTCAATCACGAGGACGTGGCGCGCAATCGGCTCGGCGGCGAACACGCCGTCGCCGTGCCGAGCGCTTGGGCCACGTGAGAGAAGGGGCAACATGACCCGGAACATCGCATGGTGCGCGCACTACAATCCAGTACGTCGCTTCGCCAACTTTCTGTAGCCTTCTGCCATCGACGTCCGGCAACCGCCAGTCGGGTGCGTGCGTCACTCCCCCGCCCCACACTCATGCGCGCTCTCCGACAGATCACCTCGCTGGCATCGCGTCACGCACTCGTCGCACTGGCGGCCGCGGTGCTGCTGCCGTCGGTGGGATCCGCGCAACTCATCGGTACCAGCGCGCGCACGTCATCCCCGGTGGGATACAGCACCATTGTCTCGCTCAATCCCGTGCTGCTGATCGCGCGTGGCGGTCTCTCGCTGGACATCGAGCGCCGCGTGGCCACCAGCAATACGCTCGGCGCCTCGGTGTCGAGCTTCGACTGGGGCGATGCCAGCTACCTCACCATTGAAGCCCGCGGGCGCTACTACGTGACCGGCCGCGCGTTTGACGGCCTGTCCATCGGGGTCGTGGGCGGCTTGGTCCGACTGCGCGAGGACTCCACCAACGTAAAGGATTATGGCATGAACATTGGCTTCACGCTCGACCAGCAATGGTTGGCCGGCGCCGAGGAGCGCGTGGCGCTCACCCTGGGCCTGGGCGCCACGCGCGTCTTCTTTGCGGAAGACCGACCGTCGTTCAAGTCGGTGTTGCCGATTTTCCGCGCGTCCATCGGCTGGGGTTTCTAACCGCCGCTCACCGTTGGGGGCGGCTCGTGGGCGGTACGATTCCCGCGGCCCGATAGGCCGACACCAGCTTGCCGTAGTGTTCAGCCTGGTGCTCGAGCATCAGCAGCACGCCGGGCGAGGCCTTGGCGTCCACCAGCGGGTAGCTCTCGGCGATTGCGGCTTCCATGTCGCGCACCACCGATTCGCGCGTCATGGGCTTGGCGTCGGCTGCCGCCTCCTGTGTGGCCCAGTCGTAGCGCTCGCCCCGCATGGCCGCCGTGAGATACTCGAGTCCGAGCGTGACGTGCCGCAACTCGCCAATCATGGGGCGTGCGTCCGGGTGGGGGCGCATTCCGTACTTGGATTCCGGCTAGATCGTGTCGCGGGCCATCACGAGCAGTTTGTCGTGGAGGGCGCGCCACTGCAGCGCGGCTTCCTTGCGCCAGCTGTCTACGGTGGGTGCGGGTGCGGCAGTTTGTGCGTGCAGCGCGCCGGTTGCTGGAAGTGAAATGGCGAGCACAAGCGCGATTGCCGCAGTGCGGCGGCCAGGTCTGCGTGTCATGGGTTCGGTCTCCTTTGGACAGGAAGCGAGTTGGCGCGCCGCCGGAACGGATGCGGATACGGCTGCGGATACGGCTGCGGATACGGCTGCGGATACGGCTGCCGATGCGGCGAGAAACGGGGACGCCCCCCGTGTTCAGGGAGCATAGGCAGCACGGCCTGATCACGCCTGTGTGTGCGGACCGCGGGAACGGGTGTTGGTCACTCGCTCGTGAAACTGGACGTCACGTGGCGTTCCACCTGCGCGGTTGGGAACGCAAAAAGCCCCGGCGGGGAGCCGAGGCCTTTTGAAACGCCAGTAAGGATTTGCCAACGATCGGGACGGCGGGATTCGAACCCGCGACCCCCTGAACCCCATTCAGGTGCGCTACCGGGCTGCGCTACGTCCCGTAACCACAACGACCATCCAATGGACAGCCGCTTGACCACAGACCTTCAACCGACCTGACCAGCGCGCCGGGTTCAACTGGGGGGACCCCACAACTTCAGGCGCCACCGCCAAACTCGACCGCTGCCCGCCCGCCCCGCA
>JBBSPE010000240.1:0-5360 GCA_038259155.1 Gemmatimonadales bacterium
CCGTTCCTGTTCTTCGGATTCAGTCTGCACGATGAACTGTCGTTGCTCGTACAAGGTGGGTTGACGCCGCTGGCCGCACTGCAGACTGCGACGATCAACCCTGCGCGCTTTCTGCGGCGTGAACACGAACTGGGATCCGTCGCTCTAGGCAAGCTGGCCGATCTGGTGCTGCTCGATGCGAATCCGCTGGACAACATCGAGAACACGAAAAAAATCAACGCGGTCGTGGTGAACGGTCAGTACCTGTCCCGTGCAGATCTGGACACATTACTCGATCGTGCCGCGGCGATTGTGAAGCGCTAGCTTTGCGTACCGTGATCTCCTGCTCAGCCGTCGCCTGCACCGGC
This sequence comes from Gemmatimonadales bacterium, assembly GCA_038259155.1. Taxonomy (GTDB): domain Bacteria; phylum Gemmatimonadota; class Gemmatimonadetes; order Gemmatimonadales; family Gemmatimonadaceae; genus JAABRT01. Next base: position 348 of record JBBSPE010000240.1, read on the forward strand.
GACATGTAGTGCGGCGTACCCTTCGTCCTCAGGAGCTGTCCATGTGTCTTGTAACGCCCGTTCCACGCCTCAGGCACGTGGTGGTCGCGTGTTTGACTGCGCTGATGTCGGGACCAATGCTCGCCGACGCGCAGACGCCCGCGCCGATCGCCGTCGAAGACTATTCATTGCCGAACGGGCTCAAGGTCGTGCTGGCCGAGGATCACTCGGCGCAGGTCGTGACCGTGAATGTCTGGTACAACGTGGGGTCTCGCGACGAGCGCCCCGGCCGGACCGGCTTCGCGCACCTCTTCGAGCACATGATGTTTCAGGGGTCGAAGAACGTGAAGAAGGGCGACCACATGGCGCTGGTGCAGCAGGCGGGTGGGGATATGAACGGCTCCACCGCCGATGACCGGACCAACTACTACCAGACCCTGCCGTCCAACCGGCTCAATCTGGGGTTGTGGCTCGAGGCGGACCGGATGCGCTCGTTGGAAATCACGAAGGAGAACTTCGAGAACCAACGCGAAACGGTGAAGGAGGAGCGCCGGCTCCGCATCGACAACCAACCGTATACGGGCGCGTTTCTGTCCTCGCTCACCAGCGGCTTCGATCCCGGGAGCTGCTTCGCGTATGCGCACGAGACGATCGGCTCGATGGACGACCTCAATGCCGCCACGCTACCCGATGTGCAGGAGTTCTTTGACACGTATTATGTGCCGAACAACGCAACGCTGGTGGTGACCGGCGATTTCGCGCCGGACGAAACGAAGCGCCTGATCGCGAATTACTTTGGCGGTATTCCCTCGAAGCCTGCGCCACCGCCGGTGGTCTGCGAGCAGGAGTTCAACACGGGTGCCCAGCGCCGGTCGGTCACCGATGCGAAGGCGAACCTGCCGGCCGTCCTGCTGCTGTACCGGATCCCCGAGTACAAGAACACCGACACACCCGCCCTCGAGTTCCTGGCCACCATTCTCGGCGGTGGAGAAAGTTCGCGCCTGAACCGTACAGTGGTACGTGACGCAAAAGCCGCCGTGGCCGTTCAGGCGATTGCCGGGCTCGGCGCCCGGCGCGGTCCCAACGTCTTCGCGGTCCTCGGCATTACCAACCAAGGGGTGTCGCCGGACTCGGTCGAGATGCTTCTGGCGCAGCAGTTGGCGGATGTGGCCGCCAACGGCGTGACCGATGCCGAACTGGCAAAGGCCAAGAATGCCTATCGCGCGGCGCGCATCGATGAGCTGCAGACCTCGATGGGCCGCGCCGAGGCGATTCATACCGCCGACATGTTCCTGGGTGACCCGAAAGCCGTGAATGACGATCTCGCGCGCCATATGGCCGTGACGGTCGAGGACATCAAGGCCGCGGCCGCGCGCTATTTGCGGAGCGAGAACAGCGTCATCACACTCATCAAGCCCGAAGGGAGGACGCCGTAATGACGACAACCCGCCGCTCGGTGGTCGCGCTTGCGTCGCTCTGTGCACTCGGCAGCGCGCTCTCCGTTTCCTCCCTGCATGCCCAGCAGTTCCCCACCAGCCCACCCGCTCCGGCTCCGCTCAAGCCCGCCTCGTTGCCGGCGTTCCAGGAAGCGACGCTCGAGAACGGGGTCAAACTGGTCCTGGTCGAAAATCACCAGAATCCCGTGATCGCATTCCGGCTCACGATGCCGGCCGGTGGCATCTACGATCCGGCAGACCGGGCAGGCATGTCCACCGGGCTTGCCTCCCTGCTTACGAAGGGCGCCGGTGCGCGAAGCGCCGAAGAAATCGCGTCGGCGATTGAGAGCGCCGGTGGGTCACTCACGGCGTTCTCGGACGATGATTTCCTGAGCGTCTCCGGCAGCGTGTTGTCGAACTCGGCACCCTTGGCCTTCGAGCTCTTGGGCGATGTGGTCGCACGGCCCACGCTCAGCGAGGAGGAAGTGGAGTTGGCGCGCACCCAGGCGTTGTCCGGCTTGCAGCTGGAGCTTGCCGACCCGGCCGCGTTGGCCGGCCGCTTTTTTGCGAAAGGCTTGTACGGGGAGCATCCGTACGGCCGTGCGGCCACGCCCACGAGCGTCCGTGCGATCACGCGTGAGGGCCTCCGGGCATTCCACGCGGCACGCGTCAAACCGCAGGGGGCGGTGCTGGTGGTTGCCGGCGACATCACCATGGCTTCACTGAAAACGCTGACCGCAAGAAGCTTCACCGGGTGGACGGGAGCACCAGCGCCAGCGCCAGCGCTCGTGGCACCACCCACGCGAACAGCCGCCGAAATCGTCCTCGTGCACCGACCGGGATCGGTCCAGTCCAACCTGCTGGTCGGCAATCTCGCGCTTGGCCCCGTCGACCCCATGCGGTTTCCCGCCACGGTGGCCAACCGCGTGCTCGGTGGTAGTTCTGACGCGCGGCTGTTCATGGTGCTGCGCGAGCAGAAGAGCTGGACCTACGGCGCGTACTCCGGTCTCTCGCGACCGCGTGGCATCGGTACGTTCCAGGCCAATGCGGAGGTCCGCACCGAGGTAACCGATTCGGCATTGGTGGAAATGCTGGCACAGCTTCGTGCCATCTCGGCCACGCCGATTCCCGTGACCGAGCTGCAGCCGGCGAAGAATGCGCTGGCCGGCGGCTTCCCGCTGCGCATTGAAACGTCGCAGCAGTTGGCGGAGCAGGTGGCAGTGATGAATCTGTACGGACTGCCAGCTGACTATCTGCAGACGTATCGCACACGCATCGAAGCCGTCACGCCGGCGCAGGCGCAGCAGGCGGCGGCGCGGGTGGTACAGCCGGATAAGGCGTTGATCGTGGTGGTGGGAGATGGCACGAAGCTCTACGACAAGCTGGCTGCCGTGGCGCCCGTACGTATCGTGAGCGTGGAAGGTGATCCGATGACCAAGGCCGACCTGACACCGCGTGCGCTGGGGCTCGCCCTCGACTTCTCGAAGGTCGCCGCACGGCGTGACTCCTTTGTGGTCATGGTGCAGGGCAATGCCCTCGGAAGCTCGGTGTATTCCGTGGAGCAGTCCGGATCCGGCTGGGTGCTCCGGGAAGCGACGAACATCATGAACGGCATGGTGGATCAGCGCACCACCCTGGAGACCGACGCCTCGCTGACCCCCACGTCGCTTGTGCAGTCTGCCTCCATGCAGGGACAGGCACTCAACACCAACATCACCTTCGACAAGGGCCGCGCCTCGGGCAGCGCCATGACGCCGTCGCAGACCGGACCGACCACCGTTGCCGTCGATGCGGTGTTACCGCCTGGTACGATCGACTCGGATGCACTGCAGTTCGCGTTACCGCTTTTTCGCTGGCAAGACGAGGCGAGCTTCACGGTCAATATTTTCAACGCCGGGAAGAACGCGGTGACGCCAACCACACTCATGGTCGTGGGGAGCGAGTCGGTCACGGTGCCGGCGGGCACCTTCGACACGTGGAAGATCGAGCAGAAGGGCAGTGAGAACACGACCATGTTCTATGTCACGAAGGATGCGGCGCACCGCCTCGTGAAGATTGCGCCCGTTGGGCAGCCGATTGAAGTCGTGTTGGCGAAGTAGTGAGATTACGGCAAATACGAAGACTGCCGGAGCGCGGACGGCTCACTGCCCACGAGCTATGCGAAGAACCGGGTCTTCTTCGCTGACGAGGCAACTGCCGTCGCAGCCGGTTTCCGACCGTGTGGCACCTGCATGCAGGCGGAGTACGCCCTCTGGGTTGCCGAAGCCATGCGCTCGGGCCGGCTGTAGCGACGCAATGGACCGACGGCTCGCAGGCCGCCGTTGCTCTCCATGGTGAGCGTGAAGGGCGAGTCTGACCGCGAAACCCTACCTCCAAAACAACCGCCGCATCCCCCGCGCGAACGCCGGCATGTAGATCGACTCGTGCGTCTCATCCGGGATCACATCGATCTCGAGCTCGAGCTTCGCATCCTGCCGCAAGCGTAGCGATCGCCCGAGCACATACACGTCCGCCAGCATGCCAAGCCGTTCCTCGCCGTCGCCCATGCCCAGCCGCACGTGCGTGGTGCGCGCCAGCTTCGCGGCGTGCCCGTCGCGCTCGAGTCGCATCACGGCACGGTCGCGGTAGTCGCGGAAGTAGTCATCCCACCAGAGCGCGGGCGAGATGATCAGGTAATGCGAGAAGAGCTGTGGCCGCGTGAGCAGCGCCGTGGTGGCCAGCAGCCCGCCGAACGACTTGCCCACGAGCATGCGGGTGGCCGTATCCACCTCGTAGCGCCGCTGCACGAACGGGATGATGTCGCGCGCGATTACGTCCAGGAACGCGCCTGCGCCGCCGGAGTGCTCGTAGTCCACCGGCTGGAGGAAGTGCTGCGACGGGTCGTCGGACGCCCACGTGGTGGGCGTATAGTCGCGCGTGCGATTGGCCTCGAGCCTGGCGCCGTCGTTCTCGTTCTGGTAGCCAATGCCGACATAGTAGATGGGCGGAAAGTGCCCCAGAAACTCGGCGTTCGACTCGGCAGCGGCCACCGCCGGCGTGTCCCAGAGGGCATCGAGCAGGTACACCACCACCGGACGTTCACCGGCACGCGGCTCGCTGATGGGCTTCCGGATGAACAGACGATAGCCGATTCCGTTGGACGCCACCGGCAGGTCGACCACCTCCATTGTGAACGGCGGCGACCACGGTCGCACCTGTTGGGCGTACACGGGCGCGGTGAGGAGCAGGCCGGTAGCGGCCAGGAGAAATCGGGGCTTCACGGCGTGTCCTTGTGCGGTGTATCCGCGAGACGGGGCAGCGGTCGCCCCTGAGACTCCACGAGGGGCGCGAAGGTTTGGCGGTGGGCTGGCCATCTCGTTGCCAGCGCAAACGCGGACTTCGCCGATGGGGGACCGCGGAAAGCGATGGCTCTTCCTCAGCTTCTCTCAGCCGTTCAGTTTGGCAACCAGGATGTCGCCGATTGCCCGTTTACACTGGAGAGTGCCATGAACGTGATCTTCGACGAGGCGACCGACACGCTCACAGTCGTCCTCCGCAATGCGCCCGTCGCCGAGAGCAACGAGGTCAAGCCCGGCGTGATACTCGACTACGATGCCGA
>JBBSPE010000241.1:0-5208 GCA_038259155.1 Gemmatimonadales bacterium
CGCCCACCGCACGACCGGCATCTCGGTGAACAAACCATGCGGCGGCGTGCGTTTTGTACGGGCGTTTGTCCTTGCTGAAGCGCACGTCGCGGTGAATGCGGAACATGGACTTCTTCGTGCCCACGATCTCGGGCGCGAACGCAGCGAGCCGCACGTCCACTTCTTCAATGAGCGCCTGCAGCGGAAGCTTGATCTCGCTCTCGTAGCGATCGCGATTGGCCTCGAACCATTCCTTGCGGTTGTTGCGCGCGAGGGCACGAAAGAATGTGAGCGCGGCGGGGCGAAAGCCGGTGAAAGCCTCGGGCTCGGCGCCGCGCGCCTTGCGGGCTCGGGTGAGCGTGGCGGTGGGCGCCGATTTTTGGGCCGCCTTCTTCGCCGTCTTGCGCGCTGGCATGGTTGCTTCTCTCGTTGATCAGGCAGGAAACAGGAACTGCAGCACCTGGCCAATGCGCAGCCCCCACGAGCGCTCGTCATGCAGCGCGTCGTCCACTTCCACGTACTCGAGATCTTCGCCCAACCGCCAGCCGCGCCGGAGCAGCACGCGGCACAGCAGACGCGCACCGCGCAGCATGCGGTGCTCGAGCGAGCCGACGTCCAGCCAGAGCACGAGATCGGGTCGTCCGCCCACGGCGGTGACGAGCTGCCGCACGATCCAGCGATCGTCCCACCACACCGACGGTGACATGAGCGCGAGTTTGCCGAACACTGCGGGATGCGTGAGTCCCAGATGCAGCGTGAGCAGTCCGCCGAGTGAACTGCCCACCATGCCGGTGTTGGCGGCGTCGCGCTTGGTGCGATAGTGGCGGTCGATGAACGGCTTCACTTCATAGGCGAGCATCTGGCCGTAGCGATCGGCGAGCCCGCCGGCGTCGTGACCGGCATCGCGCGTGGGCGTGTACTCGTCAATGCGTTCGCGGCCGGCGTTCCCGATGGCCACCAGAATGAGTGGCTCAATGGCGCCGGCGTGCATGAGCGCACGCGCTGTCGTGTCCGCGCCCCATTGCACGCCGAACGGCGCCATGGGGTACTCGTCGAACACGTTCTGTCCGTCGTGCAGATACACCACCGGATAATGGCGGTGTGGCTCGCGGTCGTAGCCGGGCGGCAGGCAGATCACGACATCGTGCGCGTGCGGGACGTAGCGCGACGCCACGTCCGGGTAGTGGATGAGTCCGCCCACCGCGACAGGCGTTGGCATGCGCACGGGTCCAGGCGCGTGTAATGCCGCATGGTGCTCCTGCGCAGCATCGCCTTCAGCCGACGGGTGCGTTGGCATGCGCAACCCCGTCACGCGACGCGGTCGGGCGGCGCCTCTCCCGAGAGCACGGCCGCCATGTTCCGCATCGCGCGCTCACCCATGGCATTGCGCGTCTCGCGCGTGGCGCTGCCCAGATGCGGCAGCAACACGGCTGTCTGGAAGTCGCGCAGGTCGGGCATCACCGTGGGCTCGTGCTCGTACACGTCGAGACCGACGCCGGCGATGAGGCGTTCGCGGAGCACGTCCACGAGCGCCTGTTCGTCCACCACGTCACCACGCGCCGTGTTGATGAGAATGGCGTCAGCTGACATCATGCGCAGCCGTTCAGCATTCATGAGGTGGCGCGTTTCCGGCGTGGCCGGGCAATGCAGCGACACGATGTCGGACGACGCGAGCAGTGCTTCCAGCGACTCCGCGCGCACGGCATCAGCCGGACCGGCCGACGCCGGATCGTCAATTCGGGGATCGCGCGGTGCCCACCACTGTACGCGCATGCCAAAGCCGTTGGCGGCGCGACGTGCGACCGCGCGCCCGATACGCCCATACCCTACGATGCCCAGACGGCACCCGCTCATGGTACGCCCCAGCATGTGCGTGGGGCGCCAGCCTGACCACGCCCCACTGCGCACATGGCGCTCACCCTCGGCCAGGCGACGCGCGGTCATGAGCATGAGCCCGATGGCCAGGTCGGCCGTGTCATCGGTGACCACATCGGGTGTGTTGGTGACGATGACACCAGCGGCGCGAGCGGCCGCCAGATCAATGTGGTTCACGCCCACGCCGAAGTTGGCCAGCACGCGGGCACGCCGTCCGGAGACGGTGAACTGCGCGGCCGTGAAGCGGTCCGTGACCGTGCACAGCACGGCGTCCGCGATCTTCATCGCGTCGCTGAGTGCCGCGGCGGACATGGGAAGATCGGTGCGATTCAAATGTACGTCGTACTGCTCAACGAGCCGAGCTTCGAGATCGGCCGGGAGCTTGCGCGTCACGACCACCGTGGGACGTGACATGATCATGAGGCCGGAGAAGCGACGGGCGCGGCGTTGGACGAACGCCACCACGTAGAGGCCGCGGCGACACCGCTGCCGGGGACCACGGAGACACCGGCGTCGAGCAACGAGAGTTCCACGCCCGTGATCGCGCCGGCGAGCATGAGTTCATTGACGTCGCCGAGATGACCGATGCGGAACACCTTGCCCGCGAGCTGGTTGAGGCCACCCCCAAGCGAGAGGTCCCAGCGCGTGAACGCCGTGCGGATCACGAGATTGGCGTCCGCGCCGTCCGGCACCATCACCGCCGACACGGTGTCGCTGTAGAGCGCGGGTTCCTTCGCGCACAAAGACAGCCCCCACGCATGCACCGCGCGACGCACGCCTTCAGCGAGCCGATGATGGCGCGAGGCAACGTTGGCCATTCCCTCTTCGAGCAGCATGACGAGTGCCTCGTCGAGCCCCCAGAGAAGCGACAGTGCCGGCGTGGACGGGAAGTAGCCCTGCGCGTTGTTGGCGCGCATGGGGCGCAGGTCGAAATAGGCGCGTGGCGTGGTGATGCGATCGAGTGACCGCATCACGCGCGGGCTGCAGTACAGGATGCCCAGGCCACCCGGCAGCATGAAGCCCTTTTGCGATCCAGTGATGGCACAGTCCACGCCCCACGCGTCCATCTGGAACTCGAGACTCGCGATCGAGCTCACGCCGTCCACGAGCAACAGCGCCGGGTGGGACGCGGCGTCGAGCGCCGTACGAATCGCGCCAATGTCCGTGGTGACGCCCGTCGCCGTCTCGTTGTGCACCAGCAGCACGGCCTGAATCTCGTGGGCGGTGTCGGCACGCAGGGCGGTTTCGACCTGGTCGGCCGGCGCTCCCTCACCCCACGCCACCTCGATCACGTCCACGATGTAGCCGAGGCTGCGCGCCGTCTCAATGAACAGGTGCGAAAACTGGCCAAAGCGCACGGCCAGGAGCCGTCCGCCCGGGTTGACGGTGTTTACCAAGGCCGCCTCCCACATGGCGCTCCCGGAGGCCGGGAACACGAACGGTGTGGCGGTGCCGCCGTTTACGATCGCCGGCAGGCGTTCGAGAATGCGGTGCGTGAGCGCTGGGAACGTGGGTGACCGATGGTCTTCCTGCGCGCGGTGCATGGCGCGCAGGAGGCGATCGGGGACGTTCGTGGGTCCTGGGATATAGAGATGTTGGCGTCCGGGCATGGCCGGAAAGCTACTCCGGGGTCACCGTTGTCGCGCCGTGCGGCTGGGATGGCGTTGCGTCGGCAGCCGATGCCTCACCGACGGGCGCCGCGCCCTCCGTCGCGCCGTCCGCCGTCTCGGGGCCATCGTCGTCACGGTCGTCACCGTCGTCGCCATTGGTCGCCTCGTCGCGCGCCGCTTCGTCTGGCGCGTGGGCCTTGATGAGGCGACGGCTGAGGCGGACCAGACGCCCCTTCTGGTCACCCGAGAGCGCCGACATGCTCACGAGCACCGCGTCAGCGCGCACCGGGAGCACCTCCGCCAGCAACGCCGTGCCAGTCTCGGTGAGATGTACCGTGGTGTAGCGACGGTCAGTAGGATGCCGCTCCCGGCTCGCAAGCGCGCGCTTTTCGAGGGCGTCGATGATGGCGGTCATCTGCGCCTTGCTGCGGCCAAGCGTGCGAGCCAGTTCCTGTTGGTGCAGCGGACCGCGGGACTGGAGCGCCTCGAGCACGCCAAGCTGGCTCGCGGAAAGATTGAAGGGGGCCAGCGCCGCGTCGGCGGCACTGGCGGTGAGCGCCGCAGCACGCTGCAATCGACCATAGGCTTCAGCCGCACGACGACGTTTGCGATCGGCCTTGTCACGATGCTTGGGTGAATCGGGCTTGGCAGACATCTAGATCTCCATTACGCAGTGACCGTGGACCCGTAGCGGGCCGCGATGCGCTCCGACACTACGGTCGCCAGCGCCATGATCGTGGATTGTGGGTTGACACCGAGTGCCGTGGGCAAAAGTGACCCGTCGCCCACAAATACGCCCCGGACGCCGAACCGTTCGCCATCGGGCGTCGTACCAGCAATGCGCGCGTCGGTTCCCATCCGGCACGTACCATTCACGTGCGCACTGAAAAGGCCTACACGATTGGCACCGACAGTTGCGTGCGCCAAATGCGCGAGGTCGGCATCGCGGCGCACCACAATCGGCGTGGTGTGCAGCGTATGCACCGCACGCGCGCCGGCGGCCAGCTGCAATCGCGCCGCGGCAACTATCGATGCCTGCACGCGACGCCGGTCCTCGGGCGTGAGTGCGTACGTGATCGAGACGGCGCCATCGCGGCGCACACGCACACGCCCGCTCGACTGGTTGATCGCCGCACCGTCGCGCGTGAGCGCAATCACACTGCTCAGCCGTCGAAACGAATGCATGAGCTCGGCATGTGCCGCACCAAATCCGGGCACCGCCACCGCACCGAGTGCGGGCAGCAGTGGCGGACACTCAAGCCAGAAGCCGTAGTCGGTGCCGTCCCACTGCAGGTGTTCATCGCACATGGCCGATAGCGGAATGCCGGCGCTGCCCACGATGTCACGATCGAAAACGCCGATGGTGGCGGTGGTGGGATGCAGACGCAGATACTTCCCAACGGCTCCACCCCCCATGCCCGAGCGCTCGAGCAGTACCGGCGTCCCGACGGCACCGCCGGCCACGATCACGAGCGGCGTATCGATCGTGAGCGCGTGCCGCATGGCGCCACCACCGCGCCCGTGCACCGTGACATGCACGCGTTTGAGCGGCGGCGCACCCCGACCTCCATCCCGTTCGCGAGGCTCGATGCGCTGCGCCTTTGCACCGACGTACAGCGTGGCGCCGGCCGCGAGGGCCCGGGGCACGAAGGTTTGCAGCGTTCCCTGCTTGGCATCGTAGCGGCAGCCGATTCCGCAAAAGCCACTGCGCATGCAGCCCACCGCATTGATCTGCGCACCCTGC
>JBBSPE010000242.1:0-5202 GCA_038259155.1 Gemmatimonadales bacterium
GCCGCCAGCGTTCGTCCTGAGCCAGGATCAAACTCTCCAATGAGTGTTTGCTAGCTCTTCACTTAATCTGGCATTCGCACACCATCCGAAGATGGTGCCGATTTACCGGAATCATCAGTTTGAACTCTCCCCGCAGCTGATGAAGCTGCAGGTATAAACGAGTCCGCCCCGCACATCCGTTGATCTCGACTTCGATTGTCAATCAGCGTATCAACCGCGCAGCCATGCCGCGCCGGTCATGCTATTTTTTTACGCCGCGTTCTCTGCGGCAGATTGTAAGAATAACTCGGTGCTCTCATCCCGTCAAGGGGTCTGGATGAAAATGTTTCGAACTCGCAGCGCGACTGAAACACTCAGCTCATCCAGCTCCCCACCACGACGTCAGCCTGTCAGCGATCAAAGTCGCGCGGCCGCTCGCCGAAATGAGAGGGGAAGCGAAGGTACAACATCCAAAGTGTTCGCGCAAGAGCTGTTTTTGCTCGCCCTCACGTACCACCCCAGAACCCTTCGCCCCGAGACACGACGGCCGGCAACTCGCGCTGCCGGCTCGCGTGGTTGGCAACCTCTCAGTCGCCACATGCGCCCTCTAGGACTCGAACCTAGAACCTACTGATTAAGAGTCAGCTGCTCTACCGATTGAGCTAAGGGCGCGTACTCTGTCCCACAGACCTCCCCTACACCCCCACAACGCTCTCGCAACTCACCCGCACGCGCCAGGAGGGACTCGAACCCCCGACCCGCAGCTTAGAAGGCTGCCGCTCTATCCACCTGAGCTACTGGCGCCAAACCCCTCGCCAGCCGGTCCTTCCCTCCTGCGCCGCACCCTGCACTCAAGAGCACTCCTCAAGATCGGGGCGGCCGGATTCGAACCGGCGACCTCCTGCTCCCAAAGCAGGCGCGATACCGGGCTACGCTACGCCCCGCAGCGGACGCGCAGATTACATCGCCCCGCGCTCCGGGTCAACTGGTCCCCCATAAATCGGTCTGAATCAACGCCGCGCACACCCCGGACACCGCGCGCGATCGGTGGCTCACCGACGCCTTCGCCGCTGCGTCCACCACCCCAAAACACGCGTCCAGCTCCGTCGAATGGAACACGGGGTCATAGCCAAATCCCCCCTCACCACAGGAAGACGTCAGAATACGACCCGCCGTGCTGCCGGTCGCCACGTACTCCCCCAACGGACCCGCGAGACAGGCCGCGCACTCGAATCGCGCCGTTCGATCGGCCACGCCGTGCAGCGCCGCCAACAGACGCGCCACGTTCGCCGCCTCCAGCGATCCACCCGACAGCCCGCCTGTCGCGCCCCAACGCTTGCTGCGCACGCCAGGCGCGTCCTGCAGCGCCGAAACACACAGCCCGGAGTCCTCGGCCAGCACCAGACGGCCACCACTCCGGGCATGGAAATACCGCGCCTTGGCGCGCGCATTCTCGACGAACGTCTCGTACACCTCGAGGCCATCCTCGTCGGGATGCTCCGGCAGCCCCACGGCGTCCAGCGTCTCGCCGTGTAGGCCGAGCGACTCGAGCAGCGCAGTCAGCTCGCGGAGCTTGCCAGCATTGCGAGTCGCCAAAAGCACCTGCACGGGCTCGCCTGCGGTGCTCACTCCCTCGGCAACGACTGGAGCAGCGACGGGACCAGCGACGGGACCAGCGGCTGGGCCAGCGCCACGGCCTGCGCCTGCTGCAGTGTCTCAATGCCCCCAACCGCCAGGTCGAGCAGCGTATCGAGCTCTCGCCGGTCGAAGGTGCCATGCTCGCCGGTGCCCTGCACCTCCACGAATCGCCCCTCGGTGCTCATGACGACGTTCATGTCCACGATCGCACCGACGTCCTGCGAATAGTCGAGATCAAGCTGCGGTCCACTCGCCAGCACGCCCACTGACACGGCGGCCACACGACGGCGGATGGGAGACGTCGGCGCACGCCCGGTACGCACCAGCCAGTCGAACGCGTCCACCACGGCCACGGCCGCGCCGGTGATCGCGGCTGTGCGCGTTCCGCCATCGGCCTGCAACACGTCGCAATCCACCTTGACGGTGAACTCCCCAAACGCAAAGTCGTCGAGCATCGCGCGCAAGCTGCGCCCGATCAGCCGCTGGATTTCCTGTGTGCGTCCGCCCAGCTGCGTGCGCTCGCGCGACGTCCGCGTTTTCGTGGCGCGCGGCAACATCGCGTACTCCGCCGTCATCCAGCCAAGGCCGCTGCCGCGTCGCCAACCGGGCACGCCGTCCTCCACGCTGGCCGCGCACAGCACGCGCGTGTTGCCGAACGAGATCAGACATGACCCCTCGGCATAGGGAGCCGCGCCGCGTTCGATGGTGACGGCGCGCATCTGGTCGTTCGCGCGCGCGATGGTGGGGCTGTCGCCCGATGTGACGGGCCCTTTACTCGGTGTGGACACAAACGCTCGGCGGCAAAAAGGACATGCCGGCTGAGTGCCGCGCCCTCATGACGCGTCTCCCTGCAGGCGGGCAATGATCGCGGTGGTGGACTGATCGGGCACGAGTGGCACCACGACCACGAGTCCACCACGCGCTCGCACGACGTCCGCACCGACAATGGTGTCAGGCGCGTAGTCGCCGCCCTTCACGATAACATCCGGCTGCAAGTGCGTGACCAGCTCGAGCGGCGTGTCTTCGTCGAACACGACCACCGCGTCCACCATTTCGAAGGCGGCGAGCACATAGGCGCGCTCGTGCTCAGCGCGAACAGGGCGCGACGGGCCCTTGAGCCGCTGAACCGACGCGTCGCTGTTGACGCCCACCAGAAGCGCAACGCCTGCCTCGCGCGCGCCGAGCAGCACGTCAACGTGTCCCGGGTGCAACAGGTCAAACACACCATTCGTGAACACCAGCGGACCGACCACGCGTGAGCGCCACTCGATCGCTGCCGCCCACGTCATGATTTTGTGTGCGGGAGCGCGCACACCGCGCGACGCGAGGCTCACCCGATCACCACTGCGACAGCATGTCGTCGATCAGCGCGTTGAGCATCTGGTCGATTGCATCCTTGCGGCCCTTGGTCTCGTCGCCTTCGGCATACTGTGATTCGCGGCGCGAGCCCTTCGCATCCTTGAGCACTTCGCCGGTCTGTTGGTTGACGATCTCGAAGTCCACCACCAGCTGCAACTTGCGGCGTGCCGACGTCGCCTGCCGCGGGTCGGCGCTGACGCCAACAGGCAGATCGACTTCGTAGTCGGTGATCGTGCCGGTCACGAGGACGTCCGCGCGTTCGACGGTGGCGTCCCGCAGGTTCAAGCGATCGTTCATTGCCTTGCGCATTGCCTCGAAGAGCTCGCGCTGCACCTCGGGCACGGGCGTGAGGTTCTCGAACGGCAGCACGGCCACGGTGCGCAGTTCGCGCGGCAGTCCGCCGCCGCTGAAGCCGTACACACAGCCGGTGAGTGACACACCGGTGGCGACCAGACCCGCTACGAACGCGCGACGGGAAACGACGCCGGCGCTGCAATTGGCAACGTGGCCGGACGCCAAACCCAATCCGTTCTCGGACACACTGTCGGACACGCGACCGGACACCTTACGGAACACGCCAGATGGCGTCATCAAAGCCCTCGGTGACATTCAGAGTTTCAGTGACGTGCAGCTGCAGCGACCGGCGACCCGACGTGTTGGTATAGCGGAGCCGCAGCGACCCATCCGGTTGTGGTACGCGCTCCACCCACTCGATCACCCGACCGTCTTCGATGCGCTCCACGCGCGCGAGCCGCGCTCCTGCAAAGTGGACGCGCCAGGTGCGCTTGTCGATGGCCGTACCGGAGATGTCGGCGCGCAAGGTGTCGCCGTCGAGGCGCGCGACCGTGTCCCGTCCGGCCGGTAACGCCAGCCTGCCGAGGGCGCCCCAGAGGAGGGGCGGCGGCGGAAGGAAACGGCGAATGAGATCGATGCCGGGCACAAACAGCGAATCACCCTCGAGGATGGCGAGGCCGTTGCCGAACCCGTTCGCGATGAACAGATCGAGGCGCGCGCGCTCCGGTGGGCCGGAGCGCACCACGCCGTCGCCCTTCACGTCGAAGGTGTCATCGGAGTAGGTCCAAGCGAAACGGAGGAGCTGCGGTGTGGTGGGGAGCTGTGCCGGAGGCAGCGCAGCGCGCGATTCCACACCTACAAGCGGACGCGCACGCGGCGCGCAGCCCAGCAGCAGCGCCGCGGGGACCAACGCCGCCGCGACCAACGCCGGAGCGCCGCGACTGCGAAACGCGATCACGGTACCACCACATCGAGCAGTCGATCACCGAGCAGCAGTGCATCCATGGCGGCGAAGCCGGCGACCACTCGTGCAAACACAGTGTAACCGCCGTCAAGGTGTGGCTGCGGGTACAGGGTGAGGTAGTACTGACTACCACCCGTATCGGGGCCGGACAGCGCCATGCCCACGGCGCCACGAGCATAGCGGTGCCGATTGAGCTCGTCGCGAATGCTGGTGCCGGGCCCGCCACCTCCGGTGCCGGTGGGATCGCCATCCTGCGCCACGAAGTTGGGAATCACGCGATGAAACCGGGTGTCACGAAACCATCCCTGTCGAGCAAGCTCGACGAAGTTGTCCACGGTCAGGGGTGCGTCTGGCGCGAGGAGTTCGAGCGTGATGTCGCCCTGCGCCGTGCGCAGCACGGCGCGTGGAAGTGGCCCGCCGCCAGCCTGCCATTGCTGCACCACGCGCGCATAGTGCGCCGCGTCACCGTTGCCAACGTCCAAGGCCTTCCAGTGCGCCAGCGGTGTCACGGTGGATACACTTCCGCGTCGCAGCGGATCCTGTGCGGGTTCCAGCTGCGTCAGCTCGGCAAGCACCCGCGGGTCAAACGCGAGACTGTCGCGTCTCCAGGCCGCCGCGAGGACCCGCAACGCCGCCGCCTCGATTGCACGCGCATCTGCACGAACCTCCAGCGGCGCCACGCTCGTGGCGACGGCTCGCGAGTCCGCGAGCATGCGCAGCGCCTCGCCCACGTTGCCGGCGCGCGCACCGCGCGCCAGTGCGCCGAGTGCCGCCGCACGCACCCGTGCGGCCGGATCCTGCAAGGCGTAACGCAGCGCCTCGGTCACCGCCGGATCGGAAGCGGACGACGCGAGTGCGCTGATAGCGGCCGCTCGCACGCCCGCGTCGGGATCGCGACGTGCCCAGGCGGTGCGCACGAGAGGTACGGCACTATCGGGGCCGGAGGCCGACACCGCCAGCGCCGCTGA
>JBBSPE010000243.1:0-5160 GCA_038259155.1 Gemmatimonadales bacterium
CAATTTTCCTGAGGCCACCGGCGAGCTGTCCGGCATTCTCTACGACATGGCGCTGGCCGGCACGATGATTGCCAACAAGGTGCGAAGCGCCGGACTCGCCGACATCCTCGGCTCGGCTGGCGTGGAGTACGTCCAAGGCGAGGTGCAACAGACGCTCGACGTGCTCTCCAATGAGATCAGCATCAAGGCCTTTGATCACGGCGGCCGGCTGTGCGCCATGGCCTCCGAGGAAGAGCCGGACATCATCCAGATTCCCGAGGGCTTCCGCACGGGAAAGTACGTCATGCTGTTCGATCCGCTCGACGGCTCGAGCAATATCGACGTGAACGTGCCCGTGGGCACGATCTTCTCCGTCTACAAGAAGATCACGCGCGGCCCGCGCGGGGAGCTGGAGGACATGCTGCAGCCCGGGCGCCGGCAGGTGGCCGCCGGCTACATCATTTACGGCTCCAGCACGATGATGGTGTACACCACCGGGCAGGGCGCGCACGGCTTCACGCTCGATCCGTCCATTGGTGAGTTCCTGCTCTCGCATCCGCACATCCGCATTCCCGACAGCGCCCGCTATCTCTCGGTGAACGACGCGCACGAGCAGGACTGGCCGGAGGCCACGCGGGCACTCATGCGCCGCTACCGCGGTCTCGATGGCGAGCGCGCCGCGCTCAACGTGCGCTACGTGGGTTCGCTGGTGGCAGACTTCCACCGCAATCTCTTGGGTGGCGGTGTGTTTGCATATCCCAGCAACAGCAAGTCACCTCGCGGCAAGCTACGGCTGCTCTACGAGGCCAATCCACTCGCGTTTATCGTGGAGCAGGCCGGTGGCCTCGCGATCGACGGCGCACGTCGCATTCTTGATGTGGACCCCACGGATCTGCACCAGCGCACCCCGCTGTACATCGGCAGCAAGGCGGAAGTGGAAACGGCCACGGAGTTTCTCGCCGAGGAGGCCGACGGCTCCCATCGGCGCCGCCGGGACGACATGGTCAGTGTTGTACTTGAGGGCTGACCGGATCGGGTAACATGGGGGCCAGGCGGTCCATCCAGGCCGCCCGGATGGTGGTCACGTGGTCGCCGGCTCCGCGGGGCTTTACCTTGCGCCACTGACGGCGCAACCGGGCCCAGTGATCGAGCAGCGTGCGCGCGCGGGGGCTGCCCGTGCGTGCGCGATGCACCGTGAGCAATCGTTGCACAAACGCGTCGTCGTCGGCATCGAGTTCGGCCAGCAGTACCAGGTCGTGGTTCACGCGACTCGCCAGCGTGCCGGTCTCGTCGAACACGTAGGCCACGCCGTTTGACATGCCGGCGCCGAAATTGCGCCCAGTGCGTCCGAGCACGGCCACCACGCCACCCGTCATGTATTCGCACGCGTGGTTGCCCACGCCCTCCACCACCGCACAGGCGCCAGAGTTGCGCACCGCAAAGCGGTCGCCCGCCTGGCCCGAAGCGAGCAGCAGACCATCGGTTGCCCCGTACAGCACGGTGTTGCCCATGATCATGTTGAGGTGGCTTGCGCCGCCATATCGGGCATTCCGGAATGGACGGATGATGACCTCACCCCCCGTGAGCCCCTTGGCCACGTAATCGTTGGCCTCGCCCTCGAGCTCCAGACGCATGCCGCGCAGGCCGAACGCGCCAAAACTCTGCCCGGCGCTTCCGGAGAGCCGCAACGTGAGGTGTCCATCCGGGTAGCCCGCGTCTCCCACGCGCTCGGCCAGCCATCCCGCCAGACGCGCGCCGACGGCGAGATGATGATTTTCCACGCCGTACGATCCGGTGAATGGTCGGCCGTGTTCCAGCGACTCGCTCGCGTCGCCCAGAATGCGGTCGTCAAGCGAGATCACGTCGGGGCGCACGTTGCGCACCACCGTGCGTCGCGTCGCGGAACCCTTGCGGGTGGCCTGGGTGAGCAACAATGACAGGTCGAGCATGGCCGACCGTGGCAGCTCGGGATGGTCCACGCGCTGCAGCAAATCCGCTCGCCCCACAATTTCGTCCATCGTGCGCACGCCCAGCCACGCGAGCTGCTGCCGCACGTCCTCGCCCACCTGCTCGAAGTAGGAGATCACGTGCTCCGGTGCGCCACGAAACTTCGCGCGCAACTCCTCGCGCTGCGTCGCGATGCCGGTGGGGCAGGAGTTCAGGTGGCACTGGCGCGCCATGTCACAGCCGAGCGCAACCAACGGCGCAGTGCCAAAACCGAATGACTCGCCGCCGAGCAGCGCGGCAATGATCACGTCGCGCCCGGTGCGAAAGCCGCCGTCCACGCGCAGCTCCAGCCGATGGCGCAGCCCATTCTGTACGAGCACGTGCTGCGCTTCTGCAAGACCGAGCTCCCACGGCGCGCCTGCGTGCTTGATGCTCGACAGGGGCGACGCGCCTGTGCCGCCCGAGTGACCGGCAATGAGCACGTAATCGGCGTACGCCTTCGCGACGCCAGCAGCCACGGTTCCCACGCCCGCGGACGCCACGAGCTTCACGCCAATGCGCGCACGCGGGTTCACGGTCTTGAGGTCGTGCACGAGCTGCGCGAGGTCCTCAATTGAGTAGATGTCGTGGTGCGGCGGTGGCGAAATCAACGACACGCCTTTGGTCGCATGGCGCAGCCGCGCAATCAGTCCCGTGACCTTGTGCCCCGGCAGCTGGCCGCCCTCGCCGGGCTTTGCGCCCTGCACGATCTTGATCTCGATTTCGTCCGCGCGTACCAGATAGCCGGTGGTCACGCCAAAGCGCCCCGATGCGATCTGCTTCACGCGACTGTCCAACCGATCTCCGTGCTCCGCGGCGTCAAGCGGCGTGTACCAGGCGGGATCTTCGCCGCCTTCACCGGAGTTGCTGCGCGCGCCGATGCGATTCATGGCCACGGTAACTGCGCTGTGCGCTTCGGGCGAGAGTGCACCGAGGGACATCGCGGATGACACAAAGCGCGAGAGAATGCGATCGAGCGGCTCCACCTCGTCAATGCTGATCGGCTCGGCCTCGCGCACGGAGACCAGATCGCGGAGCGCGATAGGCGGCGTGTCGTTGCCATGGGTGCGGAACGTGCGCCACGCCTCGGGATCCGGACCGCCGTCCGGTGTCTTCGCCCGGCGCGCACTGCCCACGGCCTGTTGCAGCGCTCGGACGGCGTTTGGCGCCCACGCGTGCACCTCGCCTTCCTTGCGAAAACGCACGCGACCGTGATCGGGCAGCATAAGTTCCACGCCTTGATCGTGCGCGAAGGCGGCACGATGCCGCGCAAGCACATCCTCGGCGATCTCGCGCAGGCCGATACCACCCACGGGCGACGCGGTGCCCGCAAAGCAGCGATCGATCACGTCGCCCCCCAGCCCCAGCACCTCGAACATCTGGGAGCCGCAATACGACGACAACGTGGACACGCCCATTTTCTCCAGAATCTTGAGCAGCCCCTTTTCCAGGCTCGCGCGAAGACGCGACTGCGCGAGCGCCGGCCCAGGCCGATCGGCGCCTTCTTCATCGCGGCCGTGTGTGGCGGCTTCGGTGAAGAGCGTGGCAACGGTTTCGCACGCGAGCCATGGATGCACAGCCTCCGCGCCATACCCAAAAAGCGTGGCGACATGGTGCTGCTCCACAGCGTCGCCGCTCTCCACCACCAGTCCGACCTGCGCGCGCAGGCCGGTGCGCACTAGATGCTGCCGCACGGCACCGAGCGCCAGCAGCGACGGAATGGGCGCCCGATCCGCGCTCAGCTTGCGATCGCTGATGATGAGCAGGCGCACGCCCTTGCTGATTGCCGCCTCGGCACGACGGCAGAGACTGTCCAGCGCCGCATCCAGCGACTCGGGACGGGAGCGCGCCGGCCACGTCGCGTCGAGCGTGACGGCCTTGAAACCCGGAAAGCCGCGCAGTGCCGCCATCTCATCGGGCAGCAGCACAGGATGCTCGATGCGCAGCTTGCGCGCGAACTCCGCACGTTCAAGGAGCGGCGACCCGCGCTGACCGAGGTGCATGCGCAGCGACATCACCATGGACTCGCGCAACGAATCCATGGCGGGATTGGTGACCTGCGCAAAACGCTGACGGAAGAACGAGAACAGCGGTTGCGGCAATCGCGACAGCACGGCCAGCGGCGTGTCGTCCCCCATGCTCCACACCACCTCGGTGCCGGTGGTCGCCATGGGCTCCAGCACCATCCGCAGGTCCTCGTGGCCGTACCCCAGCGCAAACTGCGCCGACCGGAGCTGATCACTGGACTGCACGAGCGGCTCCGACCCGTCGCTGGTGGGCAGCGACGCCATGTGGTGCGAGATCCACCGGGCGTACGGCCGCTGCTCGGCGAGTTCCCGCTTGGCGGCGGTGTTGCGGACGATGCGCTGACCCGCGGTGTCCACCAGCAGCACGCCTCCGGGTCCCACCTTGCCCGTCTCCACAATGTCGCGCGCGTCAAACGACCCAATGCCGACCTCCGAGCCCGCCACCACCATGCCGTCCGCTCGGATCTTGTAGCGGCAGGGACGCAGGCCGTTCCGGTCGAGAGACACCGCCACCTGAACACCGTCACTGTACGCGAGCGCGGCCGGTCCGTCCCACGGCTCGAGCACACATTGATGGTATTCGTAGAACGCCTTGATGGTGGGGTCGATGTCCGGGTATTTCTCCCAAGCCTGCGGCACGAGCATCATGGCGGCGTGCACCGGTGAACGGCCGCCGCGCACGAGCAGCTCGAAGGCGTTGTCGAGGCTTGAGGAATCACTGCCACCACGGCGAATCGGTGAACGGACCCGCTCCGCATGCTCGCCGAACGCCGGTACGGCCAACAGCGCATCGCGCATGGACATCGCATTGCGATTGCCCCAGAGCGTGTTGATCTCGCCGTTGTGCGCCAGCATACGGAACGGCTGCGCCAGATCCCAACGCGGCAGCGGGTTGGTCGCATAGCGCTCGTGGAACACGGCAATCGCCGTCTCGAACGACGGTTCGCGCAGATCAGGAAAAAAGTCGGCCAGTTGCGCGCCGGTGACGAGCCCTTTGTACACGATGGTGCGGCAGGACAGTGACGCGATGTGGAAGGGCATCAGGCTCAGCGCGTCAATGCGGTGCTCCATCTCGCGTCTTGCGACGTACAGCGCGCGCTCCCACTCGTCATCGGTGGCGCCAGCCGGACGGCCCACCATGACCTGCCGGATGCTGGGCATCGCCGCG
>JBBSPE010000244.1:0-5108 GCA_038259155.1 Gemmatimonadales bacterium
CGCCGGTCGTGTCGGCAAAACCCCCGCCCGGGGTCAGGGAGTGCCCAGCTGCACACGCACGCACTCTGAGCCAAGCTTCGAACCATGAAGCTCGCATACCTTGCGGCGGGCGGACTGCTGCTGGTGGTCAGCCTGTTCCTTCTTGCGACCCGGGCTCCCTACGGCCTGCGTCTGGAGTACCGCCGTACGGTGGCGGAGCGCCCGTCACGCGCGGGAAGGACAACGACCGATAGCCTTCTCCATGAGACGGACCTGGCCCACCTGCCAGCGCCCGTGCAGCGCTATGTGCGCCGTTCAGGTGCCGTCGGGCAGCCCAAGGTGCACCGCGTGTGGGCTCGCTTCAGGGGGCGGATTCGCAGTGGCCCGGATGCCCGGTGGATGTCCTTCACGGGCGAACAGGTCAATGTGCAGGATCCGGCCGCGCGATACTTCTATATGGACGCAACGCTGTTCGGTCTGCCCATCCAGGTGCTGCATGTCTACGAAGGCAGCGCCGCCACCATGCGCGTGAAGGTGGCCGGACTGCTGCCCATGGTGAACGCGGCGGGCCCCGAGATGGACCGATCCGAGACGGTCACGCTGCTCAACGACATGTGCTGGTTGGCGCCGGCCACGCTGATCAGTCCGTCCATCAGTTGGACCGCCATTGACGATCACTCGGCCAGCGCCCGCTACACCAACGCTGGGCACGTGATTGACGCGACGCTGTATTTCAATGACGCCGATGAGCTGGTGGACTTTGTCTCGTTTGACCGGTCCATGGCGTCTCCCGACGGCCGGCAGTTCACACCCGCACGCTGGCGTACGCCGCTGGGACCCTACGCAAGGTTTGGTGCCGTGCTGCTCAGCGCGAGCGGCGACGCGCGATGGCAAACCGCCGCGGGCGAGTACACGTACATCGAACTCGAGCTGCTCGACGTGCGCTACAACGACGACCGCCAGATCGACAACCGCTGAGCGCGCCGCTAGGCCCGCAGATTGCGCAGGTACCGCTCCGGATTGCTCAGAAAATCGCGCGTCAGCCTCACGTGTTCCGTGTCCTCCCACGGCACAGCCGCAATCGGAGACTCGTCAAACGAGTAGATGCGCGCGCCCGGGAACGCGAGCAGCAGCGGCGAGTGCGTGGCAATCACGAATTGCGCGCCCTCGGCCACGAGGTCGAAAATCATGGCCAGCAGCGCCAGCTGCCGCTGCGGTGAGAGCGCAGCTTCGGGCTCGTCCAACAGGTACAGTCCGTTCGGGACAAGTCGCTGCTGGAAGAAGTTGAGGAACGCCTCGCCGTGCGAGCGCGCATCAGGCTCGGCGCCATATCGACGGTCCATGTCGGCCATGCTCGCCTTGAGGGGGCCCATGGCGAGCGTCTTTGCGTACGCCGAGCGGTCAGCGTAGTCCTCTTCCATGCGTTCGAGAGTGGCCGCAAACTCCGCCCGCTCGCGCTGCAGCAGCAGCTGGAACCCAAAAAAATCTTCGGCGCGCAGGAACAGACCGCGATTGGTGCGCAATCGCCAGGCGAGCTTGAGGGCACGTGACAGCACGCCCTGCTGCTGCAGGGTGGGATCGCTCCGTGCGAGGTCGGCGGAGCCGGCGGACGGGAGGTTGGCCGCGATGGCAATGGCCTCGAGCAACGTGGACTTGCCTGAGCCGTTCTCGCCCACAAAGCACACCACCGACGCGTCCATGTCGAGCGACGTCATGCTCGCAATGGACGGCACAGAGAACGGGAAGCGGTGCGGCTCTTCCCACTTCGGGTGCGTGTGCGTGACGCTCAGCAGGTGCGGGGCGGTATTGTCCGACGCAGGTTGCATGGCGCAATATTCCGTACGCTTGCGCCACGTCGCAACACTCGGCCGAGCCGGCCCCCTCGTTTCTTTATGGAGTGCACCATGGATCTCAAGGATATTCTTGCCCAGATGGGCGGCCTCAAGTCCGTCGCGTCGGAGCTGGGCGTGACCGAAGGCCAGGCTGCGAGCGGTGCCGAGGCGTTGTTGCCGGCCATTCTGGGCGGCTTCAAGAAGCAGGCGCAGGGGCAGTCGTCGGGGCTGGAGGGGCTGGGCGGCCTGCTGGGCAAGCTCGGTGGCGGTGGTCTGCTCGACAATGTGCTCTCGCCCAAGCCTACCGACGTGAGCCAGGGCAATGACGTGCTCGGCCAGATTTTCGGGAGCAAGGACGTGAGCCGCACGGTGGCGGCAAACGCGGCCGCGAAGTCGGGGCTGGACGCGGGTATGCTCAAGAAGATGCTGCCCATGCTGGCCATGCTGGCGGCTGGTTACATGGCGAAGCAGAAGGCGGGAGCCGCGGCGCCGTCCGCGCCGGCGGCTGGTGGTGGCGGGCTGGGTGGGTTGCTGGGCGGACTCATGGGTGGTGGCGGCGCGGGCGGCGGTGGTGGCCTGAGTTCGCTCATCGACATGAACGGCGACGGGAATGCGCTGGACGACATCATGCGCATGGCCGGCAAGGTGATGAAGTAGGGGCTCACCCTGCCGGCCGTTGCGCCGAACTCGTTGGCCCGGTGCCGTTACTGCGGTGACGGCACCGGATACACAAACGCCTTGCGCGGGAACGCCGGCGGCTTGGGCACCGCGCGCGGGTCCTCGGCGATCTTGCGCTCCAGATAGGCGATCGCCGCCTCCAACTGCGCGTCACGCCCGTTGAACGTTTCGTGCGGCAGGTTGTCCACCTCGATGTCGGGGATCACGCCCACCTGTTCAATGAGCCATTCGCCCTCGGGGCTGTACACACCCGTCATGGGGGCGCGCGCCACGCCGCCGTCGCTGAGCGTGTTCACGCCGCTCAACCAGATTTCGCCGCCCCAGGTGCGCGTGCCAATCACCGCGCCAAGCCCCAGCCTCCGGAAGCCCTCGGCGAATGCTTCACCGTCGCTCGCGGTCTCGGCGTCCACGAGCACCACCATGTGGCCGCGGAACGCGTAGTGCATGTTCCACGTGGGTTCGCCCACGCGGCCCTGGAAGTACATCCATGCGCGCCGCATGAGCTTGTCGAGAATGAACGAGTCAATGTTGCCACCGCGGTTCTGGCGCATATCCAGAATGAGCCCCTGTCGATCGAACGCGGGATAGAAGTCGCGGTACCACTGGTTCACGTCGCTCGCGCCCATCGCACGCAGATGCACGTAGCCCATGCGGTTGTCGCTCGCCTTCTCCACCTGTAGGCGACGTGACACCTCCCAGTCGCTGTAGCGCAGGTTGCTCTCGTTGCCAATGGGCACGGTCACGACATCACGCGCGTTGCCGTCATGCGACACGGTGAGCAGCACCTGCTTGCCCGCCTGATCGCGCAGCAGTTCCCCAATGTCGGGCACACTCAGCGTGCCCGCGCCATTCACGGCGGTGATGATGTCGCCGGCGGTCACGTTCAGATACGGGTCGGCGAGCGGTGCCCGTTCGTCGGGGTAGTCGGGGTCGGCCTGATAAATGCGCTCTATGCGATACCCGCCACGCGCAGGCTCGCGCACCAGGTGTGCACCCAGCGACGCGATGGTGATGGACTCCGGTCCTCGGCGCTGGTCACCACCGCGCACGGCGGTGTGCAGTGCCGAGAGTTCGCCCACCATCCAGCCAATCACAACGGAGAGTTCTTCGCGCGACGTCACGCGATCCACCAGCGGCATGTGCTTGGCGAGTGTCGCCGCGTAGTCCACACCGTGGAAGTTGGGATCGTAGAAGTAGTCGCGTTCCAGGCGCCACGCGTCCACGAACAGCTGACGCCAGTCATCGCGCACGTCAATCGCGAAGCGCCAGCCGCTCAGGTCCACGCGCGAGTCGGCGAGGTTGCCGGGCTTGGCAGCGCGTGCGTCCACCACGTGCAGAGCGTTACCGCGACGCAGCAGCAGCTTCTTGCCGTCGGCTGACATCTCGAGCTGACGGACTCCCTCCACGATTGGCACCGGCTCGGCCTTGGGCGCGAGCTTGAGCGCGTGTGCGTCGGTGCGGGTGGTGCCGCCCTGCGCATCACGCGAGAGGTAGAACAACGCGTCGCCGTTTACGGTCAGTGAGGAATAGTTGCCAGCCGGCACCGGGACGCGATCAATGCGGCGCATGATGCCGACCGTGTCAATGCGAATGGTGACCGGCGTGGACGTGCGTGCGGCTGCGCTGCGAGTTGCGCCCGCCGTTGCACCGCCAGTTGCGCCACCGGCCGCCGAGTCGCCAGCGGAACCGTGCAGTTCATCTGCCGGCCGAAAAGGCGAGCGCAGCCCCGGACGCAGCGCGAGTGCATAGATCTCGATTTGCTTGTCGAAGTACGGATCGGGTTGACGCGATCCCCATGGTGAGCCCACGGTGGTGCTGAGGTTGCGGTCGGACAGGAAGTACAGGAACTCACCCTTCGTGTCCCAGGCCGCCGAGTAGGAGTTCACGCGATCGCTGGTGAGTGGGGTGGAGCGATTGGTCTCCACGTTGTAGAGCATGAGCCGGCGGAACGTGTTGTGCCCCGAGTGCTCCCACACCATCCACTTGCTGTCGGGCGACCAGTAGCGGTCACCAACACCCTCGCGGTTCAGGCTCACCGTGCGCACTTCGCCCGTGCGCAGACTGCGCAGCGTGAGCTCGTTGTTGTTGTCGTTCCACGCAATCCATTGGCCGTCGGGAGACGGGGTGCCCTCGAAGCGCAGAATGTTGCCGTCGCTGGTGAGTGCGCTGTCTCGGCCCACGCCGTTGGTGGGAAGGCGCGTGAACTCCAGTTCGCCGCTTTCATCGGAAAGTGCGAGCAACGTGTTGCCGTTGGGCATGAACAGCGCATCGCGAAAGCGCACCGAATCCTTGGTGGACGCGCGCACCATGCGGCCGCTGCCCACGGGTGCCACGAACACGCGACCGCGCGACGTGAGCGCCACACGATCACCCGTTGGCGAGATGTGTGCGCTCGTGAGGTAGTCAAACGGGTCGGTGACCCAGCGCTGGCGGAGCTGGTCCAGGTCTGAGGCGATCGTGATGTCGAGCTTTGCGGTGTTGTTGCTGGCGAGGTCGAGCATCCACAGATCCGCGCCGTTCTGGTACACGATGCGACCCGCGTCGAGCGCCGGTGCGTAGACGTCCCACCCGCTGTGCCGGGTATGCTGCTGCAGGTCACCGCCGTTCTCGGCCTGCGAC
>JBBSPE010000245.1:0-4949 GCA_038259155.1 Gemmatimonadales bacterium
AGGCCCGCCAGTGATCTCGTGGCGGATTGGTAGATGTGGGCGAGCAAGCGCTCCCCGGTGAGACCGACTGGATCGTGCAGCACGAGGGCCTGCCGCGCGGGCAGCACAAGCTGCGTGGCAGCGAGCAGACGGATGCTCAGCCGCGCGCCGCCCGCGCCGGCATTCACCACGATGGGCGGCACGCGCAGACAGATGGCGCGCACGCCCAGCTCCGGTGCGTTCTGCGCGGCCCGCGTGTGGACGGTGGACAGGTGCGGTGAGGGTGATGTCATGGGTGCAGTGTACGCACACCGTGCGACGCCACGTCACCGAAACAACACGCACCGTGTCAAAGCGCGTGATGGACCCAGCGGCGCGAACTCGCCGCGGCCGTTTGTTACGGCGTGCGAAGGCTCGCGCGCACGACGTACTGCACGTCGAGCGAATCCCGGATCACGCCGTAGAGCGTGCCGTCACGCACGATGGGCGTGGGCGACGTGAGCAGACGGAACGGCGCCGTGAGTGTACCAAGAAACTGTCCGGTCGGGTTGAACAGGTCGAAGCGCTGTTCGTTGGCGTTCGCGTCTCCGACAATGGCCACCCACACGAAGCCCGCGTCATCGACGAAAAAGCTGGTGGCCAGCGGTTTCGTGGCCGGAATTTTCGATTCGTCAACGCGTCCGCCCTGCGAAGTGAACCACTCGAGGTCATCGATCGCTTCGGCGCGCTCCTCCGCGGAGACAGCAAGCGGCGCGTGCTGTTTCGTGGACACGCGCAGGGTGTCTCCGTTCGCGTCGAACTCCATGAGGCGATACTGATCGGTGATGAGCGCCCAGAGGGTGCCCGCCTTGGACAGATGGGTTCGCATGCCGCCCTGGAAGGGCACGCTCGCGGTCATTCGCGACTGGCCGTTGTCGGACACGAGTGTGAAACTCGCCCGCTCCGCGGGGTCGGTTGGCGGCACAATCGTGTCCTGCGGCGCGAAGCTGAGATCGAATCGCGCGAAGCCGAACTGCGGTGCAGACTCATCTCCGGGAAGCGAAATGGGCGCGTAGTAGGTGCCGTTCCGGTCAAAGCCGCCAGCCCACGGAAAGATCACGAATCCTCCCGCCGTTCGCAGTCCTTGCAGGTACGTGCCTGCCGAGTCGAACACCGAGAGCCGAGTATTCTGCGGGTCCATGATCCAGAGGTTGCCGTCCGGTCCGTAGTCCACGCGCATGGGCTGCCGAAACTCACCTGGTCCACCGCCCGACCGACCCACCGTCCGGACGTACGCGCCGTTTTTGTCGAACACGCGCAACTCGGCGGCCTGCCCCTCGAGCACCCAGATCCGCTGCTCGCCATCTACCGCCAGCGAGACGATGCGCCCGAAATTCTCCGGCCCCTCGGCATCCAGCGAGCCGATGCGCACCTCCTCCTGCAGCGTCCAACCGCCGGAGTCGGGCCACACGCCGTGTCCGTCATTCCGTACCACCAGCACACCGGACGGCAGCGAATCGATCTGCCCTTCCCAACCTCTGGATGTCGCGACGGCGTCCGACTGACAGCCGGACAGCGCACTCGCCACGACGGAGAGCACCACGACTGCCAGCAATCGTTGGATGGGACGGTACATGTGCATGTGGGAACGCGACGGGTCCTAGTGCAGCGACGCCAGCGCCTCAACGCGCTCACGGTGGAACGCGTCGATCGCGTCGGCAAGCGGGGCGGTGGAGAATCGCACCGGGTCCGTGACCGGCAAGCCCGTCTCCCCCCTGGCACGCTCAATGGCCTCGCGCGCCTCGATGTCGGAGAGATCGAAGGTGTTGAGCGCCACGCCGATCACCGGCGCCGGCCGGAGAGGTTCAGCCAGCTGCTCGTGCAGCCGGATCAGCTCGCTGAGCGAGGGTACGGGCACCCACGGATTGCGGTGGATGGTGGTGCGGCTGGGCTGCGCACAGAGCAGCATGGCGTGCGGCAGGGAGCCATGCATGAGGCCGAGCGTGACGCCGGAGTACGCGGGATGCACAATGGACCCCTGCCCCTCGACGAGCACGATCTCGCCGTGCTCGGCCGCGTCCACCGTGAGCTGCTCGGCCGCGCCCGCGATGAAGTCGGCAATGACCGCGTCCACGGCGATGCCGCGTCCCTCGATGAGGATGCCGGTTTGACCGGTGGCGCCGAATGCGACACGATGGCCGCGCTGCCGAACGGCTTGGCGCACCTGGAGCTGCGTGGTCATCTTGCCGATGTTGCAGTCGCTGCCGACGGTGAGAATGACCGTGGCGTTGACGTCACGCACGCGACCGTAGGCTACGTCGAGTCCGGCGGGCGCGCGCCGCAGATCGCGAATACTGGCGTTGCTGGCGGTGGCAGCGGCGGCGAACTCGGGATCGTCGCCGAGCAGCGTGTGCAGTCCGCTCCAGATATCCAAGCCGGCGGCGAGTGCCTGTAGCACCAGCGAGCGCCAAGCCGACGGAAACTGTCCGCCGGCCGGCGCGATCCCAATGAGCAGCGCCGTGGGCTGGTGCCGCATGGCCTCGTCAAATGTGGCCACCACCGGAATGGGACCACCGAAGCCAAGCACATCCTGCACGGTTTGACCGGCCACCGCGCTATCGAGCACCACGGCCACATCCTCCGGCACGTAGCGAATGCAGGCGTTGGCGGTCTTGGAGGACATCGGGCCGAAGTTGCCTTCGGCCAACACCAGAAAACGGCGCGTGCGAGTCATACCGGGTGTCGAGGGGGCGTCAAAATGGCTATCCCCCTAACTCAGCGTCCCGGACGGTCCTAACGCAACCCCTCGATCTCGGCGATCAGGTCCGCATCGCCGGTGGTTTTCTTCGCGGGCGCGCCGGCCTTGGCCTCGGTGACGGATTCGCCCTTCTGTTCAACCGCCTTTTCTTCAGTCCCACGAGGCAGCGCCTTGGCCGGCGCCGAGGAGCCCGCCGAGAGCATGCCCATGCGCTCTTTGAGCGACGCGAGCTGACGGTCGGCGCTGACGCCACCCGCCATGCGCTCGAGCTGCTTGAACTCCGAGCTCAGCTTGTCGCCGGTGAACTCCTCCTCGATTTCCTTGGCGGCCATGAGCTGCCGCTCGTTCTGCGTGATCTTTTCTTCCATGCGGTTGAAGGCCTCGAACGCCGACTTGTCGGAGAGTCCCGACATGGTCTGCGAAATGCGCTGCTGCGCTTCGGCCCGGCGCTGGCGCGCGAGCAGGAGGTTCTTCTTGCGCTTGGCTTCCTCGATCTTGTCGTTGAGGTCGCGCAGGGACTGCTTGAGCGCCTCGGTCTCGTGCCGGTGCGTTTCCCACGTGGTGGCCAGCGACTGCGCGTGCTCCAGGTGTTCCTGCTGCCGCATGAGCGCCTGAGTGGCCAGGTCATCGCGACCCTGCTGCACGGCGAGCATGGCGCGCTTTTCCCAGTCATCGGCAAGGCGGAATTCACTGTCGGCCTGATCGCGCAGGCGCTTTTCATCAGCGATCGCGGCGGCCACCTGCTGCTTGGCTTTGGCGAGCTGGTTGCGCATGTCCACAATGATCTGCGTGAGCATTTTCTCGGGGTCTTCCGCCGAGGAAATGAGATCATTGAGGTTGGACTTGATCAGGCTCGAGAGACGGTCGAAGAGTCCCATCGGTCAGCGTACCTCGCGGAAGGAAGCCAGCTCGCGCATGTGCGAGGCCAGCGACAGCGTCATGCTCTCGTAGGCGGCGAGGAACTCCTCGTAGTCGAGGTGCGACAGCTCCAGCGCCTCGGTGAGGACGACTGCCTCCCCGTCAATCCCGTACGACCCGTGCAGCAGGTCGGTGGCGTTGAGCTCGAGCAGCCGCCGACTGAGCACCGCAACTTCCTCGGGCGACACCGGCAGCGCCATCACATTCACGCGCAGCAGCATCACGGGCGGCGTGTAGCTCACCACGACGTCAAACTCCAATGCGCCGCCAGGTCGGACGGTCCACAATCCCTGCTCAACTTCCTCGTGCGTGACGCCTTCGGCGGTCATGCGATCGAGGAACGACTCGACATCTTCGCGCGTGATCATGCCTGTCCTCTCGGGTGGGGGCGAGCCTGCACTCCGGACACTACGGGCGCACCCCGGTGGCAGGTTTCGCTGCCGGGCGCGTGAATGGGGTGGTGCTGCGCATCGACGTAGGATATCGCGTCGGCGGACGAAGGGCCAATCACGGGCAGCGCAGGGCGCGCAGTGGGGCCTCGCGTCCTTCACGCGAGACAAAGAGGCGACCGTCCGACAGCCAGGTGATCCCCTCGCCGCTTTTGCCGAGCAGCGACAGATCGCAACGGGCCACGAGTTCGCCCGGTCGGCCCGAGGTGCCCTGCACGCGGAACACGAGCACGAATCCGTAGGTGCGCACGGCCAGCAGCGAGGCGACCTGTGCGTCGGCGAACGGGTTGGACAAGCCGGCATCGGTCACCTGCGTGCGCTCGTCGCGTGTGGGAACCAGCGGCAGCGAATCCACCAGCTCGGCCTGTGCCACGTCGCCGCGGCGCCACGCATCGGGCGGGATTCTATACACGAGCGACGGACGCAGCGCGCGATCACTGCTCGCGGTCGGCCGTTTCGTGGCCAGCCAGATCACCGTGTCGGCGTCCACCCACATGGCCTCGACATCCCGGGCGCCATCGGGATACGCAACGCTCAGCTCGGTCGCCGTCTTCAGCTTCACCTTTTCACCACGACCCGGTGGCGCGGGCTCCGGCAGCCGCCAGAACCGTACGGTCCCTCGCACCGCGAGGTTGTCCCCCACGTCGCCGATATAGAGGCAGCGGCCTTCGGGACACGGCCCGGCCGCCATCGCTTCCCAATCGCGATTCTTCGCGTTGGACAGGTCTACCGCGCCCAGAGCGGCGCCGGTGCTGTCAAACGCGAAGAGCCGCTCGTTGTTGCCGCTGTCGTTGAGCGTCCAGAATACGTTGTCGGACAGCGCACTCCGAACCACTGCCGAGGACTCCTCGATGTCGCGATCGGCG
>JBBSPE010000246.1:0-4914 GCA_038259155.1 Gemmatimonadales bacterium
CCTCCCACCTCGTGACCGTTGCTCACCGCAAGCACCACGCTGCTGTCGTTTTCCCATCGCGGTTGCTCGGCAAACCACTCCATGTCTCGCGCGATCAGGTGCGGTATGGTGTCGCGTGCGGCCCAGGTGTTCACGGCGCCAAGCGTGTTTTCAATCGAGTCGCGAAACTGCGTGACCGCATCGCCAATGTTCACGCCAAATCCTAGCTGCGCCGAGTGGTTGAGACGCCACGGGATGGGATGAATGGCGACGCCGTCCACGAAGTCTCGCATGCCGGCGGGCTGTCCGTTGTCGCGCGGCCGCGTGGCCATTTGCGACATGAGCATGGCGCCGTAGCCGTACGCGAGTTGGCCGAGTGGGAAGCGGGAGCTGCTGAGGCTCCAGGCGTCCGGGCCGTGCAGGGCGTTCTCGAGCGCAGCGGTGCGCGCGATCATGGGGAACTCCGTGCTGGCCAGGCGTCCACTGCCGGTGAATTTGGTTTCGTAGTGCACGGCCAGCCCTTCAATCATCCACGACGGCAGGAATGCGTTGGGCGCCAGCCCCGGATTGCGGCCCAGCACTTTGCGTCCCAGTGACCACAGGCCGCGCGCGCGATCGAGATGAAAGATGTGCGCGAGTTCGTGCGTGATCACCCGTTGCAGCCAATCATCGTTGAAGCGCAGCTCGGGCACGGCCACCGGCGGCATGCTGTACACCACGATGCGGTTGGTGGGAAAGCCGGTGGCGAAGCCGTTGGAGAGGTCGAGGTTGTCGGCCACGAGCAGCTCCACCGGTCCGTCGGGCGTGGCGAGTTCGCTCGCGAGCTGTTCGTACGCGGTTTCTGCGAAGGCCGCGGCACGACGCGCGAGGGATTCGTTCTC
Organism: Gemmatimonadales bacterium; assembly: GCA_038259155.1. Classification (GTDB taxonomy): domain Bacteria; phylum Gemmatimonadota; class Gemmatimonadetes; order Gemmatimonadales; family Gemmatimonadaceae; genus JAABRT01. The sequence continues at coordinate 861 of JBBSPE010000246.1, forward strand.
TGCGGCAAAGTGGACGCGGAAATGCGTGGTGCGAATGGTGCGGACATCACCGCGCGGGTCAACCTGGGCGTGCAGTGCGGTGGCCGAGATCAGCAATGCGGTGGCCACAAGCAGCAGCGCTGCAGCCACCGTACGCAGTCGCCGCTTCAACGCGAGGCTCCGCCGGATTGCGCGCTCTGTGCACCCAGCGTGCGGAAGTACTCCGTGACGCCATCGGCGATGCTGCGGGCGTAGCGCTCCTGCCAATCGGCGCGCTTGATGGCCGCCTCCTGGTCGGGGAACATGAGAAACAGCCCCTCAGCCAGCGCCGACGGATACCACGTGGGACGCGCGATGGCCAGGTTCTGATAGTGGATGCCCAGATCGCGCTGTCCGATGCGCTGCATGAGCTCCGTCTGGATCGCGCGCGCGAGCGGCTCAGACGGTTGATGAAAGAACAGCGTGCTCGTGCCGTGATTGACGTACGGATTGGTTCCGTCGGCAAACGCATTGAGGTGCACGCTCAGGAACGCGTGCGCATTCGCGCGACGGGTCATCACTGGACGGTCGGTGAGCCCCACGGCCTCGCGCGTCGTACGTGTCATAAACACCGTTGCCCCGCGCTCGCGCAGCAGCTCCGCGAGTTTGACGGCCACGGGCAGCACAGCGTCGGCCTCGGTGAGCCCCGTGGCGCCAGTGGCACCGCCCGGTGGATGTCCGGCGTCCACGGCAATGGTGAGCCCCGCCAGCGGGCGACGCGGATTGATATCCGGAATGCGACGCACGCGCAGCACCAACGCTCGGCGCGCGTCGTCCCACAACATGAGCCATCCGAACACGGGCTCTGACAGTCGCACGGTGAGCACCGTGCGATCGGTGGCCACGGGCTCCCACGAGAGCTGCTGCACGAGCGGATCATTGCCAATGAGCGGCGAGATCTCGGGCGAGAACTGCGTGTCGTACAGCGTGACCACGAGCCGGTGCGTGTCGGGCTCCACCAGAAACGCGGGTCGCGCACCGGTGGGCACGATCACGTCCACCCATTCGGCTGAGGGCAGCACGCGCAGACCGCCGCTCACACGTCGCACGGCGGGTGCGCCGTCGGGGAGCGGGACGATGTCCCCGGTTGTCACCCACGTCTCGAGCTGCGAGTCCAGGCGCACGCGCGTCTGGCCCCCCTGCACGCCGGTGAGCTCCACCTGCGTGCCGGGCAGCAGCGACCACTTGTAGAAGCCGTCGGGTACGGGGCGGGCGATCACGACCTGATCGGTGTCGCTGGTGGCCACGAGCCCGCCGGTGTGATTGCGCAGCACACCAAAGCGGCGCGGCGTGGTGGGAAGCACGAGTTGTGGTACGCCCACGGGCAGGCGCACGGTGTCGCGGCTGCGTGCGATGACCAATCGCGTGTCGGCGGACAGTTGGTCGGCGCGCGCTTCACCGTAGAACAGGGTGCCGGTGCCGGCGGTAGTCGTGCTGGCCGCGCTGCCCGACGCGGCCTGCTCAGTGGTGGCCGCCACATCCCGGGCGCGCACCAGCGGCACGGTGCGGACCTCGCGCGTGCTTGCGTCGGTCGCGCGCAGCCACACGGTGGCGTTGTCGGGGGCGCGCACGCTCACGCGCACGTACTCGTCGGCGCGCACACGCTGGGAGCCACCGGGCGACACGGAGTTGCTGTCCACGAGCAGCGCGCCGGTGTCGGGCAGCGGCCGACTGGACGGACGTCGCACGCGAATGGTGGTGTGCACGGAGTCTCCCGTGGCCACCGCACCGTTCGCGTTTTTTCGGACGGCGTCAAACGAGTAGACGGGGTCGCTGGCCGGCGGGGTGGGCAGCCAGGCGAGGAAGGCTCCGTTGGGGGCCACTTCCACAGGGGTGTCGTTGATTCGCAGGAAGGTGTCGCCCGTGCCGATGGTGCCGAACACGAAGGTGGAGTCCACGCCCAGGTACGCGTTGGGCACAGGATTCTGTACCCGGATGGCGATGGGGCCGTTCACGGGCGGGATGGCGGGCAGCGAGGTGCCGCCCGCGCTCGCGGCGGCGTCGGCCGCTTCGGCCGCGGGGGTGGGCGCGTCCCCGGCACCGGACTGGGTTCCGCCGGCGCAGGCGGAGAGCAGGAGTGCGGCCAGGGCGGCGAGCGGCGCGGCCCGCCGGGCGGCCGAAGACGGGGATGTTGCTCGAGGAGGCATGCTCAAAGCTCAATGATGCCCACCCGTCTGTCGAGCGGTGCGGCAGGGGCAATCCCCGTGGCGGCGCGATCTGGGCCGGCCTGTGGCGATTTTTGATGGGTCCATGCGTTGACCCCCCGGGTGGTGGCGGGCATTATACCCCATCGGTCAATCAGGCCGGAACCTTCGGACCGGTGTTCCGTAGGGTGTCGGAATCGTTGGTTAGGCGTTTCCGATCCGGATATCCCACCTCGTGACCTCCTTCGCCCTGCAGCCTACCCCCGAGCCCCCAGACGCCGAGCCGCGCGTCGTCGTTCGCCTGTACGGCGCAACCGACGTGGGCCACACGCGCGAGCACAACGAGGACACGTTCCTCGTCGCCGACCTCGAAACGGGGACCGTGATCGAATTCGATCATGGCACCGAGACGCGCTCGGGCGGTCCGCACGGGCTGCTCTTCGCGGTGGCGGACGGCATGGGCGGCGCCGCAGCGGGCGAAATTGCGAGCGCGATGGCCGCGCAGGTGGTGTACGAGGAGCTGCTGGCCCGCTGGCGCTCCGTGGACGATCTGGAGGCCGACGTGTTCGCGACGGCCATCCGGGATTCGGCCGAGACGGCCAACGCGCGCATTCACGCCTTCGCGCGCGAGCATCCGGAGCATCGCGGCATGGGCACAACGGCCACAATTGCGGGGCTGCTGGACGACACGGTGTACATCGCGCAGGTGGGCGACAGCCGCGCCTATCTGTTTCGCGACAACAAGCTGAACCTGCTCACGCGCGACCAGTCGCTCATGCAGCGCTTGGTGGACGCGGGCGAGATTTCGGCCGAGCAGGCGGAGTCGAGCGAGCGTCGGAACATCATCCTTCAGGCGCTGGGCCCGGAGCCGGTGGTAAAGATCGACCTCACGCACCAGAAGCTCCGCCTGGGCGACATGCTGATCGTGTGCAGCGATGGGCTGTCGGGCGTGGTCAAGGCGCACGACATCGAGGCGGCGGCGCGGGCCGAGCCAGATCCGGCGGTGCTGTGCCACCGGCTGATCGCGCGCGCCAACGAGATGGGCGGCCCGGACAACGTGACGGTGGTGGCCGCGCTGTTTGACGGCGTGGGGCTGAGCGCGGCGGACTCGCAGGAGGTGGTGGGCCGCAAGGTGTATCCGCTGCGTGGCACGCTGGGCGAGGACGAGGCTCAGGAGTCGGCGGAGCCCGCCGGCGCGACAGTGTACAAGACGGATCCGAGTCCGTTCCTGGCGGCGAGCGCCGCGGCTGCGTCTCCGCTGCTGGACGGCGGTGGGTCGGATCGGGTGCCGCCGGGTGCCGGCGATACGGGGGCACGGAAGGAGCGTGCCGCGCCGATCATGATGCTGCTGGTGATGCTGGGGATCGCCGCGGCGGCATGGTTGGTCTGGATGCTGTTCAAGCCGTCAGCTGCGTGATCGCTCAGTAGCTGCGGGCGGTGTTTTCGTGCACCGCTATTCGGCTCTTCGGCCCAAGGCCATTCGGCGCTTTGGCAAATGAGATTCGCCGGTTGCAGAGAGCACACAAGCCGCCGATCCGTTGTACCGGCGCCAGAGTACCCGCAGAAGCGGGCGAGCCGGGCGCTCGGCGCGACCTGGAAAGCGCTGTTCGCCGAAGCGCCGAATGGCCTTGAGGGGGGCGTGGTTGGACGGTGTGTTCGTGCGGCGCGCCATCCAACGGCTGCTATCGCTGGCGTTCCCGGCGACGGTGGCGGCCGAGCACGGCAATCAGCCCCACGGCGAGCAATCCCAGTGCTCCCGGCTCGGGCACCGACTGGGCGACGAGTTCGAAGTTGTCCACGAACGCCGACTGCGGGTTCATCGGGCTGAGCACCCCATCGGTCATCTGGGCGGTGACGGTGAGAATATCCCCGGGAGCGACGCCCGAGAGCAA
>JBBSPE010000247.1:0-4883 GCA_038259155.1 Gemmatimonadales bacterium
TCAGCTGATGCGAACAATCATGCAAACGTTAGCAAGGCGCATGCCACCGATTGAGGCCTCATGATCAAGCACTTGGCGAAGCGGAATCGTTCCTCGGTGTCCATCAGGGGACACACGCTGTCCGCAAATGAACGCGAACGCACCGCGATGCGGAACATTTTTCATGCTGTTCGTAGCCAACGCCGTCGGACATCAGGCTGCGATCGAGTCCACTTGATCAGCACCCGTGGCAAGTCACGTCAGGGCGCCCCCTATCCTGGCTTCTACCTCGGCGTGATTGGCGGCCGGCTGACCAGCAAGAACTGGGTCGATCTGCGCCGGTTCGAGGATCTCGATGGCAATGATTTCCGCCAATCCGACCATTGCTGAGCAGCAACGGAATCGACGCGCTGCACGACTTCCGTTTAATGTTCACCGACGCAGCAACCCCAGATCATGAAGTTGAACGCAGGTGCGATGGATGTCGTGCCAAACATGTGCCGGAAATGTCCAGCGGTCACGCAAATCTGCGCTCATCTATTTCGAAAGCAGAATGTTCGCGGAATCCAAAGGTGACAAGCGGTCACCGACGATCCATCAACCGGGCTTGGCCAGGCCCGTCGAACTCCACTGACCACCGGCGACCACGTCTGGCGGCAATTCCTCAAGAATTGCGCACCAGCCGACTGGTGAGCCTGCGACGGCTTTCGCGCGATGCGCAGCGCCGAAACGGTTTTCAGTGATCGATGCCATATCGAACATCGCCCCGCGCACCCGCCTTGCGGGTCCGTGGGGCAACGCGCTGCCTAGAGGGCGGTGCCGGCTACTAGAAAACCACCTCGAAGCCGTCGGCGAAGATCGTGTCGTTGACCGCACCACCCTCGAACCGTTGGATCGGTGAGTCGTGTGCGCTCGTCCCCCCGTTGGATTCGCCGATCCAGGAGCGGATGCGCAGGTAGAACGTCCCTGAAAGTCCCGAAAAGTCCTCGAGCACCCATCCGATCGCGGTCGCGCTTCGTTCCATCACGCTGTTGTCAGGGAAAGGAACGAAATCGCCGGGCGTGCAGCAGGTCGTGGACACCAGCACCTGGGGCGCGCCGATGGCGCCCGGACCGGCGCCATTGACTACCCAGTTCAGCCGGTCGAAAGCGGGGCTCCACGCAATGGATTGGGCGGTGTATCCCGACGCGCCGAAACGTGCAATGCCACCGCGTACCAATGGACCTGCCGTGCCGAACTCTCCGCCTGCCACCAGCTTGCCGTCCGGTTGAATCAGAAGGGTTTCCACTCGGCCGTCCACGCCGGCACTGAAGTCCGTTCCGAGCGTGCCGTTCGAGTTCAACAGGGCCAGACGTGACCGGGTGATACCGCCGATGCTGGTAAACGAGCCGCCTAGATAGGCGCGGTCATCATGGCGGACCGCGAGCGAGAAGACGGTTCCGTTCGCGCCTGCAGAAAAGCTTGCAAGCAACTCGCCATTGGCATCGAGCAGTCCGAAGCGGCTGCGCGTGGCACCTGCGAGAATCTGGAACGCTCCACCGACCAGGATGTTGCCGCCGCTCAACTGCGCCAGAGCGTACACCGTGTTATCCGCAATCGCGGCGGAGCTGAACTCCGAGTCGAACTGGCCATTGGGTCGAAGGCGAGCGAGGTTGTTGCGCTGGAATCCGCCGACGGTCGTGAAGTTGCCGCCGATCATCAGGCGGCCATCGGCCTGGACAAGGATGGCGCGCACGGTGCCGTCGATGGCCGCGGGCGCGAACGTCGTATCAAGGTCGCCACCGGCGAAGAGGCGAGCGATCCTAAATTGCGGCTGACTACCGATTTCATTGAAGCTGCCGCCGATCAGGATTTTTCCGTCGGGTTGAACGGCGATCACCCGAACGAAACCATCGTTTGAGAACTCGGCATCGAAACTCAGGTCCAGATCCCCATTGGCGAGGAACCGCGCCAGTCGCGGGCGGGCACCAGCAAAGCCGCCGCCTGCAATGACTTTTCCATCCGGCATAGCGGCCACCGCGTAAACGTCGCCATTGATCGTCGGTGCGAAATTCCCGTCGACCGAACCGGTCGGGCTCAAGCGGGCCAATCGCGTGCGTGCGACGCCGTTGATTTGCGTAAAACGGCCTCCGACGATCAGCCGGCCGTCGGGCTGGTAGGCGATCGCCTCCACGGTGCCGTCAGTGGCGCCGGTGGTCGCCAGGGTTCGGTCGATGACACCATCCGGGGACAACTTCGCCATGCGGTTGCGCGGCAGGCCATTCAGCTGGGTAAAGCCGCCGGCGATGGCGACCCAGCCGTCCGACAGCACGACCACCGAAGTGATGATGTCATCCGGCTGCAGACCCGACGCGAAACCCGAATCCAGACTGCCATCCGCATTCAGCCTGACCACGCGGTTGCGCAGAGTCACATTGGTGAAATCGCCACCGAGCACCATCCGGCCGTCAGGCTGTAGATCGACGCTGAAGACAGCGGCGTTGAGCGTGGGCGGGTCAAAGCTGGCATCGACGGTGCCGTCGGTATTCAGACGCGCGATCATGTCGATCGCAAACCCGTTCACCGTATTGAAATCGCCGGTAATTATCAGCTTGCCATCGGGTTGCACAGCGACATCGGACACGAAATTGCCAAACGGGTTGCTGCTGGTCGTGACCGTCGGCGTGAACGAATTGTCCAGACTGCCGTTGACCTCGCTGAGCCGGAAGACGCTGGCAGCCGACGGTGCCGCGAAGGTGCCGGCAACAATCAACCCGCCACCGGAGTTGCCACGGAGTGCGTTCACCTGTCCGACAAAGGCAGGCGGCACGAAGCCGCTGTCCAGGGCGCCCAAAGCGCTCAGCCGGGCCACGCGGGCGCGAGGCTGCCCCAGCACCGTGCTGAATGGTCCCCCGATATAGATCACGCCGAGAAGGCCGTCCGGGGAGAGTACTGAATGGAAGGCAGTGACGTCGTTGTCCACGCCCACATTGAAGCTGGCGTCGAGCGTGCCGTTCGCGTTGATCCGCGCAAGGTCGGTTCGCGACTGTCCGTCAACGAAGTTGAAGCGGCCGCCGATCAGGATCTTGCCGCCCGGCTGTTCGTGCAGGGCACGGACAACAGGCACGCCACCGGCGACATCGGGATCGAAGTTCGGATCGACCGTGCCGTCGCTGCGAATCCGCGCCACGCGGCTTCTGGTGACGCCCGACACCTCGCTGAAGCCTCCGCCGACCAGAAGCGCGCCGTTGCGCTGCTGCTCGATGACGGTCACCTGGTTATTGATGTTCGGATTGAATTCGTCGTTGGCGGTCTGGGCGAGGAGCGGCCCGATCCAGAGCAGGCCAAGAACAAGGCAGGCCATGACGATCGCCTTCAGCCGGGCCGATGCGGGCGTCCTGGCAACGCCCATCCGTTCACCATCCGCGCGCGCGCGGCTTGGCGCCACTCTCTCGATTCCTGTCATTGCTTGTCCCCTCATTGCCTGTCCCCCCGATAATTGCGCTGACCCGGCGGGCCGCATCGGTATCGAGAGTCGCCCACCCGAGCGATAAAGGGGTCCGGAAACCCTGCGCTAATCCTTCGAAAATCCTTCGATGTTTGGCAATCAATGGCTTGAGAGGTGCCAGGGTGCCATTTCGTTCAGTGAACCGACCGACCGCAGGGAATGACCGAGCGACGCCTTCCGGGCCGAATGGACCGCGTCGGACAAGTACCGGGATCTGCCCTCTGATGGCAGAACCGCCGCTGGACAGGCGTCGAGCCCACGTGCAAACGATCTCATCTACGAGCTCCGGAATGGCGAAGATACGTGGGCACACATCGGGGCCTGTACCTAGTCGACGCAACCGGCTTGACGGAATCCGAACTTCACACGACGGCGCCAGTGGTCTGGCCACCTCTGAAGGTGGCGGAGACCGAAGTCGATGCGGCAAGTACGACTGACGTCAGCTTGGATGCGACCGTGGAAGACGTTGAGGCATCGTGGGCGGCGGGCATCGAGGACCTGACGAGCAAATCAGGCAACGGCTTTTCCGAAAACGAGAAGAACAGGCTGCGCAGGTATTACGCCTATCTCGTGCTCGTAGCGGGCTCACTTTTCGCTCTGCCGAATCCGCTGCACGCCGTCGTACTCGCATTCACTTTTGGCTGCTCGCCTTTGCCGCATCCCGACAAAAGTCATTCGACACCACCGCTGCCGACGACAAACAGGCGCCGATACGCCGGCAGAGATATTTGTGCGCGTGCGTGCATACTGGCCCGCTCAAAGCACTATCCGAGAGGGGTTCATCCAACGCTCCACGCCAGTTCTTCGATTGGCCGAGCGATTGAGCGGATTCGAGATAGGTCACCTCATTCGAGTCTTTCCGTTCTCGGAAAGACAGACGGACGTGAACTTGGCCGCCCTGATCAGCGATGCGTGGAAAGGACTGATGGAGCAAGCCGTCGTCTGCCGCAACGACTCCGATTTGGCCGGTGCGCTGGAAGCGGTGAGACGAGACCAGTCGGCGTTCACGCTGGCCGTAGTGGCTCCAGTCGGCGACGCCCGCTTCATATCGGGGGACCTGAAGAACCACGCACATTGGTATAAGCCATTGAGTTCGGTTCATCTTCAAGCCGCACGATTGCCCAGCGAGATGCCTTGAACACCGCTGACTCGTCCCGCCGACTGGACTTGACCGAGCGTCTCCACTGCGTGCAGTGCCGTTGCGATAGCAATGGCCGGGGTCGCGACCGCGGATGCGGAGACGCCCCACCGATTGCCGTATCGTGTCGGCCATGTTGCCCCTCAAATACCTCAACGGCTACGACGAGCGCACGCTGGCGCGGGTGCGCGAGTTGATTGCGGCGGACAAGCTCGGCGCAAGCTTGCGCGAGCGTTATGGCGAGGCGCATGCGGTGCGCAGCGACAAGGCGCTGTTCGA
>JBBSPE010000248.1:0-4860 GCA_038259155.1 Gemmatimonadales bacterium
GCCAGCGACGGGCCGCTGAGGCCGGCGGGACGCACAAACGCAAAATGCCCCCGCATTGCTGCGGGGGCATTTGGATGCTTCAATGGCACGCGAGAACTAGGCGTGCCCATCGAACTCAGGCGGTGACCGCTTCTTCCGTCTTGGGCTTCAGCGGTTTGGCGAAGCGCTCACCGAGCGTTCGCAGTTCCTTCAACTTCGCCTCATTGAGTTCTGTGTACCGCGTCGTCATGTACTGCATCGTGTTGTCAAACCATTCGGTCTGATCGTCGGGGTGGGCCCCGATGACACCACACTGCATGATGTGCTGGAACATCTCGTCGCGAGCCTCTTCATACGGCGTAGGCTGGGCGACGTCACGACGCGGACGCTGTTTGAGCTTGGTCATTTCCTCGGGGTGATGCGTAACAAACGGACCGATTGATGGATCGGCGCCACCCGGTGGTTCGCGCGATGCTGAGCAATCGCGTGCCTCAGAACTTGAGACACGATCTGACCCAGCATCCGGAACCCGTCGCACTCATGCCGGTACAGGCAGCGCCCTCTCGACTTGGCAGTGCGACACGACACCGGGTAGCAACGGAAACTTAGCGAGCTGAGCGCTGGGAAACCAGTGCGCTCATTGGGATTACGTGCTGGATGCCGGGAGTGCTGCGGCGGCTTCGTGCGCATCGAGTTCCTCGAGCAGCACGCGCGTCAAGGTATCCGGCGCGTCCTCCGCGAGAATGCGCCCGACGCCGTGTAGCGTGCGCACCCGGGCGTTTGGCAGCGCACGAGCCAGTGCCACCGCCACCGTGGGCTGCACCGTGCGATCACCGTCGGCCCGGAGCACCAGCGTGGGCGTCTCCACGGCCACCAGCGCGTCCATCCGCACACTGTCGCCCTCAAGGGTGCGGGCCAGCATGAGCAGATGTTCCACGCCGCCGCGCCCTACCCACGGCGCCAGATATCGTGCCATGGCCGACGGGGGCAGCTGTGCCGGGTCCATGACGGCGTCGGCGAGGAGTGGCGCCAGCAGCGCCGCCGCGGCCAGATGGGAGCCCGACGCACCGATGGCCAGACGTTTCGACGCGCGCTGCATCGCGCGCACCGGAACAGGCGGAAGGTCGGCGAGGTCGGGAGGATTCACGAGCACGAGCTGTTCCACTCGGTCGGGGTGCCGCGCGGCCAGCGCCAGTGCCACGAGGCCACCTACATCCTGGCCCACCACGACGGCACGCCCGATGCGCAGGGCCGAGAGCGCGCGTTCCAGCGTGTCGCTCTGGGAGGCCAGATCGTAGTCCGCATCGAGGGGGCGATCCGACTCACCGTGGCCCAGCAGGTCGGGCGCGACCACCAGATAGCCGGCGTCGGCCAGTCGAGCCGCCACCGGTCGCCACAGAGAGGCTGAGGTCCCGAACCCATGCACCAGCACGATCGCCGAGCTGCCGCGGCCGAGCCGCTCCACGTGCAGGGTGCCGTCGCCAACCGGGATGCGCAGGTGCTCTACATACATGCGGGATCGGGGTTGAAGGGAATGATGCCGGAAACAAAAAGATGGCGACGGGGTCCGTCCCACCGATAAGTTGCAGGGCCGGGCTGACAGTCCGGCATTCCGAAGATCACCCGCAATATCTCGCTTCTCTCTCAAGAGGCCGTCAAACGGTGAGCAAGAAGTCCGTTCAGCCCAAGAAGACGCCGGTATCCTTTTACGCTCTGCTGGGCGTGGTCGGACTCATTGGCGCATACGTGTTGTACACCGTCACCCGTCCTGCGGCTCCGATCGCGATTGCGGTGGACCCGTCCGCACCACCTGTGGAGGCCAAGGGCTACCTGTACGGCAGCCCCGATGCGCCGATCACCATCACGGAGTTCGCCGACTTCGAATGCCCCGGCTGCGCGCAGTTCGCCGTGCTGCACTCGCCGGACATCAAGTCGCGCATCGTGGACGCCGGGCTGGCCAACTTCCGGTTCTACGACTTTCCGCTCAACATCCATCCGAACACGATGGCCGCCCACCTGGCCGCCGCGTGTGCGAACGATCAGGGCCAGTTCTGGACCATGCACGATCGCATCTTCCTGGGGCAGCCCGACTGGAACACGCAAGCCACCGGCAATCCGCGCAAGGTGCTCGCCGGCTACGCGCAGGATCTCGGGCTCGACATGGCGCAGTGGAACACCTGTTTTGACGAGCAGAAGCACGTGGCCGAAATCGAAGCCAACCGCAACGTTGGCATCAAGCTCGGCGTGGGTTCCACACCCACCGTCATGCTCAACAATCAGCTGTATCCGGGTGGCCTCACGAGTGACCAGATCAAGCACGTGGTCGATTCGCTCACTGCGCTGCGCGCCGCGCCTCCGGCCGGCGGCGAGTAGGTCGGTCTCCGCGTGCCCAAACCGTCCGTTCGTCCAAAAAAGACGCCGGTCGCGTTCTACGGCGTGATCCTGCTGGTTGTCCTCGTGGGCGGGTTTTTGCTGTATCGCGCCACTCGGCCGGTCGCGCCCGTGCCGGTCGCAGAGGCGCCCAGCGCCGCGCCCGCAACCGGCATGGGCTACCTGTACGGCAATCCCGACGCGCCGATCACTATTGTGGAGTTCGTAGACTTCGAGTGTCCGCTGTGCGCCCAGTTTGCGGTCGTGCAGGGGCCGGACATCAAGACGCGCATCGTGGATGCCGGTCTGGCGAACATCCGGCTGTTCGACTTTCCACTCACCATGCATCCCAATACCATGGTCGCGCACCAGGCGGCCGCCTGTGCCAACGATCAAGGCAAGTTCTGGGAAATGCACGATCGCCTTTTTGCCGGCCAAGGGGACTGGCACGCACAGGCCACCCGAGAGCCGAGGCCAGTGATCGCGTCCTACGCGGAAGCGCTCGAGCTTGACATGGCGGCGTGGAATGCGTGTCTCGACGACCAGCGGCACCGACCGGATATCATTGCCAATCAGCGGGTGGGCGTGCAGCTGGGTGTGAAGGGCACACCCACCATTCTGGTGGGCAAGCAGCTCTACCTCGGTGGGATCACGGCCGATCGGCTCAAGGCACTCGTCGATTCGCTGATGGCAATCCAAGGGCCGGCGAGCGGCAAGTAGCCGCGCCAGCCGCGCCCTCGTTCAGGCCAAGCGCCGGCGTGCCGCGGATGCGTCGCCCAGTCGCAGGCGCGGCCGAGTGGGCAGCAAGTCGCTGCTCGTCTCCGGCGCTGATGCTTCGACGTTGGTGTGGTCTGCGGCGGCCGGCCGGGCGTGCGCGGACGACGTGCGCTCCGACGAGCCGAGCGCTTCTCCGCGCGCTACTGAGCCGCGCCCGGGCATGAGCCCGTCTCCCAGCGCCACGAGCGCCCGCGTGATGAGCACACTCGCCAACGGTTCAGCCACCGCCATCTCGCGTACATACACTTCAAGGGCGCGTTCAAATGGCACGTCTGGCGCGAGCGCGTCCACGAACAGCAGGGCGTTCTCCACGTGCGTGCGCACGATCGCCTCGTCCGCCCGGGCCTGCGCAAGCCGCAGCCGCTGCTCCACATCGGGCGGCAGCTTGCGGGCAAAGATCGATTCGGGAAGCAGTCGACGGAGCATGTTGTCCATGATACCAAGCTACACGGGAACCTGATCCAGGATGTTTCACGTGGCGCGGCGGTGACAATGATGGCCGTCACCGAAACGCCACGCGACGACCGTCTTCAGCTTTCCTGTGACTCGTATTGCTCCTTCAGGCTGGCCACGACGTTCGGGTCGGCCAGCGTGGTGGTGTCGCCCAACGCTCGGCCCTCGGCGATGTCGCGCAGCAGGCGCCGCATGATCTTGCCGGAGCGGGTTTTGGGCAGGTCGGCACTGAACAGGATGTCATCCGGCCGAGCGAGCGCCCCGATTTTTTGGGCCACGTGGTCGCGAAGCTCGTCGCGCAATGAGGAGCTGGGGCTGAAGCCTTCGCGCAACGACACAAACGCGGCAATGGCCTGCCCCTTCATCTCGTGCGCTTTGCCCACCACGGCCGCCTCGGCCACCGCGGGGTGGTCCACCAGCGCACTCTCCACCTCCATGGTGCCAATGCGATGCCCCGACACGTTGAGCACGTCGTCCACGCGTCCCAGAATCCAGTAGTAGCCGTCCGCGTCGCGCTTGACACCGTCTCCAGGAAAGTAGACGTCCGGACGATCGGGCCACTTGGAGAAATACGTGTCCATGTAGCGCTGGTCATCGCCCCAAATGGTGCGCAGCATGCTGGGCCACGGCTGGGTGATGGCCAGCAGGCCACCGCCCGTCTCGCGCTCCGTGCCGTCAACTCCGAGTAGCGCGGTGGTGATGCCCGGGAACGGCTGGGTGGCCGAGCCCGGCTTGGTGGCGGTCACGCCCGGGAGCGGGGAGATCATGATGGCCCCCGTCTCCGTCTGCCACCACGTGTCCACAATGGGGCAGCGTTCCTGACCGATGTGTTTGTGGTACCACATCCAGGCTTCCGGATTGATGGGCTCGCCCACGGAGCCAAGCAGTCGCAACTGCGACAGGTCGTACGGCTCCACCAACTTGGCGCCCCATTTCATGAAGGCGCGAATGGCGGTGGGCGCGGTGTAGAAAATGGTCACGCCCAGGCGTTCGCAGATCTGCCAGAAGCGGTCCTTTTCCGGCCAGTCGGGCGCGCCTTCGTACACCACGCACGTGGCGCCATTGGCCAGCGGGCCATACGTGAGGTACGAGTGCCCGGTGATCCAGCCAATGTCGGCCGTGCACCAGAACACGTCCTCTTCTTTGAGGTCGAACACGCGTTTCATCGTGCTCGTGACTCCGGTGAGATAGCCGCCGGTGGTGTGCACGATGCCCTTGGGCTTGCCGGTGGTGCCGCTCGTGTAGAGGATGAACAGCAGGTCCTCGGCGTCCATGATTTCC
>JBBSPE010000249.1:0-4845 GCA_038259155.1 Gemmatimonadales bacterium
TCGGCGTCAGGCATCGCGCTCGCGCCCTAACTGTGCGTTGCTCTTGACAGGGCCGCGAAGGAATGCTCACTGTCCGCGATTTATGGGAGGGCCCTGCAAGAGAACGCGCGTGTTAGATTTCAATCGCAAATCGAAGACGACGCAACCTATGCCTGCACATCACAGTGTGAACACCGGTTCTGGCAACGATGACGAGGAGGTTGAGGGACACCCCGAGGCCATCAAAGATATGGTCGGCTGGTTTCGTGAGCGTTACGAGGACCCTGCCCAGCGCACGCCGTATGAGTCCGCCGAGGGCGGCTACATATGGATTTGGGGTGGCCCCTATGACGCGCGAGAAGTTCTAGAGTCCGAGTTCGGCGAGGAGTACCCAGAGGACCAGATCGCTGAAGCAGTCGAGGAGCTAGAACGGGACTGCACGGAATGGGCACCTGTGCCGAGTGAGGATGACTATGACAGCTCGCTGTACATCGTTATCACTGCGAATACCGAACCGTTCGAGACCCTTACGCAAGCACTTGCAATAATCGACGGCCTCCTCGAACAGGATATGGACGCTGTTCTTGGCACAGCTCTGCTTCGCCTTCTATATGCAAACTGCATCACAGCCCTAGAAACGTACCTTTCGGACAACTTCATCAATCGCGTTCTAGGCGATGAAGTACTGATTCAGAAGTTCTTGGATGGAAATCCTGACCTGTCGAAGCAAACAGTCAAGTTAAATGAAGTGCTCCGCGTCGCTTTACAGTTGCAAGAGCAGGTAAAGCGCTACCTGCTTGACATCGTCTGGCATAACCTTGCGAAGGTACAAGCTATGTACCGCGATATTTTGAACATCCAGTTCGGGAGTGAGCTCGGGGTCGTCGCGCGTTCCCTACCTCGACGTCACGACATCGTCCATCGCAACGGTCGTGACAAGGACGGCAAAGAGGTCTTTATCACTCCGGGTGACGTCCGCGACCTCGCTGAAGCCGTACGGGCGCTGGCGATCTCTATCGATGCACAGCTCATGGGGCGAACCGACGATGATGGCTAGGTGCAATCCAACCTCGCCTCACATCTCACGAGTCGCTGAAGCTGACGCAGCGGACCAGGCTCCCTCGCACTGTCGAGGCCTGGACGGGCCGCTGCGCAGCTCAACCCTGGCGTCGAGGCTGTAGGATAAGTCGATTTCGATCACGCATCGCCAGCGATTCGTTGGCTAGTTCGGAAATCGCGGCCACGATGTGCATCAAGCACGCGTTCCCGCGCGAATGGCCCTAGTGCGCGCATGCATGCGCACAGTTCGCGCGCTCTGTTAAGAAGCGTAGCCCGCGTTGGTGAGCTTTTCGATGTTGTGCACCAGACAATACAGCTTCCACGGTAATCCCCCCGTTTTTCACGGGCGGAGAACTGCCACCCCCGCAGGACGCCGTCGCGCTTTGATTGCGTGCCGATATTTGAGGGGAACAGGTACAGCACCCAGAGCAACTCGGCCATACGCCATACGCCATCGCGCCGCAGAGGCAGCTGGCGCTAGTTGCTTGTCGAGCTTCTCGTAGAAGTTTCCGTCTCCCTTAGCGAGGTTTCAGACGAAGAACCGATCCAGCTGCGCGAGATGCTCGGTGGTCCATAGCGATTCATCGCAAAAGACGGAACTATCGCGTGCCGTGCATCGCTCGGTCCAACTGGCCGCAACGTCGAGAATTGGGGCTACACGTCGATCGTGATATCTGGGCATAGAGATTTTTGAAGAGGCACGTAGTCAGGCGCGGAGCGATGTGGTCTTCTGCGGCGGACGGGAGGACGCTGCGGACGCTACGGCGGTGACCGCGCCGCTCGTTCGATCAATGCTGATCGCCTCGCGGAGCACCGAGTCGAGAAGGCGACTGCGGGCGACGTCTCCGGTAACGAGCGACGCTCCAAGTTGATCGCATAATGTCACCAGTTCGTCGATTTTCGCGATGATTAGATGTTGCTCGTGAGGTGGTGGCATCGGGATTGCAAAGTCCGTGTAGTCCGATGCTTCCAGTCGGCACGTACCATGGCTGGATCGCTGAACACGCTTCAACATGAACGGCTTCATCCCCTTCAGGGCGCGCAGCAGATATTCACCTTGCGCTGGCACTGTGAGTACAAGGGCTTTCATGTCCTGATTGATCGAAACCGGCACTGTTTGCATATTCTGGCCCAATCCGGCCAGTGATTCTGGTTCAATCCGGCCACCCATTCTGAGCGAATCCGGCCACCGGTTCTGATTGAATCCGGCCACCCATTCTGGCGCAATCCGGCCAGGGGGGGGAGTGTAGGGTGCGCGGCGTGGGATCCCAATCTGCGGTGCCAATGCGTCTTTCCGGGAGACTTTTACCCGGAGAGACGCCGTGCCCCGTGACAGGATTCCCATGCGAATGATTCGTGACATCCTCCGGCTGCGGCTGGGGGCTGGACTCAGTGAACGGCAGGCCGCGCGCAGCGCGGGCGTGCCGCGCAGTACCGTGCAAGATTATGTCGCGCGCTTTCGGGCGAGCGGGCTCGTGTGGCCGCTGGCCGCGACGGTCAGTGACGCGGCCTTGGAGCAGGCGCTGTTCGCGCCGACGCGCACTGCGGCGGGGACCGAGCGACCGCTGCCGGACTGGGCGCAGATCGCCCAAGAAAAGAAGCGCAAGGGCGTGACGCTGCTCCTGCTGTGGCAAGAGTATCGCGTGGCCGAGCAAACGGGGTACAGCTACAGTCAGTTTGCCGCGCACTATCGGCGCTGGCGCGCGACGATTGATCCGGTGATGCGCCAGGACCACCCGGCCGGCGAGCGCACCTTCGTCGACTATGCGGGCGTCACGGTCGACATCGTCGATCCCGCCACCGGCACGGTGCGCACCGCCCAGCTCTTTGTCGCGGCACTGGGCGCGAGCAACTACACGTACGCCGAAGCGACGTGGACGCAGCAACTGCCCGATTGGATTGCGTCGCACGTGCGCATGGTGGAGTACTTTGGCGGTGTCACCGCGCTGACCATTCCGGATAACCTGCGCTCGGGTGTGACCGCCGCGTCGTACTATGCGCCGGACATCAATGCGACGTATGCGGAATGGGCGACGCACTACGGGACGGCGATTCTGCCGACGCGCGTCGCGGCCCCGCGCGATAAAGCGAAAGTGGAAACGGCGGTCCAGATCGTCGAGCGCGCACTGCTCGCGCCGCTGCGCCATCAGCGCTTCACCTCGCTCGCCGAGCTCAATGCGGCGCTGCGCCCGCGATTGGAGGCGCTGAATGATCGGCCCTTTCAGAAACTGCCCGGCTCGCGGCGCGCACTCTTTGCCGCGACCGATCAGCCGGCCCTCCGCCCGCTGCCCGCCACGCGCTATGAGTACGCCGAATGGCGCCGCGCGAAAGTGAACATTGACTACCACATTTCGGTCGAGAAACACTGTTACAGCGTGCCGTACACGCTCGTACGTGCGACCGTCGATGTGCGACTCACCGCGACGATGTGTGAGATCCTGCATCGCGGCACGCGGGTCGCCGCGCATACCCGGTGCCACACCCCGGGCGGCTACTCCACCGATCCCGCGCATCGGCCGAAGTCGCACGCGCGGCATCTCGAGTGGACGCCGTCGCGCTTGGTGCGCTGGGGCGAAACCATCGGCGCCGCGACGGGCGCCGTGGTCGCGCACATCCTGGAGCACAAGCCGCATCCGGAGCAAGGCTATCGCGCCTGTCTCGGGCTCCGCCACCTCGCGAAACACTACGGCGCGGACCGATTGGAAGCGGCGGCGCAGCGCGGCCAGGCGACCAACGCGATGACCTATCGCTCGCTGCACTCCATCCTCAAACTCGGCCTCGATCAGGCACCGCCTGAGGCGGTCGACGCCACCACACACCTCCCCGCCACGCACGACAACGTGCGCGGCGCCGCGTACTACGCGGCGTCGCCCGCCCTCCCCCTGTCGCCTGGAGTCGACTGACCATGCTGGCCCAACAAACCACCGAGCTGCTGCATCGCTTGAAGCTGCCCGCGATGGCGGAAGCCCTCGACGAACAGCGGCGTTTGCCAGATGTCGTCTCGCTCGATTTTGAGGATCGCCTCGCGCTGCTACTGGAGCGCGAACACGTCGCGCGTGAGAATCGTCGACTCACGCGCCTGCTGCAACTCGCGCGGCTGCGGCACAGTGCCGCACTGGAGGACGTGAACTTTCGCGCGAAGCGGGGGCTCGACAAAGCGCAGTTTTTGCGCCTCGCCACGGGCGATTGGATTGCGCACCATGGCGTACTGCTGATGACGGGTCCGACCGGTACGGGTAAGTCATGGCTCGCCTGTGCGCTTGGGCATAGTGCGTGTCGCCACGGCTACGTCGTGCGCTATCTGCGGCTACCGCGCCTGCTGCCGGACCTCGCGATGGCGCGCAGCGATGGCACGTACGGCAAGGTGCTCGCGCAACTCGGTAAAGCCGATCTCTTGATCCTCGACGACTGGGGGCTCGCGCCGATTGGCGACCGGGAGCGGCGTGATCTCTTGGAGATGATCGAAGACCGGACCGGCCGTCGCGCCACCCTCGTCACCAGTCAGGTGCCGGTCGAACACTGGCACGAAGGCGTGGGCGACGCCACGTTTGGCGATGCGATCATGGATCGATTGGTCCATCAGGCGCATCGCATCACCCTCACCGGAGGATCGCTCCGCAAGCTCGCCACGACATCGTCGGACACCGCGACGTCGTAACATTTCCCCACCGATCTCACGCACGCACACCACGACACCCAATCATCGGAAACGCCTGGCCGAAATGGGCCGGAACGGGTGGCCGCTTTGGACCAGAATGCCTGGCCGCTTTGGACCGGAATAGGTGGCCGCTTTGACCAGAATACGCA
>JBBSPE010000250.1:0-4843 GCA_038259155.1 Gemmatimonadales bacterium
CCGCCTGTGCCTCACCGGCTGAGCCGTCGCTGAGCGACATTGCGCTGCTGTCCGCGGCCACCTGCGACTCGGCGTCGACGGCACCGATCGAGTCGGGAAAGAAACGCGCCTGAACGGTGGGCCATGCTGCCAGACCGAGCAGCACCACGGCCGCCGCGGCAGCCAGTGTGGCCAGTAGCCGACTCTGGCGCTGACCTTTGTCCTCGGTGGCCACCTCGCGAGCGCGCTCCACCTTGCGCACCGCTTCTGGCGGCGGCGGGGGAGGCGCCAACCACAGCGTTTTCACATCCGGAATGGACGGACGCGACGATTCGCCCACCGGCAGGAGTGCGCCGACGTACTGGCACAGCGCGTCAAAGCCCGCAACGTCGCGCACCGCGACCACCAGGAGCAGCGCACCCACCTGCTGGAATCCGGCGCCGAGCCGCCGCCACCGATCGTTTCGGTACACCGATTCCATCGCCACCGCTTCGGTGCCGCTGGGCATCAGAAACACGTTGCCGGACGGGTCGATCGGCCGGGCAATGCGATTGAGCGACACCCCGTACAGGAAGCTGTCGGAAATGCCGTGCGGATCGTCGTCGTCGCCCACCACGGCATCGCGAAGCACCGGGACATCACCCACGAGGTCTGCGATCGCGACTCGTCGTGTGGCACCGTGCAGCTTCGCGATGGCCAGAGCGATTGCCGCTGCAGCCTCCGGATTGGGGCCGCTCACCACGGCGGCAAACTGGCCCTCGAGTAACGGCGCAAGCCGCCGCGCTTCTTCCTGCACCCAGTCAGCGCTGGCGTGCACACTCACGGCGCACCCTCGAATACCCAGTAGGTCTGGCCGCTGGCCTTGCCGGCCGCCTCGGCGTCGTCGCGCGTGGCGTAGGGGCCCATCACCACCCGGTAGAGCGTCGCGGAACCGCGCACCGACGTCGCGATGCGCGGCACGCGGCCGCCCACGGAAATGCCGGCGGCGGTGGCGCGCGCCGTTTCCTCGGAGAGCACGGCGGCGAACTGTACGGTGAAGCCGAGGGGCTCCGCGCGCCCACGATCCGTCTGGTCCGCGTCCGCATCGGTGCGGGGGGCGGAGTCGGCGGAGCCGATGGCACTGGTCGTCTGGCCCGCGCTGGCGGCGGCTTGGCGCGCCGAGTCTTCCGCGAGGATACCAGCCATGGCCGCAGAACTCGCCTCGGACGTCGAGGCCCGAAACCGTACGGGCTGGTCCAGTCCGGCCGCGCGCGGACGGAAGCCATTCCAGCGCATGACGTACCACAGGTCCTTCCCGCCCTCGGGCAGCGTGCGTACATCGCCCAAGTCGATGGACGAGGCGAACACCACCGTGTCGCCACGCGCCAATGCGACGGCGCCGTCGGGGAGCACGAGCGGCAGATCCCCGCGCCAGCTGGTGCGCACCGCGCCCACCAGTGCCGACGTGCCCACATCGATCACCCACGCGGTGGAATCGTCACCGCGGGCCAGCAGCACGCGGCCAAGCGGGTCCATGCGCAGGTCACGCGGTTCGGCCGGCAATGCAATGGTTGCCGCGACCTGGCCCTCAAAGCGATCCACCACCTGCACCTTACGTGAGTCGCCAATCAGCGCGTAGACCCGATCACCGCTCGGCGAGCTCACCATTGCGCGAATCGGTGCATCCAGCTCCACGTCCACGTCGCGCACGAAGTCCCGCGTGCGCAGCGCCAGCACGTGTGCACCGACCGAGAGAAACATGCGGTCGCCCACCGTGAATCCGTGGACGCTGCCCTCGGCAACGGGGATGTCGATGCGCATGGAGTCCACCACGGTGGTATCGGGTGGGCGCACGCGTCGGAGCAACAGCGAGTTGTCCTGTACCTCGGCGAGCACGAGCGATTCGTCCTCGAGCGGGATGATGGCCGCTGGCGCCACGGTCGGTGTCATGGACCACTTGTCGCCCACCGGTGTGTATCGGGCGACGTCGCCGTCCACGTTGAGGGCGTACATCACCGCGCCATCGGCCGAGGCGTGCTGCGAGCCGCCGGACGACCCGGGAACGGCGACGGCGCCGAGCCGCAGGTCGAGACGCACAGGGCGTCCGGAAGTGTCGACGGCGCTCAGGTAGCCGTCGTCGGGCTGAAAACCGAGCACGCTTGCGAGCGGGGGCACCCGATAGCTCGATTTCCAGACCAGGGAATCGAGCGCGGGGTACCGAAGCGCGGAGACGAGCCCCCCGTCGCGCGAGACGCGCAACACGAGGGGGTCGGGGCCGGCAGGGATGGGGGCGAGGGCACCAGAACTGGAGGGGCGCGTCGAGCGATCAGCACAGCCGACGACCGCACACAGCAGCGCCCACGCGAGAAGCGTACGCATGCCCGGAAACTACTGACGTTGGCCGGGGGCGGGGTAGGGTCTTGCGCCCACCGGCCTTCCAACTCCGCGAAGACGCGTCAGTAGCTGGCGCCGAAGAAGAACGTCCCGAACGGCTTGCTGCCCGGCCGATTGATCGGATACGCGTAGTCGTAGCGCAGAATCAGCAGCCCGAAGAGGTTCATGCGGAAGCCGTACCCGTAGCTCTGCAGCACGGAGCGCGCCTGTTCCGCGGTGGTGTTGGCCTTGGGTGACCAAGACACGGACTGCCCCTGGCTCCACGCCACGCCCGCGTCGTAGAACAGCAGCCCCTCCACGGGCGGCAAACCAAAGTAGCTGCCGTTGAAGCCCTTGCGCAGCACGGGGAATCGCAGCTCCACGTTGCCAAAGGCCACGCGGCTGCCCACCGTTTCGTCATCGGTGCAGGTCAATCCGCCCGTGAGCTGACCGCACCCGAAGTTGTTGTTGCCGTTCTGATTGAACCCGCGCACGTAGTCAGGACGCCCAATCCACTTGGTGAAGACCGCCTCGTCGCGGCCGACCGTCAAGCTCGACGAAAAGCGCGTGGCCAGCGTGAGGTAGTTGAAGACAATGGGCTTGTAGGCCCGCGCGTCAATGAGATAATCCACCCACTGCCACGTGCCGAACTGCGGTGAGACCTGCAGGCGCACACGGCGGCCGGACAGTGGGCCGATGATGCCTTGCAGCGTATTGTCGGTGACCAACGCGAGCGTCGGCGCTATGGTATTCACCGAGAGAACGTTGCGCGTCTCGCCGCGTTCGTACTGCGTGGCGAAGCCGGAGATGTCCACGAACCGGAAAAACGGGAAGGTCTGATAATCAATATTGGAGAAGGTCGCACCCAGTTCGAGACGGCTGAATCGATTGAACGGGTACAGCGCGGTCGCGCCCACTTGGCGCTGCACCAATCGGAAAATGTTCTGCGTTTCCAGGAACTGAAAACCGTCACCCAGATCCTCGATGGTGCCGCCGCCGGACAGGTAGTAGGGCTGCAGTGCGCCAAACAGGTTGTACTGCAAGCGACCGCCCAGGCTCGTGTACCCGGTGTACAGCTGCGCGTCGCTGAGCTGTCCATTGAGCCCGCCAGCAATGGCCAGCTGATGGTCGCCCATCAGGTCGGCGAGAATGATGGTGGTGCTGCCGAACGTCCCCTGCCCAAAGCCGCCCTGCTGATAGCCAATGCTCGGCTGCGCGATGTACTCGGGGGAGAATCGCGCCTTGTAGCGATAGGCCTCCATCGCCGTGGTGTCGGGCAGGTTGAAATCAGCGCTGTCGAGCAGCGCGGATACGGTCACCGGTCCCGACGACGTCCGGGAGAGCACCGCCGCCGGCACCTCAGCCGACAGCCGCGTGCCGACGGAGGGCGCGCGATAGTACGCACGTCGAGAGGCTGCCGTGTCGGCTGGCGTGCCGACGGGAAGCGGCGCGGCACCGGTCAGGCGACGCGGCGTGACGGGTGGCGCGGACGCCGGTTCCGCTTGCGTGCTGGTGGCCACTGTGACCACCTCACGAAACGGGGCCTTCTTGAGCGCTCGCGGATTGTCAATGCGCCAGATCGTGTGATCACCTCGTTCGTAGTACACAAAGGCGAGCTTGTCCGCCTGACGTGCCCACGTGATGGCCGGGCTGTACTCGGCAACCGCCGTGATGGCACCCACCACGTTCGTGAGCTGGTAGTGCTCGCGCAGGTCGAGGTCGTACAGGAACAGGTTGGCCACACCAGTGCGATCCGACACGAAGATCAGGGACTTGCCGTCCGGCGCCCACTGTGGATTGATGTTGAGCCCGGCCTGGCCCGGCAGCACGGTGACAGCCCCCGTGGCCACATCCATGAGCGAGATCTTGAACTTGCCGAAGCGCAACACGTCAAAATCCGTATCGCTTCCGCGGTCGCTGGCAAACGCAATCGTGCGGCCATCGGGAGACCACTGCGGGTGCGAATCGCCGTGCATGTCGCGGTTCAGTCGGCGAGCGTCGGTGCCGTCCACGTTCACGACCCACAGGTCGGTGATGCCGCCCGAGAGTCCGGAGAAGACGATGCGCTGATTGTCCGGCGAGAACGCCGGGTTGAGCACCTGGTCAACCGGCAGGTCAATGCGCCGCACGATGTCGCGCTTGGCCACATCCATGAGGTAGAGCACATCCTTGCCGCCCGTCTGCCCGGTGAAGGCGAGCAGCTTGCCGTCCTGCGAGAACGACGGCTGCGAATAAATGAAGCGCAGCTGCTCGAAATCGGGGTTGGTGGTGGACTTGACCAGCCGCGTGATACGCTCGCCGGTCTCCGCGTTGGCGAGGAACAGGTCAGGGAACACCTCCCCCTTCGAGAGCGACCCGTACGAGATGAAGCTGATGAGCTTGCCGTCAGGCGAGAGCGACGGAGCCACGAAGTAGTTGGCCACACCACCCGACAGCCGCTGCGAAAGCAGAGGTTCGGCAAACTCACGGGCCCGATCGTACGTGGCCACGCGCGGCAGATACCGCTCTTTCA
>JBBSPE010000251.1:0-4814 GCA_038259155.1 Gemmatimonadales bacterium
CAACCGACACCCTCGGCTCGACGCACGCCACCGCCGCGGCGAGCAGCGCGGGCTTCGTGTACTCGCGAAGGCGCCAGTTCGGCGACTCGGCCACCACGCAGTACGTGCTCACCACCGCCACGGACACTGCGCTGCTTGCCAGCTACACCGGCAAGGTCACGCAGCAGGTCGCGTTCACGAGCTGTCCGTTTCAGCTGCGCGGCATGAACCCCTATTTCTCAGCTGGCATGTCCATCCAGCGAGGGGGCGATCAGTGGGCCGTGCAGCGCGGAGCCGGCTGGCGAGTGGAGTGGTACGACGGCACCCAGTTGGCCAGCGTCTGGACGCGCCCCTACACGCCGCGCCCAACCTCATTCGAGCTGCTGGAGCAGGAGTTGGTGAACGGGTTCACCATGGTGGCTGGCGACAACCGCTGCACGGTCCCGATTGCCGAGGTCGGCGAGGCCATCGGCATGGCAGAGACCATGCCCGCGCTGCGCCGGATCGCCGTCGCCCCGGATGGCACGCTGTTCGCCGAACGATTCGAGCCCCGCACGTTGACCCAGCGGGTGGACGTCATCGACTCTGCGGGCCGCTATCTGGGCACGATTGACGGTCGGCGTGCGCCGGCCGGCTTTCTTTCCGACGGCCGCGTGATCTACACCGAAGAGAATGAGGACACGGGAATCGTGGAGCTTGTGGTGCTGCGCGTCCCCGGCGTGAGCTGGTAGTCGCCGGGCGGGTGGGCAGAGCGCGTCGCGCGGTTACTTTCCGGCCATGTCCGAGACCGCCGTTCCGACCGACTCCCACACCGAGTCCCACCCCGAGCACCGCGCCGCCACCGACGCGCCGATGCCGATCGAGGAAGCCCTCGATGGCGAGCTGCGCCAGCTCGCCGGCGCGGGCCTCCGCCGCACCCTCCGGGCCGTGCGTCAGCGCCGCGCCGGCACCGTGCTGCTGGACGGCGAGCGCGTGGCGGACTTTGCGTCGAATGACTATCTGGGACTTGCCGCCGACCCGCGCCTGGCCCGCGCCGCAGCAGCCGTGCTGGAGTCCGAGGGAACCGGCGCTGGCGCGGCGCGACTGATCTCCGGCAACCACCCGATTCACGAGTCGCTCGAGCGGGAGCTCGCGCAGTTCAAGCACGTGGCCCGCGCGCTCTTGTTTCCCAGCGGCTACATGGTGAACGTGGGCGCGATTCCGGCGCTGGTGGGGCGAGATGATGTCATCTACAGCGACCTGCTCAACCACGCCTCGCTCATTGACGGATGCCGACTATCAGGCGCCACCGTGCGCGTGTTCCCGCATGTGGACGTTGGCGCGCTCGAGGCCCTGCTGACGCAGGATGCCGGTCAGTTCCGCCGCGCGCTGATCGTGGTGGAAGGCGTGTTTTCCATGGACGGCGACACGTTCCCGCTCGACGCGCTGGTCCCGCTGGCGCGACGCTTCGGCGCCTGGACCTACGTTGACGACGCGCACGGCACCGGCGTGCTCGGCGAGCGCGGACGAGGTGCATTGGAGCACTACGGAGTGCTCGGTGAGATCGACGTGGTGGTGGGCACACTGGGCAAGGCGCTTGGCACCACCGGTGCGTATGTGGCGGGCTCCGAGCGCTTGATCGAGTTGCTGCTCAATCGGGCGCGGTCGTTCGTGTTCACCACGGGCACACCGCCGGCCATGGCCGCGGCCACACTTGAGGCGCTGCGCATCGCCGAGACCGAGCCGTGGCGCCGTGAATCGGTGCGCGCGCGAGCTGTGCGTCTGCGGCATCGGCTGCAGAGCGCCGGTCTCGAAATTCCGGGCGCCAACGACGGACATATCGTCCCCGTGCACATTGGCGATCCCGTCCGCACGATGCAGATCGTGGCCGACATGCGTCGCCGCGGCTTTCTGATTGGTGGTGTGCGTCCACCCACCGTTCCCGGCGGAACGTCGCGACTGCGCGTGTCCGTGAGCGCCACTCACCCCCGGGAGCTGGTGGACGCCCTGGCCGCGAACCTGCTCGACGCCCTGCGACGCGGAGGCGGATTGTGATGGATGACGATCAGGACGACGCAGTGGACGCCCCGCTCGGCGCCCTCGTGGGCAACCGCGAATATTCGCCGGCGGAGCAGCAGCTGCTCGTGCTCGATCAGGCACATGCGTGGCATCCCTACACGCAGCATCAGGGTATGGCGCTGCCCATTCCGATTGCGCGCGCCGAGGGCGCCTGGTTGTATGAGACCAACGGGCGACCGATTCTGGACGCCGTGTCGTCGTGGTGGGTGACCACACACGGACATGGGCAGCAGGAAATCGTGGACGCCATCACCACCCAGGCGCGCACGCTCGACCACGTGATGTTCGCCGGCTTCACGCACGAGCCGGCCGTGGAGCTTGCCGCTGCACTCGCGGCACGCATGCCGCGCGGTCTCACGCGTGTGTTCTTCTCCGACAACGGCTCAACTGCGGTCGAAGTCGCAGTGAAAATGTCGCTGCAGGCCTTCGCCAACGAAGGGTCACCTCGACGACTCGTGGCCGCGCTTGAGCACGCCTACCACGGCGACACGTTTGGTGCGATGTCCGCGAGCGGGCGTGGTTTGTTCACCACGCCATTCAACCCACTGCTGTTCGATGTGGCGCGTCTGCCGGATCCGTCCGAAGGCGACACGCTGGCTGCACTTGACGCTCTGCTCGAAGAACGAGGCCACGAACTGGCCGCCGTGATTGTGGAGCCACTGCTGCTGGGCGCCGCTGGCATGCGCGTGTGGGACGAACGGGTGCTGCAGGGCATCCGCGAACGCACACGCGCCGCGGGCGTGCACCTCATCGCCGACGAAGTGCTCACGGGATTCGGTCGCACCGGGCCCATGTGGGCGTGCGACCGCGCCGATGTCTCGCCCGACATCATGTGTCTGTCCAAGGGCATCACGGGTGGATTCCTGCCGCTTGGGGCCACCATCGCGACAGAACGCATTTTTGACGCGTTTCTCGGCAACCGCACCCGCACGTTCTTTCACGGCCACTCCTACACGGCCAATCCGATTGCCTGCGCCGCGGCGCGTGCGGCGCTCACGCTGTACGACGAAGAGTCCGAGGACGCGCGCATTGCGCTGGAAGTGGCGCAGGCCACGCATCTCGCGGCCCTGGCCTCGCACGCAGGCGTGCAGAGCGTCCGCCACATCGGCACCGTGGCGGCCGTGGAGCTCGCGGGCACGCCGGGATATCTGAGCGGTGTGGGACGCGCGCTGTCGTCGTACGCGCTGGAGCAGGGCGTGCTGCTGCGGCCGCTCGGCAACGTTGCGTACGTGCTGCCACCGTACTGCATGAGCGCCGATGAACTGGCGCAAGTCTACGACGTGATGGCACGTTTCCTCGACGGAGCACGAGCCATTCACGCAGGAGCAGGCGATGTCGACTGAAGCACCCGTGCGATTGGGCGTGACGGGAACCGACACGGAGATCGGCAAGACGGTGGTGTCCTGCGCGCTGCTTGCGATGGCGCGATCGCGCGGCCTGCGCATTGGCGCCATGAAGCCAGTCGAGACCGGCGTGTTCGCGCGCACACGCGTTGAAGGCCCGTCCATGCGCTCCGATGCCGAGCGTCTGCGAGCGGCCGCGGGTGTGGATGACGCGCTCGAACTCATCCGCCCCATCTCGCTCGTGGAGCCACTGGCGCCCATGGTGGCCGCGCGACGAGCCGGCGTGACGCTCGATCTCGAGAGCCTGGACCGGAGCTTTGCCACGCTGTCCGCCGGTCGCGATCTCATGCTGGTGGAGGGCGCGGGTGGCCTTCTCGTACCAATCACCGCCACCACCACGTTCGCCGACCTGTTCGCCAGGTGGTCGTGTGACCTTGTGCTGGTGTCCGGCAATCGGCTGGGCGTGATCAACCACACCATGCTCACGTTGCTGGCAGCCAAGTCGGCTGGACTGCGTGTGCGCGCGGTCGTGCTCACATCGCTCACCGGCCGCGACGCGTCCATCGCCGAGGCCACGAACTTTGACGCGCTCCACCAGCTGTTGCCCGACACACCGCTGGTGCGCTTTCCCTGGGTAGACCGTTGGGAAGATCCTGACGCATTGTGCGCGGTGGCCGAGGGCACAGGGCTGGCCGAGCTCCTGCTGCCTGACGCGACCGCTGCCAACTCGACGAGTGCTGATTCGACGCCACCGTCGTCGAACGCCTCACCACACGACTGACCTCGCGACCTCCGGACTACTGCATGTCGATTGCGCCTCATTCTTCGTTGTCCGTCCCCAACTGGCAGGCCATGGCCGATCTCTCGCTCAGCGGCGGTACGCTGAGCCGCGAGGACGCCCACGCGGTGCTGAATGCGCCCGATGAGCAGCTGCTCGACCAGCTCGCCGCCGCATATCGCGTGCGGCGCCACTACTGGGGCAATCGCGTGCGCCTGCACTTTTTGCTCAATGCGCAGAGTGGCCTCTGCCCTGAAGACTGCGGCTATTGCTCGCAGTCGTCGATTTCCACGGCGGACATTGAGAAATATCCCATGCTCGCGCACGAGCGCATCATGGAAGCAGCCGATCGTGCAGCGCAGCTCAAGGCGGGCACGTTGTGCATGGTCATTTCGGGCCGTGCGCCCGGCGAACGTGTGTTCGGCAAGGTGCTCGACGCCGTGCGCGCGGTTCGTGACAAACACGATCTCAAGATCTGTGCGTGTCTGGGCCTGCTCAACGCGGAACAGGTGGGACGGCTCAAGGACGCGGGCGTGGAGACCATCAACCACAATCTCAACGCGTCCGAGCGCTTCACCAACGAGATCGTGTCCACGCACACGTTCGATGATCGTGTGGCCACGGTGGAAGCGGTGAAGGCAGCCGGGGTGAAGACG
>JBBSPE010000252.1:0-4790 GCA_038259155.1 Gemmatimonadales bacterium
CATTCGCAGGCTCCGGCGAGGCGCTGGTGGTGGACGATGATCGTGTCGTGCGGACCGTAGCCAGCGCACTGCTGCTGCGCCGCGGCTTCCGCGTGGCCGCGGCGCCCAACGGCCTGGCGGCGCTGGAGCTGCTCGCCGACGAGCCCGAGCGTTTTCGCTTCGTGCTGCTCGACCTGACGATGCCCGGTCTGTCCGGCATCGAGGTGTTGCGCGCGCTGCGCGAACGCGAGCGGTTGGAACAACGGCCGCCAGCCACCGTCTTTCTCATGAGTGGCTACAGCGAGCTGGAGGTCTCCAACGATCTCGGTGAACTCGCGGTCGCCGGTTTCCTGCAGAAACCGTTCACCCTCACAGACGTCGATCGCCTGCTGTCCGTACTGCGCACACACGCTGAATGACAGTCCGTCCGTTCCTCACCGCCGAATGGCGCGATCTGTTGTTGCTGACCTGGGCCGTCGATCCGCGGCTGCTCACCTCCTACCTGCCGCGTGGCGTGGAGTTGGACCTGTGGCGCGGCGACGCTCTGGCGAGCATAGTGGCGTTCCGCTTTGAACGGGTGCGCGTTCGTGGGGTGGCGGTGCCGTTTCACACCTCCTTTCCGGAGGTAAACCTCCGCTTCTACGTGAAACGCACCATGCCCGACGGCAGCGTGCGGCGCGGCGTGGTGTTCGTGCAGGAAATGGTGCCACGCTTGGCCATTGCCTGGGTGGCACGAAGCTGGTACGGCGAACCCTATGTTGCGCTGCCCATGCGCGAAGCCCATCTGCCGGGGATCACCGGTGACGACGGCCAGCCGGTCCGCACCCTGCTGTACGAATGGAAACGTGACGGCGCGTGGGAGCGCGTGATCGCCTTGGCCGCCGGCGCCCCGCGACCGATGCGTCGGGACTCCATTGAGGAGTTCATTGCCGAGCACTACTGGGGCTACACGGCCCGCGGTGCGCTCGCCACGCGCGAATACGAGGTGCGGCATCCACCGTGGGAGATCACGCTGCTGGGTGAGTGCTTTGTTGAGGCTGATATCGAGGCCCTCTACGGCCGTCGCTGGGTGGCTCCGCTTTCCGAGGCACCCATCTCCACATTCCTTGCCATTGGCTCTCCCGTGTCCGTATTCCCGGGGCGGGACGTGGAGGGCACGGTCAGGACGCCCAGAAAGTAAGTTGCGCCAATGAACCACGACTACGAGAAACTCGGCGCCTTCTACCTTGGGCGCGACTACGACCTCGACACGCGGGAGCGGCGCGACGACCTCGTGCTCGTCGATGCCAAAGACTTCACCACGCACGCCGTCATCATCGGCATGACCGGCAGTGGCAAGACTGGGTTGGGCATCGGCCTCATCGAGGAAGCGGCCATTGACCAGATCCCGGTGATCGCGGTGGACCCCAAGGGTGATCTGGGGAATATCGCGCTCACGTTTCCGGCGCTGCGTGCCCAGGACTTCCAGCCGTGGGTGGACCCGCAGCAGGCGAGCACCGCCGGGCAGACGGTACCGGAGTTTGCCACGGGCATGGCGGATCGGTGGAAAGCAGGCCTCGCGTCATGGGGACAGGAACCCGAGCGCATTCAGCGGCTGCGCGATGCCGCCGACGTGACCGTGTACACACCGGGCAGCACCGCCGGCCGCCCCATTTCGTTGCTCAAGGGCTTTGCCGCGCCACCGCCCGTGGTGCGCGACGATGCCGAGGCGTTCGCTGAGCGCATCAACGTCACCGCGACCGGACTGCTCGCGCTGCTCGACATCGACGCTGACCCGATCACCAGCCGCGAGCACATCCTGCTCGCCAACCTGTTCGCGCATTTCTGGCGCAACGGCACCGATCTCGACCTCCCGTCGCTCATTGGCGCCATCCAGTCGCCGCCGTTTCCGCAAATCGGCGTGATGCCGGTGGACACGGTGTTTCCGGCGCGTGATCGCAGCGCGCTGGCCATGCGCCTGAACAACCTGCTCGCCGCACCGGGCTTTCAGGCGTGGATGCAGGGAGACCCCCTCGACAGCGCCTCGCTGTTGCACACACCCGCTGGCAAGCCGCGGGTGTCGGTGATCTCCATCGCGCACCTGAGCGACGCGGAGCGCATGTTTTTCGTGACCATGCTCCTGGCCGACCTCATCGCGTGGATGCGCCAGCAACCCGGCACCGGTTCGCTGCGCGCGCTGCTCTACATCGACGAGCTGTTCGGGTACATGCCGCCGGTGGCCAACCCACCCAGCAAGCAGTTGCTGCTCACGCTGCTCAAACAGGCGCGCGCGTTCGGGCTCGGCGTGGTGCTCTCCACACAGAACCCCGTCGATCTCGACTACAAGGGACTGTCCAACTCAGGACTCTGGTTCATTGGCCGCTTGCAGACCGAGCGCGACAAGGATCGCGTGATGGACGGGCTCGCGGGTGCGTCCGGCAGCGCACCGTTTGATCGCGGCGCGATGGAGCGCACGATTTCCGGATTGGGCAAGCGCGTGTTCCTGATGCACAGCGTGTACGAAAATGCGCCAACGGTTTTCGAGACGCGCTGGGCGATGTCGTATCTCGCCGGGCCGATGACGCGCGAGCAGATCCGATCGCTCGATCAGGGTGCGCCGACGCCCGCGTGGGCGGACGGACCGACGGCACCGGCGGTCGCGACCGCGCCATTGCCGGACGTCCGCAGCCCGCGCGAGTCCACGCGCACGCGCGCGCCCGTGCTGCCACCAGAGATCCCACAGGTATGGCTCCCCACACAGCACGACCTCGCGAAGGTCACGTGGCGGCCCACGGTGCTCGGGGCGGCCATGGTGAACTACACGCACAACAAGCTCGACGTGGCACAACAGCGCCAGGTCGGTTTGTTGGTCGCGCTCGAGGACGAGGATCAGCTGGTGCTGGAATGGAGCGCGGCGAGCGCCACGGAGGTTGACGTCAACGCCCTGTCGCGGGAGTCGTGCGACGGTGCCGCCTATGAGCTACCGCCAGCCATGGCGACCAACCCGAAGCAGTATCCCACGTGGGCGCGGGCGCTGCAGAAGCACGTCGTGACGAGCGAACCGCTGACGCTGTTCGAGAGCAAGGCGCTCAAGCTCGTGTCGGGGGTGAGCGAGAGCGAGGGCGCATTTCGCGCTCGTCTGCAGCTCGCCGCCCGGGAAGCCGCCGATTCCAAGGTCGAGGAGCTGCGCCAGAAATACGCCGCGCGGCTCGAGACCGCGCGGGAGAAAGTTCGGCGCACGGAGCAGGCCATTGCGACCAAGCAAAGTGCGGCCACACAGTGCAAGGTGAGCACCGTCATTACCGTGGGCAGTGCCGTGCTCGGCGCCCTCTTCGGGCGGAAGAAGTTGAGCGCGAGCACGGTAAGCAAGATTGGCACGGCCGCACGCAGCGCCGGTCGCGCGCAGCAGCAGTCCGGGAATGTGGAGCGCGCCGAAGAAGACCATCAGGCAGCTGCCGACGCGCTGGCCGAGCTTGAGGCACGCCTCATGGACGAGCTCGCCCTCAAGGAGGCCGGCTACCTGGCCATGGCCGATGAGCTGGAGTCGATCGAGATTCGACCCAAGAGCGGCGACGTGCAGGTGCAGGTAGTCGCCTTGGCCTGGGAGCCCTGGCTCACCACGAGCACCGGCGGGCTGGTCCGGGGCTGACGGTCAGGCATTCCAAACAACGCAAACTGCGGCGGCGGCGTAGTTTCAGGAGGTAGTTGTCAGCGGAAACCGCTGGCCCGCGGCGCTGGCGCTTACCAGCCGCGCCGGTTCGTTTTCCCCACCGACCAAGCGAGTCTTCGTGATGATGGGCAGATCCCTCGCAGCAGCTTCCACAGCCACCGCCATCGCCGCCGCCCTTCTGGTGGGCGCGGCGTCCCCGGTCTCGGCACAGTCGGCGTCCACGCCACCGGCGTCCATGCCGAATACGTTGCTCAACGGCATGCAGTACCGGCTCATTGGGCACTCCATTGGCGGTCGGGTCACCACCGTCACCGGCGTGCCCTCTGCACCGCGCACGTTCTACATGGGCGTGGCCAGCGGCGGCGTGTTCCGGACCACCGACGGTGGCGAGAGCTGGCAGCCGATCACCGATGGCAAGGTGCCTATTGGCTCCAGCGGCGACATCGCCGTGGCCGAGTCCAATCCCAACGTCATTTATTACGGCACCGGCTCCGACGGCATCCGCAGCAATGTGTCCACCGGCCGCGGCGTGTACCGCACCACCGATGGCGGTGACAACTGGTCATTTGCCGGACTGTACGACGCCGGTCAGATCGGCGCGGTGCGCATCCATCCGGCCAATCCCGACGTTGCGTGGGTGGCGGCCAACGGCAACGCGTTCAAGCGCAATGCTGAGCGTGGGGTGTTCAAGACCGCGGACGGCGGCAAAAACTGGAAGAAGACGCTGTTTCTGAATGACAGCACCGGCTCGTCCGACGTTGAGCTCATGCCGGGCAACCCGGACGTCGTGTACGCGTGGATGGCGCGCATCGAGCGCAAGCCGTGGACCATCATCAGTGGCTCGCGGGAAGGCGGCTTCTACAAGAGCACGGACGGCGGCAACACGTGGAAGAAGGGCGGCGCGGGCCTGCCGAACGAACTCACCGGCAAGGGCAATCTGGCCGTGACGGCCGCAAATCCGCAGCGCATCTATCTGTTGGTGGAAGCACTGCCGGGTGGCGGCCTGTATCGCTCCGACGACGCCGGCGCCAACTGGCAGCTCATGAACACCACGGCCGGTCTCATCACGCGACCGTTCTACTACACCAGCCTTGGCGCCGATCCCACGAACGCCGATGTCGTGTACGCCGGCGCGGAGACGTTCTACAAGTCCACCGACGGC
>JBBSPE010000253.1:0-4651 GCA_038259155.1 Gemmatimonadales bacterium
CCACAGGTAGCGCGCCGGCCGCGCCCCGTCCGTCGCGTGTGGTGCCAGTCGTGAAAGGGCTGCCCCTGCGCGACGCCGTGCGCACGTTGCACGCGGCCGGATTCCGCGTGCGTTTGACAAAGGGCGGGGTGGACGGACGCACCCGACCCGCAGCCGGTACATCCGCGCGCGCCGGGGGCGTGATCGTGCTCGAGCAGGGACGCTGAATGGCAGGGCTTCCATCCAATCACAAAACGCTCAGCGGGGCGGCGATCATGGCTCTGCTGCGTGAGTCGCTGCTGCTCGTGGGAGAACCGGAGCACGTGCCGGATCAGGTCACGGGCGTGCACGACGACAGTCGGGCGGTCACGGAGGGCAGTGTGTTCGTCGCGGTGCGTGGACACGACGCGGACGGGCACGCGTTCGTGGATGCGGCCGTGCAGCGCGGTGCGTCGCTCGTGATTGTCGAGCACGTTGTCGAGCAGGTGATCGGCGCGACCGTGCCCACCATTCGTGTGTCGGACAGTCGCGCGGCCGCCGCCCGCATCGCCGCCGAGTTCCATGGCCGGCCCGCCGACGCCTTGCGCCTCATTGGCGTCACCGGCACGAATGGCAAGACCACCACGGTACACATGGTGCGGGCGCTGCTCAGCGACACCGGCGTGTCCGCGGCGTCCATCGGCACGCTTGGCGTGCTGCTGGGGCGCGACGGTGAAGCGCTGCCGGGCGGGCAGGGACTGACCACGCCGGGGCCGGTGGAAATGCAGCGTGTATTGCACGACCTCGTGACGCGCGGTGTGCGCGTGGTTGCGATTGAAGTGTCGTCGCACGCGCTCGACCAACAGCGCGTGGAGGGCCTCGCTTTCGACGTGGCGGTGTTCACGTCCTTCTCGCGTGACCATCTCGACTATCATGGCACCATGGCGTCCTACTTCGCAGCGAAGGCGCGACTGATCACGTACCTCAAGCCAAACGGCGTGGCTGTGGTGAACGCGGCGGAGCCGGCCTGGGGCGCGCTGCCATTCGCGCCGCGCACGCTGGCGTTCGCGTGCCAGCTCGACCACGACGCCGAGACAAGCGCGGTGATCGCGGACGCGCCATTCCGTTGCGACCACGTGCGCTTTGACGCCACCGGCAGCAGCTTCGACGTTCGCGCGCGAGATGGGTCGGATGCCGGCCTGCACGCGAGTACGCGCCTGCCACTGCTGGGTGACTTCAACGTCCTGAATGCAGCTGGCGCGCTGGCGGCTGTTTGGTCGCTCGGCCAACCATTGGAGTCACTCGCCAGCGCACTCACTCGCATGCCGCAGGTGCCGGGCCGACTTGAGCGACTGCATGATCATCCCACCGTGCTGCGCGACTACGCCCACACGCCCGACGCCCTCGAGCGCGCCCTGCGTGCGGTGCGCCCGTTCGCGAGCGGGCCGGACGGCGAACCCACGCGCGTGCACGTGGTGTTCGGCTGCGGCGGTGACCGCGATCGTGGCAAACGGCCGGAGATGGGCGCGATTGCCGAACGCCTCGCGGATGTCGTGGTGCTCACCAGCGACAACCCACGCACGGAAGATGCGGAGCGCATTCTCGATGACATCCAGGCCGGCATGAGCGAACGCATGACACACCCACCGCACGCGCGCATTGAAGATCGGCGCGCGGCCATTGCGCACGCGCTGACCACCGCCGCGCCGCACGACGTCATCCTGCTCGCGGGCAAGGGACACGAGACGTATCAGGTGCGCGGCACCGAGCGGCTCCCGTTTGATGAAGCGCAGATTGTCGCCGAGCTCGTGTCATGACGGACGTCCGCGCTGGCATTGCGTTCGAGGGCGTGGCAGCCGTAGCGCCTCCGGTGCCGCACGCGTGGTGGACGTTGCGCCGTGCCGCCGGTGCGCTTGGAGCCGCTATGCGCGCGGGACCACGCCTGGATGATCGCCCGCTGTCGGGTGTGTCCACCGACACGCGCACGCTGCAGCGGGGAGACCTTTTTGTCGCGCTGCGCGGGCCCAACCACGACGCTCATGACCACCTCGAGCAGGCGTGCGATGCCGGCGCCGCCGCCGTGCTGGTGGAGCGCCCGGAACACACGGCTGGTCTGGGCGTGCCCGTACTTGTGGTGGACGACACGTTGAAGGCGCTGGGCCTGCTGGCTCGGGCCTGGCGACGGGCGTGGGGCGGTACCGTCGTCGCGGTTGGCGGCTCCAACGGCAAGACGTCCACCAAGGAACTGCTGCGGGCCGCCCTCGGCGCCCGCCTCGCGGTGCATGCCACGGCAGCCAACGAGAACAATCTCGTGGGGGTGCCCCTCACCCTGCTGCGAATTTCGCCGTACGCGAACGTGGCGGTGGTGGAGGTGGGCACCAACGTCCATGGCGAGATCGATCGTCTGCGCCAGATTGTGGAGGCGGACATCGCGGTGATCACCTCCATTGGAGAGGAACACCTCGAGGGACTCGGCGACCTGGCGGGCGTGCTGCGCGAGGAAGCCAGCCTGCTCCCGGGAGTGCCAGTGGCCGTGTTGCCCGAATCCGAGACCGCGCTCTGCGAGATCGCGGGCCAGATGGCCGGCCGGGTGGTGCGTGTCGGGCTCGAGCGCGGCGACGTGCATCCCGTCGCCTGGTCGCTTGGCGATGAGGGGCATGTGCGGCTCGAACTCGATGGCTGCAGTCTGACGCTCCCGGTGCGCGGCGAGCACCAGGCCCGGAACGCCATGCTCGCGCTGGCCGTCGCGCAGCTGCTCGGGCTGTCGGCAGCGGACGCCGGCGCTGGTCTCGAGCGCATGTCGCCGCCGGCCATGCGGGGGGCGTGGGAATCCCTCGGGTCGTTGACGCTCATCAATGATGCGTACAACGCCAATCCGCCCTCCATGCGGGCAGCGCTCGCGCTGCTGGCGACGGTTGGTGGATCGCGCCAGCGTGTAGCCGTGCTCGGCACCATGCGTGAGCTGGGTCACCACGCGGACGCGCAGCACGACGCGATTGCACGAGATGCGCTCGCCAGCGGGGTGGATATCATCGTGGCGGTGGGCGAGTTTGCGGCAGCGTTCCAGCGGGTCGCGCCACTCGAGTCGCGCGTGCTGTTGGCGGACGACACCGCGGACGCATGGACGCAGCTGGCGCCCCTGCTGGCGCGTGACGCGGTGCTGCTGCTCAAGGGCTCACGCGGCGTACGATTGGAGCGACTGGTTTCACCTCTTACCACCTGGGCGACGTCCTGAGTGCTCTACCACCTGCTGCAGCCGCTGGCGCGCGATTTCCAGCTTCTCAACCTGCTCAATTACATCACGTTCCGCTCCGCTGCGGCGTTCGTGACGTCGCTGCTCGTCACGTTTTTGGTCGGCCCGGTGATCTTGCGTCGTCTGCGGCAGCTGGCGGTGCATCAGGTGGTGCGCGAGGGCACGCCTGACTCGCATCTGGCGAAGGGCGCCACCCCTACCATGGGTGGTCTCATTCTCATCACGTCGGCCATGGTGCCTGCACTGTTGTGGGCGCGCCTTGACAACCAGTACGTGCTGCTGGCCATGGCCGTCACGCTGTGGATGGGCGCGATCGGCTTTCTCGATGACTATCTCAAGCTCAAGCAGAAGCGCGAGAACAAGAAGAACGAGGGCCTCGTGGAGCGCTACAAGCTCGCCGGCCAGATTACGTGCGGTCTCGCGCTCGGGTTGTGGGTGTGGTTGCACCCGCTGTCGGCCCTGCCGGGTGCCTCCACCACGATCCCCTTCTTCAAGTATCTGCTCATCGTACCCGTCGCCGCGTGGGCGGCGTGGCTGTACGTGCCGTTTGTGACGTTCATCGTTGCCGGTACCAGCAACGCTGTAAACTTCACCGATGGTCTGGACGGCCTCGCCACCGGACTGGTGGCTATCGCCCTGCTCACGTTTGGACTCTTTGCCTACGTGCACGGCCGCGTGGACACCAGCGCCTACCTGCAGTTGTTCTACCTGCGCGGCGCTGGCGAACTCACCGTATACTGCGCCGCACTCGTTGGGGCATGCATCGGATTCCTCTGGTACAACGCGCATCCGGCCCAGGTGTTCATGGGCGACACGGGATCACTGGCGCTGGGCGGCGCGCTCGGTGCCGTCCCGATTCTGCTCAAGTCGGAGTTCCTGCTGCCTATCGTGGGCGCGGTGTTCGTGGCCGAGACCATCTCCGTGATCCTGCAGCGGTCTGTGTTCAAGTATCGCCGTCGCAAGTACGGCCTCGACTATGCCAAGGCGAATCGCGTGTTCCTCAAGGCGCCACTGCACCACCACTTCGAGCTGCTCGGCTGGCCGGAGACACAGGTGGTCGTGCGCTTCTGGATCATCGGTATTCTCTGCGCGATCGTGGCGCTGAGCACCCTCAAGCTGCGTTAGGCGCGTCGCGTGGCACACGAGACGCAGGGCGCGGCGGACGCTGCGCTCTATCGCTGGAATCCCGAGGCTGCGCACCGAACAGCGTCGGCCGTCGCACGCGTACTCGCTGAGCGACGTGGCGAGGTCTCGGTGCTGGGCCTGGGCGCCAGCGGCGTGGCGGCCGCGCGATTGCTGCGGCACAATGGTCTGGCCGTCTACGTCTCGGACGGCACGGCGTCGCCCGCAACGCGCCAGGCGGCCGAGACGCTGCGCACGACGGGTGCGACCGTGGAGGTTGGAACGCACGACCTCGCTCGTATTGCGCGGTCCGTTGCG
>JBBSPE010000254.1:0-4640 GCA_038259155.1 Gemmatimonadales bacterium
CCCCAACACGAGAATTCCATTGGTGCGCGCGGCAGCGCCCGGCGTGTTCATGCGTCAGCCACGGGCGTCGTGAACGCCGCGTGTTCGGCCTGCCACGCCGCATGCGCCGCAAAGTGCGGACGCTCATCGGCAATCACGGCAATGTGCGGTGTGCTCGATTGCAGATCGCGCACGAACACCTCCACCGGCGGCGGATGGCTGATGAAATGCGTGGGGCTCACCGACGGTCCGTACGCACCGGAACACTCCACCCCCACAATGTCGCCCACGTTGAGCACGGGGAGCGTCACGTTGCGGCCGAGCGTGTCGATGGACGTGCAGAGTGGTCCCACCACCTCGTACGCCTCCGTCTGTGCTTCACGCGTGTCACCCGCCTTGAACATGCGATAGTTGCGCGGCACAACGGTGCCCAGATGGCCGGCCGCTCCGAGATGCTGATGCATGCCGCCGTCGCAGATCGCCACCTGGCGACCCCGACTTTCCTTCACGTCAATCACCGACATCGCAAACACACCCGCTTCGCCCACCAGATAGCGCCCAAGCTCGAGCAACAGCCGCGTGTGCTCATACCGACCGCCGCGGAACGTCTCAAGAATCGGCAGCAGGCGCTCGGCGAGCGCGGGCAGGTCCAGCGGCGTGGAGTCGGCGTAGTACGGGATACCGAATCCGGAGCCGAACACCAGGAATGTGGGCGCGATGTCGAACATTGCCACGGCACGCTCAAACGACGTGGCCATGAGCTGGAAGTTCTCCACCAGCGTGTCCGCGCTCAGGCACTGGGTGCCCGCGTACACATGAAAGCCCACCAGATCGAGGGACTTGCAGGCGGCGACCACCGGTACAAGCGTGGGCAGCAGCTCTTCATCCACGCCAAACTGTGACGGCCGGCCGGACATGCTCATGCCGAAGCCGCGCGGCACCACCGACGGGCCAATGCGCACCGCGATGCGCTGCCGCCGTCCCAGTCGCTCGGCCACTTCGTTGGCCACGCGCATCTCGGGGGCGGACTCCACGATGAGCAGACCAACACCCACCGTGACCGCGTATTCAATCTCCCACGGCTTCTTGCCGGGGCCCGTGAACGAAATGTCCGGCGCGGCCCACCCGGCAGCCAAGGCGCGTTCCACCTCTCCCCCCGACGACACATCGAGATGGCCGATGCGCTCGCGCAGGTGGCGCAGCAGTGCCGTGTGTGGATTGGATTTCACCGCGTAGCTGAGCTCGAGGCGCCGCTGGAAGGCATCGGTCACCTCGGCGATGCGCTCGTCGATGGCATCGAGAAAATAGACATAGGCCGGCGTGCCCGTGCGTGCGGCCACCTCAGCCACGACTTCGCCGCGCTGCGCCACTCAACCCGCCTTGAGCTGTTCTACAAGTCCCACGATGCGCTCGATCGAGTCGAGGTTCTCGAGCGTCACGTCGCCCGGATCCACCTTGGCACCCGACATGGTCTCGATCTGCAGCAGCAGCTCCACCATGCCGAAGGAATCAATGAGCCCCGACGAAATGAGCGGCGTGTCCACGGCCACGTTGCTCATGTCCACGCCAAACTGGCTGGCGAGATAGTCGGCGATCTGCTGTTCGGTCTCAGTCATGTGTTCGTGTTGGATGAGGGAGAATGTGGAGACACCGCCGCCTCGGCCTCGAGACGCAGCGCCCCCATGTCCTGCTTGCCACCGGCCGTCATGGGAATGGCCTCGCGCAGCAGCACCACGGCAGGAATCATGAAGGGGGGGAGCGACTGGCGCAGGCGACGCTGGATGACGGGCAGCTCCTCGTTCTCGCCCACCACGAGGAACGCCGTGAGCACCGCATCGGCGCCGGTACGCGGCACGCCCACCACGGCGGCATCGCGCACGCCCGCCACTCCCACAAGCAGACGACGCACTTCCTCGGGATATACGCGATTGCCGTTGATTTTCACCATCAGGTCGCGTCGTCCACGCAGAAAGAGGTAGCCCTCGGCGTCCAGGTGACCAAAATCGCCGGTGCGGATCGCGTACTCGGGGTCCGCGTCCGACTGGCGAAACGGGTTGGGCACGCGCTTGGCGCTCGTGTCCACGTCGCCCAGATAGCCCTGCATCACGCCGAGTCCGGCGAGCAGGATCTCACCCTCCTCCATGGGGTCCGCGAGCGTGAAGTCGTCGCGCACCACGGAGACCCGCGCCGACCCGAACGGCCGGCCCACACTCGTGGGTCGCGCGGCCAGTTCGTGTGGCAGCAGGCACGTGAGGCGGAACCCCTCGGTCTGCCCGTAGGTCTTGAACAACCCCACGCCCAGTACGTCCTGCAGGCGGAGCAGCTCGTCAGGCGCAAGGTCACCGCCCGATACGGTCACGTACCGCAGGGCGCGGTGTGCGCCTTCGCGATCCAGTCGGGCGCCGGACCCGAGAAAATCACGCCAGATGGACGGCACGCACGACACGCCCGTGACGGCGAAAAGCTCAATGAGCTGCGTGATGTCTTTCGGCGTCCACGAATCCGCGATCACCAGGCGGCACCCCGTCACCAGCGCGGTCATCATCTGGTTGAAGCCCACGTCGAACGAGAACGGGAGCAGGCTCAACAGGACATCATCTGCGGTCAGGTTGAACAGCGCAACCTCGGCCAGCGCTCGGGCGTACACGTCGTCTTGCGCGATCAGGACGCCCTTGGGCTCACCCGTGGAACCGGACGTGAACAGGCAGATGCCCTCCGGCCGCCGCTGCCCGGCCTCCGACGTCGCTCCCGTCGCCTCAGGCATGTGTTTCTGATCGAGTACGCCCAGCACGGGCTCGTACGCGGCACGCTGAAAGGGCTGCAGTCGCTGACGGTTGATGAGCAGCGTGGGTCGCTCTCTCGCGGCGTCGTCCAGCATGCCGCCGCCTGCGAGCGCGTGCAGCACCGCGCCGTCGGCCACGAGCGCCGTGGCGCCTGAGCGCTCGAGAATGCCGGCGATTTGCGGCGCCTTGAGCCGCGGGTTGATCGGCACCACAACCCGTGATTCGAGCAGCCCGGCCGTGATGACCGCGACCGTATCGGCAGATCGAATGGCGGCCACCGCGAGCAAATCACCTTGCACGCTGTGTACCTGCATCCAGCTCCGAAACACCGCGACCAACTCGGCAAACTCAGAGAACGACGTGTCCCGGAACACGCCCGGTCCCTCCATCGTCTGAAGAAATGTCTCCCGTCCCAACAATCGTGCCCGATGGGCGATGCTCACGGTCAGCGCAGTCGCGTTCTGGACCGGGATGGGCGCGTGTGAGGAGTCGGGAATGATCATCAGGACAGCCCCAGACACTTGCCGAGCAACGCAAACGCGACCGGCACCCGCTGCCACACCTGACCGTCCACGTGTGTTGCCGAAAACGCAAACCCGGCGGAGACGAACAAACCGGTGCCTGCGGTGGCCACCCCTGCGACGGACCAGTCAGCGACACTGCGCGACGCGAGCGCGACCGGTCGCACCGGGCCTCGACGCTTGCGCTGCCAGCGCGTGTACGTGAGATAGGTGGCCACGCCCGTGCCGTGGTAGAGCCCCCACAGCACCCAGTTGGCCGACGCGCCGTGCCAGAGCCCGATGGCGAGAAACGTGGCAAACACCGCCATGTACGGATTGCGCGTGAGGCCGATCACGGGCAGGTACACGTACGACTGGCACCAGTTGGCCAGCGTCATGTGCCACTTCTTCCAGAATGCGCCAATGTTCACGGCGAAAATCGGCCAGTCGAAGTTTTCCATGACCTCGATCCCGAACAGGCGCGCGCTGCCAATGGCGATGTCGGTGTAGGCGCTGAAGTCGAGGTACACATACACGTACCATGCAATCAGGTAGTGCCACGTGGCCAGAAAACCAAATACCGGATTGGTGGCGAGCACGAACGGGTCCACACCGCGCACCTGATCGTGCACCAAAAACTCCACAATGGCGAACTTCTTCGCGAGGCCCACGAGAATGCGCGTGAGTCCGGAGACGAGCTGGTCGCGAGACGCCACCTGCTGCCGATTGCCGATGAAGTGGTCGAACCGTTCGATGGGTCCCGCCGTAAACGCCGGGAAGAGGAACAGAAAGGCGATGAACTCGGCGGCCGAACCCTTGGCGGGTCCACGCCGTCCGAGGTCCACCACAAAGTGAATGAGCTTGAACGTGAAGTAGCTGATGCCGACCGGCACCACGAGGCTGCTCCCGTTCTCGCCGGCACTGAGCATGGCCCCGAGAATTGCCGGCACGTACTTGTAGTACGCGAGGTAGGCCAGCAGGCCGAGAACGAGCGCGTGGCGCACGCCGGGGCGCGTTCGGGCCACCGGGGCGAGCTTCCAGCAGAGCGCGCCCCAGGTCAGGAACACGAGCAGCGAGACGCGCTGCGGACCGAAGAAAGCAGCCAGGCCGCTGCCCGTTCCGGCGGAGGCAAAGCCAAAGAGGAAGCCGAAGGAGAGCAGGGCCACGAACCACACGCGCGCCCGGGCAGGCAGCAGCCGATGCACGGCCGCGCCGCCGAGCAGCACAATCCAGAACCACGGGGAGGTGAGCACGGCGTGCTAGAACCCCTGGTAGCGGAAGACGGCCGCCGATGCGCCTTCGCCGAGCATCACTGCGAGCGCGACCAGCACCAGCGCACCGAGTGCGAGCCCCTGGACGATCGCGCCCAATGTCTGCA
>JBBSPE010000255.1:0-4631 GCA_038259155.1 Gemmatimonadales bacterium
GACGTCACCGGCGACTCCATCCAGCTGGCCCGTGACGCGGCGGGCCGTCCCGACGCCGAGTACGTCGTGTTCTGCGGCGTGCACTTCATGGCCGAAACCGCCGCGATTCTCTCGCCGCACAAAACAGTGCTGCTGCCCGATCTCGCGGCCGGCTGCTCGCTGGCGTCCACCATCAACGCCGAACAGCTGCGCGCGTGGAAGGCCGAACATCCGGGTGCCATGGTGGTGTCCTACGTGAACACCACGGCCGAGGTGAAGGCCGAAAGCGACTACTGCTGCACAAGTGGCAACGCAGTGGACGTGATCAACGCCATTCCTGAAGACACGGACATTCTCTTTCTCCCCGACATGTTCCTGGGCGCGCACGTGCGCCGCGTGACGGGACGCGAGAACATCCATGTCTGGATGGGCGAGTGTCATGTGCACGCGGGCATTGACCCGGAGCACATCAATCACACGCGAATG
Source organism: Gemmatimonadales bacterium (assembly GCA_038259155.1). Taxonomy (GTDB): domain Bacteria; phylum Gemmatimonadota; class Gemmatimonadetes; order Gemmatimonadales; family Gemmatimonadaceae; genus JAABRT01. The sequence continues at coordinate 466 of JBBSPE010000255.1, forward strand.
CAGCATCCGGGCGCCGAGTTTCTCATTCATCCGGAATGTGGTTGCGCCACGTCGGTGGTGGACGCGGTCTCCTCGGGCGCGGTGTCCAAGGAAGGCGCGCAGATTCTCTCCACTGAAGGCATGATCAGGCGGCCGTCGCAGTCGGACAACGACACGTTCATTGTGGCCACGGAAATCGGCATCCTGCACCGCCTGCGCCGCGAGAATCCGGGCAAGCACTTCATTGCCGCCAATGATCGCGCGCAGTGCGCGTACATGAAAGTCACCACACTGCCCAAGGTGCTCGGCGCATTGCAGCGCATGGAGCATCGCATCACCGTGCCACCCGCGATTGCCGCCCGCGCGCGCGGCGCGATCGAGCGCATGGTGGCCATTGGCGGTACGCCCGCCACCAGTCCGTTTGGTCCCGACGATCCGGGCGAATGACCGTCGATCCTGCTCCCGACCAACCCACACGCGAACTCACACCGCTGGGCTCGCCGGCCCTCACGCGTGTGGGAGCCACCGGCTTTCCGCTCTCGGAACAGGAGCTGGAGACGCTGGTGCGCGCCGCGCTCGACGAGGACCAGGCGTTTCACGACCTGTCCACGCTCGCCACGGTGGTGTCCGACCGGCACGTGCGCGCGGTGCTCGTGGCACGCACCGCCGGCGTGATCGCGGGTGTGCCGCTCGCCTGCGAGGCGTTCCGCCTGCTCGACAACCGTGTGGCCATCCGCGTGGAGCAGGCCGACGGCGCGTTCGTTGAAGCCGGCGACGTGATCCTGCGACTGAACGGTCACGCCCGCGGACTGCTCTCCGCCGAACGGGTGGCACTCAACTTCATGCAGCGACTGAGTGGCATTGCGTCGCTCACCGCGCGCTACGTGGCGGCAGTGCAGGGCACGAGCGCGCGCATTCTCGACACCCGAAAGACCACGCCGGGCTGGCGAAAACTCGAGAAGTATGCGGTGCTCGCCGGTGGCGGCGTGAACCATCGTTTCGACCTTCGCAGTGCGGTGCTCATCAAGGACAATCATCTGGCTGCCATCGGGGGCGACGTCGCCCTCGCGGTTGATCGCGCCCGCGGCCTCGCAGCCAGTGGCACGACCGTGCAGGTTGAGTGCGATACGCTGGAGCAGGTGCAGGCGGCGCTCGATGCGCAGGCCGACTGCGTGCTCCTCGACAACATGTCGCTCGATCAGCTGCGCTCGGCTGTGGCCCTGTGCAACGGGCGAGTGCCCACCGAGGCCTCGGGTGGCGTGACGCTGAACACCGTGCGCGCAATCGCCGAGTGCGGGGTGGATCGCATTTCTGTGGGCGCACTCACGCACAGCGCGCCTTCGCTCGATCTCGCGCTCGATTTCGACGGCCTCTGACGGCCGGGGGTACCACGCCATGCCAGTTCGCATTCCCCTCATCACTGATCCCGCCGCGCGCGTGCTGCTGGACGGCATTGTGGACTACGCCGGCCTCTTTCCGCCAGCCGCGCTCAACGTGAACGACGCCGTGCGCAACTACGCACGCTATCGCGGCGGAGAAGGTGGCTGGATGCTGGGACGCTTCGTGTGTCCCATCGCGCAGTTCGATGCCTTTGCCGACGTGTCGGAGCCGTTGCTCCCGCGCGATGCGGGCGCCATTCCGTGGCGGCTCGCGGCCATCGGCACGGGTGATCACGCGGCAGACGCGGCCGAGATTGCGCGCGTGAACGAGTGCCATCGCTGGAGTTGGGACGAGTGCAGTGCCATCGTGGACGTGGTGGAAGCGCGTGCGCCCAGCGTAGATGAGATTCCGCGCATTCATCAGGCGTTTACCGGTGACACCGTCGTGTACGTGGAGCTGCCGCTCAGCGAAGATCCCGCGCCGTTTGTAGCCGCGCTCTCGCACACCGGCCGTCGGGCCAAGATGCGTACGGGCGGTGTGACGGAGGACGCGTTTCCGGAGCCCGAACAGATCATTGCGTTCATGCAGGCGTGCCTGCAGGCGAGTGTGCCGTTCAAGGCCACGGCCGGTTTGCACCACGCTCTCGCGGGTTCGTACGCGCTCACCTACGCACCCGACGCGGCAAGCGTGCCCATGTACGGCTACCTCAACGTGTTTCTCGCGGCTGCGCTGCTCATGGCGAATGCGCCCGTGAGTGAGGTGCGCGAACTGCTCACCGATTCCGACGCCGCTTCGTTCCAGTTTGCGCGCGAGGGTGTGCGCTGGCGAACACACACCGTTGACCGCAACCGTCTCGCGCATCTGCGTGAGCATGTGATCATCTCATTCGGGTCGTGCTCGTTTGTCGAACCCGTGTCACAAATCCGCGCTCTGGGGGCCTGGTGAACCACACGCTGCCCGCAGACAGCACACCCGAGGCGCTCGCCGCCACCCTCGATCCCACCCGCCGCAGTTGGGTGGTCTCGGCCAACGAGCCGGACACTGATTTTCCCATTCAGAATCTCCCTTTCTGCGTGTTCCGGCGCGGTGCGGAGGGCGCGCGCGTTGGTGTGGCCATCGGCAAGCATCTCGTGGACATCGCGGCGGCGCTCGAGCACGATGTGTTCTCGGGGCCCGGCAAGCTGTCCGCGCGTGCGTGTCTCGCGCCCACGCTCAATCCGCTCATGTCGCTCGGCCGCTTTCCCGCGCGTGTGCTGCGCGTGCAATTGTCGGAGTTTCTGCGCGTGGGTGGACGGTTTGAGCCGCTGGCCAACGAACTTGCGCCGGTTGTGCTTGTGCCGCAGGCGGACGTCGAGTTTCTCATGCCGGCGGTGGTGGGCGACTACACCGACTTCTACGCGAGCGTCCACCACGCCACCAACGTGGGGCGCATGTTCCGGCCGGACAATCCGCTGCTGCCCAACTACAAGTGGGTGCCCATCGGCTATCACGGGCGCGCGTCGAGTGTGGTGGTGAGCGGCACACCAGTACACCGGCCGTCGGGGCAGCGCAAGGCGCCTGACTCGGACGCGCCGGTGGTGGGTGTGTCCCGTTCACTCGACTACGAAGTGGAAGTGGCCGTGTGGGTCGGGCCCGGCAATCCGCTCGGCACACCCGTTTCTCTCGACGATGCGGACGCACACATCTTCGGTCTATCGCTGCTCAACGACTGGAGCGCGCGGGATCTGCAAGCGTGGGAATACCAGCCGCTCGGTCCGTTTCTCGCCAAGAACTTCGCGAGCACAGTGAGTCCGTTCATTGTCACGCTCGACGCGCTCGAGCCGTTCCGCGCGCCGCTGGCGCCGAGGGCCGAGGGCGATCCTGCCCCGCTGCCGTATCTCACGAGCGAAAGCGATGCATCGCGCGGTGGCTTTGACATCACCGTCGAGGCCTGGCTGTGCACCGAGAAAATGCGCAACGCCGGCGATCCACCGGTGCGTCTTTCGCGTGGACGTCTGCTCGATCTCTACTGGTCGCTGGGCCAGATGCTCACGCACCACGCGAGCAACGGCTGCAATCTGTGTCCGGGCGACCTGCTCGGCAGCGGCACCGTGTCCGGCCCCGAGGCGGGGAGTCAGGGGTGCCTGCTTGAGCTTACCAAGCGTGCGGCCGAGCCGGTTGCGTTGCCCAACGGCGAAACGCGCGGGTTTCTCGAGACCGGCGACGAGGTGATCCTGCGCGGGTATGCGCAGCGGGAGGGCGCCGTGCGCATCGGGTTTGGCGAGTGTCGGGGGGTGGTGGGGTAGGAGCTCGCGTGTTTGGGAACTCCGTCCGTCGCGCGAGCGTCTGACGTGTATGTCACCCCGATCGAGCCGCGGCGACCGTCGCCAGTCCAATGCACCACCACGCGACAGCAAGATTTGCGCGACGTGTGGCCTGTCATTCACGTGGCGCCGCAAGTGGGCGCGGGATTGGGACGCGGTGTTGTACTGCAGCGATCGGTGTCGGGGGAAGAAAGGGAGTCGCTGACGAGTCGGCGCCTGAGACGCTACGGGGCACACTCGTGTTCTTTCACTTTGCGACCGCTGCTCGCCGCCTGGTGGTAGCGCGCTTCGAACGCGAGCTGCGCCATGACACCGCGTCGCGGCGCAACTCGCAGGTGTTCACCCCCCACACCGCGCCGCCGGATCTTGCTGCTCACGCGGCAGCACCGGCAAACGCTCCGGACGATTCGCCGCGGTCAGCGCGATGTCGTGCACAAACCGGCCCACGCGCGCGCTCTGGTCGTAGTTGATGTACTGCGGTTCGTCCGTGGCCTGGTGATAGTC
>JBBSPE010000256.1:0-4613 GCA_038259155.1 Gemmatimonadales bacterium
CTCCAGCGGTTGCTGCTGGGCGACAAGTGGACTGGCGATGAGGGCGACCATCACAAGGTGGCGGGCAAGCGTGCACGCCACGGGCAGCCGAGGCGGACAGTGGCGCATCAGCAGCCGATCCGTTCGAGGTAGTGTGGCAGCATCTTGCGCCACCACGGCCAGTCGTGATTCACGTCGTGTCCCCACAGGTCGAAGGTGTGGCCGATCTGCTTGCGGTCGAGCACGTCATGGAACGCGCGCGTGGCATCGGGCGCCTCGTACGCGCCCTGCCCCGCCACCAACGCGATGCGCGAGTGGTGACGCAGCGTGTCGAGCGGCCCGCCCTCGAGGTTGGCCACGTACCACATGGGATTGTTGAAGTACGCGTTCTCGCTGGAGTAGCCCTTGAAATAGCTGGGCGACAAATCGTAGAAACCGCTCATGCCAATGAGGCCACCGAACAGATCGGGGCGCCGGAACAGGGCATTGGCCGCGTGAAAGCAGCCAAAGCTCGCCCCGGTGGTGATGGCGCGCGCCCCGGGATCACCGCAGGCATGGCGAATGTGCGGCACCACTTCATCTTCGACGTACCGCGAGTACATGGCCTGCCGGCGCGCCTGTTCGGGCACTGGCAGCTTTCGGTCCATCCACGCCAGCCGATTGATGCTGTCAATGGAAAACACCTGCACGCGTCCGGTGGCGAGCAGCGGTTCGATGGCCTTCACGAGCCAGAAGCGCTCGTTTTCGAGATAGTCCGCGGCGGCCGTGGGAAAGAGCAGGACAGGCTGTCCTCCCCACCCGTACTGGACGATCGGCATGTCGAGGCCGAGGGCGGGGCTGCGCCAGCCAAAGAGGCGGCGGGGGATGCGGGAGTCTACGTACGTGGGCATGCGGAAAGGTGGAGCGGAGGCGTCGCCAAGGCAATGCGATGTGGCGAGCCGAGCAGACGTGATGCGTGGACACAATGACGCTGCTCTTGCCCTCACCCGTCGCGCCACTGATGATTCGACTCAGCCCTTGCACCTTCCGCCTACCGATCCCACCGCCCGCACCATGCCAACCTTCGATTTCATCTGCCAGAGCTGCCAGAACGCGTTCGAACTGTTTGTCCGTTCACGTGACACAGCGGCCTGCCCGGCATGCGGCAGTGTGGAGCTGGAAAAGCAGGTGTCCATGCCGCGCCTGAAGACATCAGGCACAAGCGCTCTCGCAATGCAAGCCGCTCGGCGCCGGGACAAGGTCCAGGGCACCGAGCGGATGGTGGAGCAGGCGAAGTACGAGGCCAGTCACGACGACTGACCTCGGTTCGCTATGTCACAGGCTGCGGATCAGCAGCTGAGGCACTTGTTGTTGTTCTTGGAGCCCTTGCGGACAAAGAAGTCCACGGCCTCCACGAACGGGGGGACACGCTGCACTGGGCCATTGGCCATATCGGCCACGGTCTGTCCCTTGCGGCTGAGCGCCGTGATGTCGGCCCCCTTGTCGATCAGGTACTGACCCAACACGGTGTCGCCACGCGCTGCGGCATGATGCAGCGCGTTGTACCCGTTGTGGTCGCGCTGATTCACGTCCACGCCCAATACTTCCACCAAGTACGTGATGGACGGCAACCACGCGTCTGGCGCGTGCTGATGCGAATTGGCGGCGAAGCCTTCGCCGTAGCCCACCCCTGACGCGGCATGGATGGGGAAAACCGCGGGGCCACCTGTTTCCACGGCCGGCAAGCCGGACGGGTCCACGGTGGGCTCACCGGAATCTGGCGAGTCATCGGCGTTGAACGACCGACCGGCCGGCTTGGTCGTGGGCAACGTGATGTCGGCACCGTTGGCAACCAGCATCTTCATGGCTGGCACGTCGAGCCCGTAGGCAGCACGCCAGAACGCCGTGGCGCCCACCGTGTTCACACCCAGCAGGTCGAAGTTGTACGACATGTACCAGAGGTGCTTGCTCAGCCGCGCGTTCACGTCGGCGCCGGCCTTGATCAGCGCCTCCATGAGTTCCACGTGCGTGGTCTGCTGCTGCTGCTGCGCGGTGGGCTGCGGATACAGCGACTTGGCCGCCCACTGCACGTTGATGGTGGAATAGAGGGGCGTGGCGCCGGCATCGCTGGCCAGCTTGGGATCGGCGCCCTTCTCGAGCAGCATCTTGGCCATGTCGAAGCGGCCGTTGATGGTAGCCATGAGGAGCGGGCTCGTCTTGTCGCCAGCGGCCACATGATTGACCTTGGCGCCAGCGGCAAGCAGCGCGTCCACGGCGCCGTTATTGCCATCGCGCACGGCAAACAGAAGCGGCGTGAGTCCACCCTTGTTGCCCACGAGATCGCCGTAGCTCAGGCCACCGCCTCGTCCACCACGTTGTCCGGGCGCTGTTGCGGGCGGGGCGGCGTCATCCTTGCCGCTGTCGCCCTTCTTGGCGTCCGCCTTCTTCTTCTCCTCCGCCTTCTTCTTGGCCTCGGCGATCTTCTTTTCCTCGGCCTTGCGCTCGTCGTCGGTCATGGCGGCGAGACGCGCCGTTTCCAGCTTGACGGAATCGGCCTTGATGGAATCGACCTGTGCCGGCGTGAGCGGACCCCGCTCGGCTGCCTTGAGCGCCGCCACGCGACGCGAACGCGCCGTCAACTCTGCCCGCTCGGCCTTCTCGATTTCGGCCATGTTCTCGACCTTGGAGACGGCCTCGACATCGGCGCCACGCGCCACGAGCAGGCGAATGGCCGGCACGCGGTTGTAGGCCGCAGCCCACATGAGCGGCGTCTGCTCCCAGGCACCCTCACGGGCATCGACTTCGAGGTCGGCCGCCAGCAATGCCGCGATGGACAGCGAGTCACCCTCGCCCGCGGCGAAGTGCAGCGCCGTGGCGCCACCAGAGCTGGTGGTGGCACGCGGATCGGCCCCGCCCTCAAGCAACGCCTTCACCGCCGTGCCGCGCCCCTTGCGGGCCGCCATATGCAGCGGGGTGTAGTTGCCGTTGCGCGTCACGGCCGACGGCCGGGCACCGGCGAAGAGCAGCATGCGCGTGGTTGCCGCGTCACCGCGCGAGGCAGCCCAATGCAGCGCTGTCATGCCGTCGGCCTGCGCCGCGTTGACGTCGAGCCCCTGCTTGAGCAGCGTACGCACCTCGGCGCTGTCGCCCCGCATCATCGCGTCGGCGATGGGCGTTTCGTCGGTCGTGGCCGAAGCGGCCGTGAGCACGACCGCCGCCAGTGACGCCAGCGCACCAACGGTGAGACGCCGGCGCATCGCGCCGAACGTCCCCGTGGTGTTCCGCGCGACCTCAGGCATGGGCCGAGAGGTTGAGGGCATCGGTGCTGTCTCCGAAGGAGGTCATGTCGTTCATGCCGAGCGTGTGCATCATGCTGAGCATCGCGTTGGCCATCGGGGTGCCGTCCGGCGCCTTGATGTGGTTGCCACCGGCGAGCTGCCCGTTGGCGTGGCCGAGCAGGATGAGCGGGCAGCGGCGATGGGCGTGCAGGTTGGAGTCGCTCATGGGCGATCCGTACACGATCATCGTCTTGTCGAGCATGTTGCTCTCGCCTTCCGTGATGCTCTTGAGCTTGTCGAGGAAGTACGGGAGCATGGAGACGTGGTACTTGTTGATGCCCGCGAAATCCGTGACGCCCTTGGCCGTGCCGCCATGATGTGACGCCGGGTGGAACGGCTTGTCCACGCCGCTCTCGGTGTACACGCGGCTGGAGCCGTCGCGACCCATCTTGAACGAGAACACGCGCGTGATGTCGGCCGCGAATGCCAGCGCCTGAATGTCGAACATGAGCTTGACGTGGTCGGAGAACGAATCGGGCACGCCCGCGGGCGCTTCCGGCAGTTCACGCGGATCCCCGCTCATGTTGCGCGCTTCCACCAACTGGATGCGACGCTCCACTTCGCGGATGTCTTCCATGTAGCGATCAAGGCGATGTTTGTCCTCGGGACCGAGCACGGCCTTGAGCGACGACATCTCGCTGGATACAAAATCAAGGATGCTGCGGCGCGTGCGGCGACGCTCGGCGCGCTCGGAGGCACTGCCACCGACGCCGAAGAGCTTCTCGAAGGCCACGCGCGGATCGCGGATGACCGGAAGCGGCTCGTCTTCGGCCGCCCAGCTGATGGAGTCGGTGTAGACGCAGGCGTAGCCGTACGCGCAGCCACCGGCCTGATCCACGTTCTCGATGCACAGCTGCATGGAGGGGATCGGCGTGTCCTGCCCGAACCGCTGCGCATAGAGCTGATCGAGCGACGTGCCCACCTTCACATCCGAGCCTTCCGTCTGCTTGGGATGCATCTGCGTGAGGTACGTGGCCGACGACCGGAAATGGTCGCCGCCGATTTCTTCCGGCGACGTGGGCTCGGCGTTCCGAACATCGGTGTTGCTGATGATCGTCATGTGCTGCCGATACGGATCGAGCGGGCTGAGTGATGACGGCGACAGGTCGAAATCGCGACCGGTGGCCGCAGGCGACCACAGGTTCATCTTCGCGCCGAGTTCGTTGCAGCCGGCAGCGCCGTGCACCATTTCAATGGCCACGAGACGCGGGGCGTTGTTGGCCGCGCGCCACGCGCCTCGGCCGGTGGGCAGCATGGCGTCCAGGTACGGGAGCGCGATGGTCGCGCTCATGCCCTGAAGGAACCGACGACGGGGAA
>JBBSPE010000257.1:0-4583 GCA_038259155.1 Gemmatimonadales bacterium
ACTGTTGAAGGTTTGGCAGATGGCCAGCCGACTCCACCGGGAAGAACTCGCTGCGCGGGATCCCGTGGCGATCTCGCGACAATCTTGCGACAAGCTTGCGCCACCTGTCGGCACGCACGTACTTCTCGCAGTCTGCCTCCTCCATACAAAAGCCGATGCGCATCCTCCTGCTCTCTGCCTTCTTTTCACTTGCGACCGCGACACACGCGCAGTCACAGTCGCAGCCTCGCGCGCTCTCGCGCGGCACCGCCGTGGTGGGTACCCTCGTCAGTGGCGACACGGCGCGCTACACGTTCAACGCCAACGCCACGTCGTTCGTCTGGGGTGTGGTCGATCAACGTTCGGTGGACGTGATCGTGCGCGTACTCGCGCCAGATGGCACGGCCATCGCCCGCATCGACGGCCCGGACGTCGGGCCTGAGCGCTTTCGCTTTGAGACCAAGGCGGCCGGCGTCTATCAAGTGCAGGTGCTCCCGTTTGAGAAGGCGACGGGCGAATACGCGATCGCAGTCGAGCGCATGGAAGCAGTGGCCACCGACCCGCGGCGGCTCGCGGACCAGCTCTTTTCGATGTACGGCACCGATACACCGGGCGCGGAGGTCGCGGTGTTTCGCGACGGCCGGACCGTCTTTGCCAAAGCCTACGGCATGGCGAATCTCACGCACAGCGTACCCTACCGGCTGGACACCCGCACCAACATCGGGTCCACGTCCAAGCAGTTCACGGCGTTCGCGATCATGCTGCTGGTCGAGGACGGGAAAATTGATCTCGATGCTGACGTCCGCACCTACCTCCCCGAACTCCCTGACCTAGGCGCCACGGTCGCGGTGCGCAACCTGCTCACGCACACCTCGGGCTATCGCGAGTTTCTCAATCTCGTCTCGCTCGGCGGTTGGCGCCTCGACCACGGCGACTACCTCGACCGCAGCGAACTGATCTCGATCATTCAGCGCCAGCCCAAGCTGCAGAATGCACCGGGCGCCGAGTTCAACTACAACAACACCGGCTTCTCGCTGCTCGCCATGATCGTGGAGCGCGTGTCGGGTACGCCGTTTCCCGAGTTCATGGCCAAGCGCGTGTTCGAGCCCATCGGGATGACACGTACACTGGTGCGCTCCAGTCCCGAGTCGATCGTCCCTGGCATGTCGATGGGCTACCGCTCGGGGAAGGCGGACTACCTGGAAACGCGCGATCTGTTTGGCGCGATGGGTGCCGGCGGGATCTATACCACCACCGCTGACCTGCAACGCTGGGTGGAGAACCTCGACGCGCCACGGGTTGGTACGCCGGCGATGGTGGCGCAGATGATGACGCCCTTCGTGCTCACAACTGGAGACTCGACGGGGTACGGGTTCGGGCTGTTTGCCGATACGCACCGAGGACTCCGTCGCATCAACCACGGTGGCGCCGACGCGGCCCACCGATCGCAGCTCTTCTACTATCCGGACATCCACGCCGGTCTCACCACCCAGAGCAACGATGCCGGATTCGACGGCAGCATCGCGACCCGACTGGCCGAGGCGTTCTTCGCGGCGGACATGGAGTCGGAGACGACGACGGTGGCTGCAGATTTCGACCCCGCCAGCTACAACGCCACGGCGTTCGACAAGTTCGTGGGCCGCTACGCCCTCGACGCAGCGCCCGCCTTCGTGCTTGCCTTCACGCGAAATGGCGACTCGCTCTTCACCCAAGCCACGGGGCAGGGGCGGGTCCAGATCTACCCGATGTCGGACTCCACCTTCGACCTGAGAGTCGTTCCGGCCACCATCACGTTCCACGTGTCCGCAGACGGCGCTGTTCCGGGGCTCACACTGCACCAGAACGGCGATCAGCACGCCACGCGGCTCACCGGAGACGCGCCGCCCAACTGGAAACCGAGCGCGGCAGATCGTGCACAGTACGCAGGTCGCTATCTGAGCGATGAACTCGAGGCGATGTACACGATCATCGCACGCGGCGATACGATCATCGCCAGCAATATCCGCATGGACGATATTACCCTGGGCACGCCGAGCAAAGCGGACACGTTCGTCGGAGGCGGTGTCACCTGGACCTTTGAGCGGGACCGGAACGGTCAAGTGATTGGGATGTACCTTGCCAATGGACGGACGCGCGACGTGCGCTTCGCAAAACTACCATGACACCCATGCCTACACTGTTTGTGCGACACCTCGGTCTTGCTGCGCTCACCGCCGGCGCGTGCCTCATCGGCACGCTCGGCGTGGGTACCACACTCTCGGCCCAGGCCACGCCCGCCAGCCGCACGTATCCACAGCTGTTGGCACTCTTCGGTGAATGGCGGACGTTCGAGGAACCACCACGTGTGGACGGCGCGCCGGACTACGCCCAGGCTACCAATGCCGCGCGACTCGCAACGTTGCGCACGCTCCAACAGCGACTGAGCGGCATCGACACCACCGGCTGGCGGATCCCGGAACAGGTGGACTGGCACCTGGTACGCGCTGAGATGAACGGCTTGCTGTATCACCTCACCGTGCTGCAGCCGTTTGCCCGTGACCCGGCCTACTACGCCTCGGTGCGCACGGACGAGAGCGACACCCCGGCTGAAGAAGGGCCCACCATTCACGGCGCGATCCGGTTGTGGCAGTACCCGATCTGGCCGCGCACGGTGCTCGACACCGCCCGCGCACTGAACAGCGCCGACGCAACGCGACTCGCGGCGCAGCTTCGCGCAATCACGCCGTTGCTGCGACAGGCGCGCGTGAATCTGGCCGCCAGCAATGCGGGCGACCTGTGGGTGGGCGGCGTTCGCGCGTTCGAGGAGCAGGCGGGGGCGCTGCAGTCGTTGCGCGAGCGCGCCGTGAAGTTCAACGGCAGCAATAGGGAGCTGCTGCGCACGATCGACAGTGCGCGCACGGCCACGCTCGCCTTTGAGGACTGGCTGCGCAGCGAGGCGCCGGGCAAGACAGGGCCGTCAGGCATCGGCAAAGCGCAATACACCTGGTTCCTCCGCAACGTGATGCTCATGCCGCTCAGCTGGGAGGACGAGGTCACCATCACGCGTCGCGAGCTGGCGCGCGCGCACGCCTCGCTCCGCCTGGAAGAGACGCGCAATCGCGACCTGCCGCCCATGAAGGTGGCGAACACACCGGCCGAGTTCGCCGCCCTGCAGGAGGTCGCCATCCCGCGCTACCTGCAGTTCGTGCGCGAGCGGGGAATGCTCACGTACGAGCCGTGGATGGAGCGCGCACTGCGCGAGCGCATGCCGGCCTTCTCCCCTGAGTCCACGCGCAACTTCTTTGCGCAGGCCATCCATCGCGACCCGATCCCGCTGTGGACGCATCTGTGGCACTGGTGGGACAACGCGAGGTTCCGCGAGCATCCGCATCAAAGCGTCGTCCGGCGTACGCCGCTGCTCTACAACGTGTGGATGAGTCGTGCCGAGGGCATGGCCACGTCCATGGAAGAATGGATGATGCACGCCGGGTTGTACGACGACTCTCCGCGTTCGCGCGAAATCGTGTGGACCATGCTGGCAGCGCGTGCGGCGCGTGGCCTGGGAAACCTGTACGCGCATTCCAACGAGCTCACCATGGCCGAGGCGGGTGACTTGCACGTGAACTGGACACCGCGTGGATGGATGCGGCGTGATCCATTGCTCGGCTTCGAGCAGCACCTGTACCTGCGGCAGCCTGGTTATGGTGCGGTGTACGTGACCGGTGGTCGCCTCATGGAGGAAACAATGGCTGAGCGTGCCCGTCAGCTGGGCGACGCGTTCACCATGCGGCGCTTCTTCGATGAGGTGAATGCCGCGGGCATGATCCCCGTCTCGCTCGTGTACTGGGAGGTCACCGGAGACGACCGCATGGTGCGCGAGTTGGCGGAGGGGCAGGGGCCGCTGCCCTTCCGGTAGGAAGCACGGTGCACGCCACCGTCCACCGTCCACCGTCCAACTGGAACGGGCTTCCGCCAGCGCGCTGCAGATTGCACTATGGAGAACTTCACTCTCCGAGAGGCCCATGCGCGCCATTGCACTCCCGTTGCGGGCCGTCGTCCTTGTCGCGACGGTCACCGCACTCTGTCCCGTCCCGCCGCTTGCCGCACAGTCCACCGCCCAGCCTGTGCTTGGCGCACCACTGTGGCAGTCGCTGAACTGGCGCACCATTGGTCCGGAGGGCAATCGCTTTTCCGCCGCCGCCGGCATTGCTGGTGATCCGCTCACCTACTACGTAGGGTCGGCGTCGGGCGGTATCTGGAAAACCATCGATGGTGGCGTGAACTGGCGGCCCATCTTCGACGATCAGCCGGTGCAGTCCATCGGCGCGCTTGCCGTGGCAGCCTCCGATCCCAACGTGATCTGGGCCGGCACCGGCGAAGGGAAGATCCGCAGCCACATCTCTATTGGTCAGGGTGTCTACCGCTCGGTTGACGCCGGCGAGAGCTGGACGCTCACTGGCCTCGAAGCGACGGGTCGCATTCCACGTCTCGTGGTGCACCCCACGGATCCCAACACCGTGCTGGTGTGCGCCCTCGGCCACGCCTACGGGCCACAGCCGGAACGCGGCATCTACCGCACCACTGATGGCGGCGCCACGTGGACGCACGTGTTGTTCGTGGACGAG
>JBBSPE010000258.1:0-4577 GCA_038259155.1 Gemmatimonadales bacterium
AACATGCCATCGGGCACCGCCTACAAGCCGGGCGACGTCGTGCGCGCCTCCAACGGCAAGACCATTGAGGTCATCAACACCGACGCCGAAGGGCGCATGGTGCTCGCTGATCTGCTGGTGTTCGTGAAGCGCTACAAGCCAGCCGTGGTGCTCGATGCGGCCACGTTGACGGGCGCAATCGTGATGGCGCTCGGCCACCACGCCGTCGGTCTGTTTGGACCGGACGCCGAACTGGTGGGCGAAGTCCAGGCCGCCGGCACGCGCTGCGGGGAACCCAGCTGGCCGCTGCCGGTATGGGACGAGTACCGCGAGCAGATCAAGTCGGATGTCGCCGACCTGCGCAACACGGGGGGACGTCCCGCCGGGTCGATCACCGCGGCGCTGTTCCTTCAGGCGTTCGTGGACGGATATCCGTGGGTACATCTGGACGTGGCAGGCACCGCATACTCGCAGAGCGATCTGGGCTGGTTGCCCAAGGGACCCACCGGCACGCCGGTGGCCACGTTTGTGGAGTTCGTACGCGGACGCGCGAGCTGATTCAATCGGCGTCGCGCGGCGTGGCGCGGAATGACGGCGGGTGGAGCGGTGGGTGGGGCGTAGCGGGAATCGTCCTTGCCATCGTGCTGCTGCTCGGCGGCTTGCCGGTCGTGCTGCACGCGCAGGTGGACACGGTGCGCACGGACACCACCCAGGTGGATTCACTGCGCCCCACCCCCAGCGCCGCCACGCTTGATTCGCTGCGCGCCGACTCGCTGCGTGCCGAGGCGATCCTGCGGCAAGCGGCGCGCGCGGCCGATACCATCAAGGCACCGCTCGCGGCGTTCCCCACGGCGCCCAACACCGAAGCGTTGGTGAAGCGGCGCTGGTCGCGTGAGGAGCTGTTGGCCACGGGCGCGCTCAATCTGCTCGACCTGCTCGACAATGTGCCGGGCCTCACGTCCTTTCGCACGAGTTGGTTTCCGGGCCTGCACTCCGCGGCGTTTCAAGGCGATTTCCGTCGGGTCCGCCTGTTCCTGGACGGGCTTGAGGTGGACACGCCCGACCCGCGGAACAACGGCGTGCTGGACCTGCTCGATATTTCGCTGATCTCGCTCGACGAGGTGGTGGTCGAGCGCGCGGCCGGCGAGGTGCGCATCTGGTTGCGTACCTGGACGGTGACCAGCGTAACGCCCTACACGCGCACGGATGTGTTCACGGGCGACCTCAACACCAACGGGTTCCGCGGACTGTTCGGGCGACGCTTCATGAATGGTGCGCTTTTTCAGATCACGATGCAGCAGGGCGAGACGGCTCATGACCGCGGCAACATTGGAGCGGGCGGCTCCTCGGCGCAGGGCGAACTGGGCGACGGCGACCTGCGCCAGATCACCGCCCGGGTGGGCTGGGCGCGCGGATTGCTGAGTGTGGACGGCTACCTCGCGACCACGAGCCATACGCGCGACCTCACGCTGGCGGTGGATGACGACTTCGCGCTACCCGCGTACGACGGCTCGCGACGTGACGCGTATCTGCGCTTCGGATACGGCGACCCGAACGCGGGGCTGTCCATTCAGGCGCTGGTCGGTGAGGAGCGGGGGGGGCCTCGAACGGCGGAGCAGGAGGCGCAGGCAGTCGACGACACGACGACCGTGCCGCCGCTCCCCGATTCCGTGCGTTCAATCGGGCAGCGCGTGCTGCGCGTGAACTATGCGCGTCAAGCCGAACGCCTCAGCGTGTTTGCACGATCTCGGGCGTTGTATGGTCAGCAGGACCTTTCGCCTGGTGTGGAGCTCAGCAGCGATCGGGGGTGGATGCAGGCCTCGCTGCGCGGCGAACGCGTGGGTCTCGATTCCAGCCGTCGGGTGGACGCGAACATGCGCCTGCAGCCGCTCTCGTGGTTGGTGCTCGCTGCTGCGCACTCGCAGCTCACCCCGACCGACAGCGTGGGGCGACCGCGTACGCAGACGTCCCGCGTCGAGGGTGCGCTGGGGTGGCGGGAGCGATGGGTGAGCGCGGGGTTCATCAGACAGACCTCGCCGCTCGGGCAGCGCAGCTTCATCGTCCCCACCGCGCTCACACCCGTGGACACCTCGATCATCGACTCTCTCGTCACGCAGAATGGCACGGGTTTCACGGTCTCGGCCTCAGCGCCGCTGTACAAGGCGCTGCGATTCGAGTTGCAGGGCACGAGGTGGGGTTCAGAACGCGAGTATCGCCCACAAACCAGTGCGCGCGTGGAGTTCATTCTCCAGAGTGAGTGGCGCAGCCGGTTTCCCAATGGCGATTTCAGTGTGAACGCCCGTCTCCGGCATGAGTATCGCAGCGGTGTGCTGTTCCCGAATCCCGGCGATTCCACCGCGGTCGGCTTTCTCCGGCGCACCGATCCGTACAATCTGGGCAGCCTGCTCGTGGAGATTCGCATTCTCAAAGCCACGCTGTTCTACCAGTTCCGGAATCTGTACGGAACCGCGTACGCCCAGGTGCCGGGCGTGCCACTTCCCCCCCCGTTCCAGATGTACGGTGTACGTTGGGAGTGGTTCAACTGACTTCCATCACTCACACTCCCGCGAGGTTGCCCGCGATGGTGCGCAGCATGACAGGGTTCGGGCAGGCGGAGGGCGATGTCGGGACGCTACGCGTGCAGGTCGAGGTGCGCACCGTCAATCATCGATTTTTCTCCCCGAGCATCAAGCTGCCCTCGGCCTTTGGGCGGTGGGAGGCGGACGTGCGCGAGGCGATGCGACTCCGCGTGGCGCGTGGTCACGTGACGCTCTCCGCCCGCTTCGAGCGCGGTGAGGCGGCTGGTGCCGGAATCGATGAGACCCGATTCGCCGCCGTGGTGGCGCAACTCCGTGAACTCCAGGCGCGCCACGCGCTGGACGGCCCGGTGGACTTGGCCGTCGTTCTGCGCATGCCCGAGGTGATCGCGTCGGCGCGCGACGACGAGCCCACAGGCTCCGCCGCCGAGCTTGTACGCGTGGTCGAGGGGGCGCTGGCACAGTTGGATGGCGCGCGCTTGGATGAGGGGACACGACTGGCCGAGGTGGTGCGAGTGCGCCTAGGGGAGATTGCTGCGGCCGTGGACCGCATCGCGGCGCGCGCGCCCGAGCGACTGCTCGCGCAGCGGGAGCGGCTGCGCGCATCGGTGCGGGAGCTGGCCGACGGCGTCGCGGTGGACGAACAGCGACTCGCGCAGGAAATTGCGATTCAGTCGGACCGGCTGGACATCAGCGAGGAGCTGGACCGCTTCCGCAGCCACATCACCGCCTTCGGCGAAACGCTCGACGCGCCGGTCGGTGATCCGGTGGGCAAGCGCCTGGGCTTTCTGCTGCAGGAGCTGCTCCGCGAGGCGAACACCACGGGGAGCAAGGCAGCGGACGCGACGATCCTGCAGGACGTCATTGGCATCAAGGAAGAGCTGGAACGGATCCGCGAACAGGTCGAGAACCTCGAATGAGACCTTTTCCGGTCATTTTGTCCGCCCCCTCCGGCGCCGGCAAGACGACGATTGCGCGCAAGCTGCTGGAGCGACGGCACGATCTGGGTTATTCTGTATCGTGTACCACGAGAGAGCCGCGGCCAGGCGAGGTGAACGGGCGCGATTACCATTTCCTCTCGCGGGACGCGTTTGAACAGGAACGGGACGCCGGCGGCTTTGCCGAATGGGCGGAGGTTCACGGTCGGTTGTACGGAACGCTGCGCCGCGAGGTGGAGCGGGTTCTGTCGTCCGGACAGCACTGCCTCATGGACATTGACGTCCAGGGAGCGCGCCAGTTTTCGGCGGCGTTTCCGGAAGCGGTCCTGGTGTTCATTTTGCCGCCGTCGGGAGAGGTCCTGCTGCAGCGTCTCACGGGTCGCGGCAGCGAAGACAGGGATCGGCTGCTCACGCGACTGCGGAATGCGCGCGACGAAATCAGTGATGTGGCGCGGTACCACTACGTGGTCGTGAACGACGACCTTGGGCAGGCGATCGAGCGGGTTGGTGCGGTCATCGATGCAGAAGGCGTACGGCACGACCGCGTGCACGCGCTGGAAGAACAGGTCGGCGCGCTCATCGCGCAGCTGGAGCAGGAAATCACCGGAATTCAACGAGGCGACTAGCCATGCAGGTGTTTACCCCGGACGAGGTCTCCCGGAACGCGGCCAACAAGTACCTGAGCGTACTGATCGCGGCCAAGTTCGCGCGTGTGCTCAATGAGTTTCCCCGCGAGCGCACATCCAAGGAAAAGAAGCTCACCACGCGCGCGCTCGAGGAGCTCGCCGACGCCACCATCGAGTATCGCGTCGTACCGCGGAAGCGCCCGGGCGGCTGAACCGCCCACGCGTCTCGCTTCCCGTGCGCCCATTCGACAAGCAACGCATCCTGCTCGGCGTCACGGGCGGCATTGCGTCGTACAAGTGCGCGTCGCTTGCGCGCCTGCTGACGCAGGCAGGCGCGGAAGTGGACGTGGTGCTCACACGGGCGGCGGCGGAGTTCGTGGGCCCCGTGACGTTCGAGGCGCTCACTGGCCGCCGAGTGCACACGGCGCTCATTGAGTCGGGGCACGCCCTCGACCACATCAAGATTGCGCGGGCGGCACACGTGGTGCTCGTCGCGC
>JBBSPE010000259.1:0-4563 GCA_038259155.1 Gemmatimonadales bacterium
ACAGCGCGGCGCCGGTGGCGGCAGCCGGTTGGCGCGCGATCCCTCGTGCATCAACCTGCGCGAGGCGTATGAGGCGGTCGCGCTTGAGGGTCCCCTGCTGACGCGCTACCCGGATCAGGACCACTGCGCAAGCTTTGTTGAACCGGTGCTCGGCGCCTACGTAAACGACCTGTTGGCCGACGCGGAACAGGCGCTGTTGATGCGACTTGAGACGGTGACCGTGGCCGCCATGGATGGTGTCGTGCGCGCGCGAATCAAGCGGGCGCGGCGAGCCCTGCGGGACACCGCGCCGCGCTAGCGGGGACTCGCTATTCGGGAGGCGACGGCGGCGGGATTAATGCAACCACAGTGGTTACATTTAGCCTTTCCTCACACTTGTCCAGGAGCCCGCCCAATGTCCATCACCACCACGTTCCGCCAGTCCGACACTTGGTTGCTGCGGATTTCCGCTGTGCTCTGGCTGGTGTGGGGCCTCGTGCACACGCTGGCGGGCGTGCTCACCATCTCGCTGCCCGCGGCGGAGGCCGCACAAGGCATTGCCGACGGCGTCGATCCGGCGTTGCTGGCCATGGCCTATCCCGACGCTTTGGGCGCCATCATTAACCAGCACGGATTCAATCTGCTCTGGATCGGGCTCACAACCATCGTGTGCGCCGTGCTCATCTGGCGCCGCTCCGCGCCTGCCATTTGGCTGGCCGCGCTCGTGGGTGGTCTGGCCGACGTGGGCTACTTTCTGTTTCTCGATCTGGGTGGGTACGTGAAGTTTGTGCCGGGCACAATCATGACACTGTTCTCGTCGGCTGCGATCCTGCTGAGCGTTGCGGCGTATTTGCGGCGGCGCGCGTCAGATTAGGGTCGCCTTCGCCGAGTCTGCGGGCTAGCTTGGCGCGAGCGGCGCTGTCGATGCGCCGGACTCTTCCACCACATGCGACGAATGCCCGAATCTGCGAACCATGAGGTCACCCGCCTCCTCGACGATCTCAGTCAGGGCGTAACCGACGCGGCCGAACGACTCGCCCCGATTGTGTACGACGAGCTGCATCGTCTGGCCCAGTTCGCCATGCAGCGAGAGTCGGACGGCCACACGCTGCAACCCACGGAGCTCGTGCACGAGGCGTTCATGCGACTCGTGGGCCAGCGCGGTACGCAGTGGGCCAGCCGGGCGCAGTTTTACGGCATTGCGTCGCAGGCGATCCGTCGCATTCTCATTGATCATGCGCGACGACGACGTGCCGCCAAGCGCGATCACGGTGTGCGTGTCACGCTCGATGACCGCCTTGGGGCGCCCGCCGGCCGGGAGTTGGACCTGATCGCGCTCGACGATGCGCTCAAGCAGCTCGAGCTGCTTGATGCGAGACAGGGGCGCGTTGTGGAGCTGCGTTTTTTTGCCGGCTATTCCGTGGAGGAAACGGCCGCCGCGCTCGACATCTCGCCGGCCACGGTGAAACGTGACTGGACCTTCGCGCGCGCCTGGTTGCTGCGCGCCCTCACTGAGGGTCCGGGTGAGCACGGGAGCGACATGTGACACACGCGGGCAAAGTGAGCTGGAGCGACCCCGGTTTGCGCGTGTGGGCGTATGAGTGACACTCCGTGGACTCCGACGCGCCTCCACGAGGTGCGGGCCCTGTTCGAGCGCGCGTTGGACGCCGAGCCATCAGACGTGCAAGCGTTCCTGGCCGACGCCGCTCCCAACGACGCCGCGCTTCGGGCCGAAGTGCGGTCCCTGCTGGCCGCGCACCGGCTCACCGAGGAGACCCTTGGCACGTCGGCCGGTTTCGGTGCGGTAGAGCTGCACGGTGATGCACCCGGCGACCAGTGGGCCGGGCGACGGGTGGGCGTTTACGACGTGCAAGCGCTGGTGGGCTTTGGCGGCATGGGCGCCGTCTACGAGGCCGTGCGCGCCGACGACCAGTTCCACAAGCGGGTGGCCATCAAGTTCCTGCGCCGCAGTGTGGAAAGCGAACTGGCCATTGGCCGATTCCGGTATGAACGCCAGATTCTCGCCAACCTGAACCATCCGAACATCGCAGCGCTGCTGGACGGCGGTGTGGCGCCGGATGGTCAGCCGTTCTTCGCGATGGAGTTTGTGGACGGGGTACCCATCACGCAGTGGTGCGCCGAACAACGGCTTGGCCTGCGCGAACGCATTGTACTCTTCCTGCAGGTTTGTGCGGCCGTACAGCACGCGCACCAGAATCTCGTAGTGCACCGCGACCTGAAGCCTGGCAATATTCTCGTGAGCGCCGACGGCACGGTCAAGCTGCTGGACTTCGGTATCGCCAAGCTGCTGCGCGACGAGGAGCAAGCCGACCAGCTGCCGCCCACCATTGGCGCGGCACGCGCGTATACGCCCGACTATGCGGCACCGGAACAGGTGCGTGGGCTGCCGGTGAGTACCGCCGTGGACGTGTACGCGCTTGGCGTTGTGCTGTTTGAGCTGCTGAGTGGACGGCGCCCCTTTCAGCTGCGCGGCCGTCTGCTCGAGGAGATTGAGCGCATTGTCTGCACCGAAGAACCACCGCGTCCCAGCAGCGTGATCACAGCCGAGCTGGCCACGCAGACGAGGGCGCGGTCAGCCGCGCGACTGCGCAGCCGCATTGAGGGTGACCTCGACGCCATCGTGCTCAACGCACTGCGCAAACAGCCGGAACGCCGCTATGGGTCAGCCGACCAGCTGGCGCGTGACCTGCGCGCGTACCTGGACGGCCTGCCGGTAACGGCCCGCCCTGACGGCCTGGGCTACCGCGCCATGAAGTTCCTGCGTCGTCGACGCGTCGAGGTTGCGGCCGGTTCGCTGGTGGCCGCGTCGCTGCTGGTGGGCATCGCCACCACCACGCAGCAGGCCCGCGCGGCTGAGCGGGAGCGCGCGCGTGCCTCCGCTGTCACTGACTTCTTCACCGGCATGTTGGCCGCACCTGACCCGGCGCAGCTCGGTCGCGATGTCACCATGCGCGAAGTGCTTGATTAAGCGGCGGTGCGTGCCGATAGCCTGGACAACCAGCCAGAGCTTGCCGCCGAAGTGCGCGAGGTCATGGGCGACACGTACATCGCACTCGGCGAATACGAACCCGCCATCGCGCAGCTCCAGCGCGCGCTCACATTCCGCCGCGCGCTGGCACCAAACGGCGACCTCGCGACAGCCACGCTGCTCAGCAAGTTGAGCGGCGGCTACGAGTTTGTTGGCAACTTCGCCACGGCCGACTCAGTGCTGCAGGTCGCCGACACGCTCGTCCAGCGGCACGCCGACCGGGACGATCCAGCGCGCGGCAGTATTCTCGACGCGCAGGGTCGCCTGCGCGAGCAGGAAGGAGACCTCGTGGCGGCCGAACGCTTCCACCGCGCGGCGCTCGCGTTCCGCCTGCAAGCTGAGCAGCCAGATGACGAACTGCTTTCGTTCTCCTACAACAATCAGGGCACGATACTCACGCAACGCCGTCAGATGTCCGCGGCGGAATCGCTACACGCTGAGGCCGTGGCCGCAGCCCGTCGTGCCTTTGGCGAGCAGCACCCACTCGTGGCGTCAACACTCGGCCAGTGGGCCTACTCGCTGGAGCTCACCGGTGATGTGTCGCGCTCCGATTCGGTCAGTGAACTCGTGCTGGCCATGCGGCGGCGGCTGCTTGGCCCGGAGCACCCGGACTACGCGTGGACGCTGTTCCAGTCGTCGCAGTTCCTCGTGCGCACGGGTCGCTACGAACGCGCGGCGGCGCGGGCGCGTGAGGTGCTCGCGCTGAGAGGCCGGACGCTCACCGACGACCACCCGGCCGTCTCCACGTCACTGCAGTCACTCGGACTGGCACTCAGTCACCTCGACTCAATGCCCGAAGCGGAGCGATTCCTGCGCGAGAGCCTGGAGCTCCGACGCGCGACGCTGCCCGAGGGGCATTGGCTCGTGGCCAGCGGAGAAGGGGTGCTGGGCGAGCATTTCACGCGTGCTCAACGCTACGACGAGGCCGAACGCCTGTTGCTCGCGTCAGAGTCGCAGCTGTCGGCCGAGCGCGATTCGCGCACACCCCAGGTGCAGGACGCGCGCAAGCGTCTGGTGCAGCTGTACACCGTGTGGCGCCGTCCGGCCGATGCAGCGAAGTGGCAGGCACTGCTTGACGGTGCTGCCGAAGGCAGCTGAACGCGCATGTCCCCAGGCCGCTGAACGCGCATGTCCCCAGGCCGCTGAACGCGCATGTCCCCAGGCCGCTGACTCAGTTGATGGTTGGTGCGCCCGTCACGCCGCCAGGGAACGGTCACGTAGGCCATTCGGTGGCGCAGCTGAATCGGTGCCGGTAGACTCCATCACATGTCAACACGGCGATACGGGGATGACGAGGTGCGCGAAATCTTTGCGCGCGCGACAACCGACAGCGCGAGCGAGGCGCTCACCCGAGCCGATGCCGGCGGGATGACACTCGACGAGATCACGCAGATTGGTCGCGAAGCAGGAATAGAACCCGCACACGTCGCACACGCAGCCGCGAGCCTGGACGCGCGGGTGCGCGTGCCGGAGGAGCGGCGCTCGTTCGGCATGCGCATTGGCGTTTCACGCGTAGTAGACCTGCCGCGTGCTCC
>JBBSPE010000260.1:0-4526 GCA_038259155.1 Gemmatimonadales bacterium
CATGGAACTGGCCTCGTTCGCGCGGTCCATGCAGATCACGAGCTCGGACGTACCTGGCGTGAGACTCGCCAGCGGTGTGGCCGAGTGATCGGTGAGCGGGAGACCGAGTGCGTGGGCGGCGCGTAGCGCCGAAGGTTCGGCGGGGCTGCCGGCGCGCGCGTTGGTGCCGGCGCCGTGTACTTGTGGCACGCGCTCGGGGTTGGAGCGGGCCACCAGATCGCGCGCCACCGCCACGGCAAACGCGCTCCGCATGATGTTGCCGTGGCAGATGAACAGCAGCCCGTTCGGTGGCGCCTGCAGGGCCTGCTGCAGCCGTTCCAGGCGCGCACCGTCCGATTCGGCGGCCCGGCGGAGGGCAGCGCCTCGGGCCGGACCGTTCAAACGCCGCAGAAGCCCAATCATGCGACGCGCGCTGCCGAGTGCCTGGCGCATCTCAGCGCCGCTTGGTGATCAGTCGCGCGAGTCGGTGACCAGCAGCAGGTCGCCGTCATCCGTATCCGGACGACCACTACCCGGCCGGCGCGCCGGCACCTCCACCTCGGCCGAAGCCGCCATGCGCCACGCTCCCAGCGACAGCGACAGCGCCGCCATGGCCGCCAGCACACCCTTCGCGCCGCTCACGATCGTGTTGTTGCGAAGCGTTGACCGCATGTTGGAGTTGGCCATCTGCAACACCTGCATCATGTCGAGCGCCAGCAGCACGAGCGTGGGGAGCATGACCAGACCGAACAGCCCCACAATCACGGAGGCGAGACGCTGCATCGAGACCGACTCGGTGGCCCACGCCACGGCCACCCAGATCAGCATGCCCACAAGGAAGACCGGCGCCAGGTTGATGAGCGCCAGTTCGGCCTGAAAGCGCCACTGCACGAGGTACGGCTTGAGCGGCCAGAGGCGGGCAGCAAGCTCGAGCACGGGCGACGCGGCCAGCGCGATCGCGAGCGGGTAGACGAAGCGCGCTTCGCGCGCGGCAGTCAGCGATTGAGACATCGGGAGAGAGTATGGTGGAAGGGAGCGGACAGCAAGGGCAGGACGATCAGTCGTGGGCCACGGTTGCAGACACTGCATGGAGCGTGCCGGAACGACGCGCGGCGTAGTCAGCCGCCTGATCGGCACCCACGTGACCCACCCCGAAATATTCGGCGTCGGGACGCCAGAAGTACCAACCGCTCACGCTGGCCGCCGGCAGCATGGCAAAGCTCTCGGTGAGCGACATGCCGGCGCGGGACGGCGCGTCGAGCAGGCGAAAGAGCGTGGCTTTCTCGGTGTGGTCGGGACAGGCCGGATAGCCCGGCGCCGGCCGGATGCCCTGATATTGCTCGCGCACGAGAGCGGCGTTGTCCAGCTGCTCCGCCGGCGCGTACCCCCAGAGCGCACGCCGCACCTCCTCGTGCATGCGCTCGGCAAACGCCTCGGCCAGGCGGTCGGCCAGCGCCTTTGCCATGATGCTGTTGTAGTCATCATGCTGCGCGTTGAACTCGGCCACCAACAGCTCGAGACCGTGGCCGGTGGTCACGGCAAACGCGCCCAGGTAGTCAGTGATGCCAGCGTCTTCGGGCGCCACATAGTCCGCCAGCGAACGATTGGGGCGACCGGGCTTCTTGGCGAACTGCTGACGTTGCATGTGGAGCGTGGCGACTTCTTCACGACGCGCGGCGTCGGCCCACAACACGATGTCGTCGCCACGGCCGTTGGCCGGCCAGAACCCCACCGCTGCCTTGGGCTGCAATAGCCCGTCCCGCACGATGCGGTGCAGCAGCGCCTGCGCGTCGGCAAACAGCGTGCGCGCGGCCTCGCCCACCACAGGATCCTGCAGAATGGCCGGATAGTGCCCCGCCAGCTCCCAGGTCTGGAAGAACGGCGTCCAGTCAATACGCTCGGCGATATCGGCCAGCGCCCAGTCGTTGAAGGTGCGCGCACCGGTGAAGGTGGGCACCGGCACCGGCACGGACAGATCGATCTGCGCCTTGTTCGCCCGTGCCTGCTCGAGGGTGAGGAGCCGAGCATCGCGGCTGCGGTCGGCGCGGGCCACGCGGATGGCGGCGTATTCCTCGCGGACCCTGGCGGCGTACGGCGCCCGCTGCTCATCGCTGAGCAATGACGTGGTCACCCCCACGGCGCGACTGGCGTCGTGCACGTGCACCACGGGGCCTGAATACGACGGTTCGATTTTGAGCGCGGTGTGCGCCTTGCTCGTGGTGGCGCCGCCGATGAGCAGGGGAATGGTGAGGCCGAGCCGCTCCATTTCGCTCGCGACGAACGTCATTTCTTCGAGTGACGGAGTGATGAGCCCCGACAGTCCGATCACGTCCACGCGCTCGCGCTGCGCGGCGTCCAGGATGTTGGCGCATGATTGCATGACGCCCAGGTCAATGACCTCGTAGCCGTTGCACTGCAGCACCACGCCCACGATGTTCTTGCCGATGTCGTGCACGTCGCCCTTGACGGTGGCCATGAGCACGCGGCCAGCGGCCTTGCTGTTGACCGTCTTCGCGGCCTCGATGAACGGGATGAGGTGCGCGACGGCCTTTTTCATGACGCGTGCGCTCTTCACCACTTGCGGCAGGAACATCTTGCCTGCGCCAAAGCGATCGCCCACCACGTTCATGCCGCGCATGAGCGGCCCTTCGATCACTTCGATGGGGTGCGACGCGGCCACCCGCGCTTCTTCGGCGTCGGCCACCACGTACGCGTCAATACCGTGCACGAGCGCGTGTGACAACCGGTCTTCCACGGGCCCTTCACGCCACGACAGGTCTTCGACGGCCGCTTTCGCCTGCCCCTGCACCGTGCTCGCGATTTCCATGAGACGCTCGGTCGCGTCATCGCGTCGCGCGAGCACCAGGTCTTCCACGCGCTCGCGCAGATTGGCCGGGATGTCCTCGTACGGAATGAGCTGGCCGGCGTTCACGATGCCCATGTCCATGCCTGCACGCACGGCGTGATACAGGAACACCGCGTGAATGGCCTCGCGCAGCGGGTTGTTGCCGCGGAACGAGAAGGACACGTTGCTCACGCCGCCGGAAATGCGCACGTGCGGCAGACGCGCCTTGAGCGCGCGCGTGGCCTCGAAGAAATCGAGCGCGTACCGCGCGTGTTCCTCGATGCCGGTGCCGATGGCAAAGATGTTGGGGTCAATGATCACGTCCTGCGGCGGGAAGCCGAGTTCGTGCACCAGGATGTTGTACGCGCGTTCGCCAATCTGTACGCGACGTTCCACCGTGTCGGCCTGCCCCTGCTCATCGAACGCCATCACGATCACGGCGGCGCCGTACTGCCGCACCAGTCGTGCCTGCCGGCGGAACTCCTCTTCGCCTTCCTTGAGCGAAATGGAGTTCACGATGCCCTTGCCCTGTACGCAGCGCAGACCGGCCTCGATCACACTCCACTTGCTGGAGTCCACCACCACGGGGACGCGCGAAATATCGGGCTCGGACGCGACGAGATTGAGGAACGTGTGCATGGCGTGCTCGGAGTCGAGCAGTCCCTCGTCCATGTTCACGTCAATGAGTTGCGCGCCGTTCTCCACCTGCTGCCGCGCCACGTCGAGGGCGGCCGAGTAGTCGCCGGCGAGCACGAGCTTGGCAAAGCGCGCAGAGCCGGTGACGTTGGTGCGCTCGCCGATGTTCACGAAGTTGGTGTCGGGCGTGAGCACCACGGGCTCGAGCCCGCTCAACCGCAAGTGCGGCGCGATCTGGGGCACCGCACGCGGCGCCACACCGCGCACGGCCTCGGCGATGGCCTGCACGTGCTCGGGTGTGGTGCCGCAGCAGCCGCCCACAATGTTGAGCAGCCCGCTCTTCGCCCACTCGGCGATCTGCGTGGCCATCATCGTCGGCGTTTCGTCGTACTCACCAAATGCGTTGGGCAAACCGGCATTCGGGTGCGCGCTCACGGCCACGTCGGCCACGCGCGAGAGATCGGCCACATGCGGACGCAACTGATCGGCGCCCAGCGCGCAGTTGAGCCCCACGCTGAGCAGTTGCGCGCCGGAAACGGAATACCAGAACGCCTCGGCGGTCTGTCCGCTGAGCGTGCGTCCGCTGGCGTCGGTGATGGTACCGGACACCATCACGGGCACGCGTCGTCCCGACTGGTGGAAGTACTCGGCAATGGCAAAGAGCGCGGCCTTGGCGTTGAGCGTGTCGAATACGGTCTCCACCAGCAACAGGTCGGCTCCGCCGTCGAGCAGACCACGCGTGGCCTCGGTATAGGCGTCCACCAGATCGGTGAAGGTGACGTTGCGCGCGCCGGGGTTGTCCACCTCAGGCGAGATGCTGGCGGTTCGATTGGTGGGACCAAGCACGCCGGCGACAAAGCGTGGTCGCTCGCTGGTCTCGTGTGCGTTGGCGGCCTCGCGCGCCAGACGTGCGCCGGCCACGTTGAGCTCGTACGCGAGTTCTTCCATGCCGTAGTCGGCCATCGCCACGCGCGTGCTGTTGAACGTGTTGGTCTCGAGAATGTCCGCGCCGGCCGCGAGATACGCGTTGTGGATGTCGCGGATGATCGCGGGCTGCGTGATGGAC
>JBBSPE010000261.1:0-4514 GCA_038259155.1 Gemmatimonadales bacterium
ACGGGCTGGTGGGGGTTGTTGCTGTTCTACACCACGCACCAGCTCGCCTGCATCAGCATCTTTTTTGGCGTGGCCAATCCGGGACGCGGCTTTTTCCCCAAGCACCTGGAGTTTCTGGAGTCGTACTTCGGACCGTCGCAGAACGCGCTGTTCCTGCCAGCGGCAGCGGCGGTGGTGCTCATGCTGACGCTCGCGTTTGCCGTGAAATCACTGCGCGACGTGACGCCCATGCGGCGTCAGGCGCTCACGCTGCTCACGGTGCTGGGCGCGCTGGGCGTGATCGAACTGCTGGTGCTGGGACTCGACGTGGACCTGCGCCTGTGGGACACGTTCCTGGAGTTCCGCGGGTACTGAACGTGCGGGTGTGCAGGCCGTCAACGCACGACGGCCCGCCACGACTCACGCAATCCCGGGATTGGGCACGTCCACGTCGAGCGCCTCGGCCAGCTCAATGAGATGGTCCTGCTCCTCGCGCAGGATTTCGCGGATTTCCTCGGCCACCGCGAACTCGCCCAGCGCCTCGCACTGCAGCACGCGCCGGCGGTACTCACGAATGGTGTCGCGCTCGTTCTCGAGATCGAAACGCAGCATGGTTTTCGTGTCCGGCGACGACTTCACCGGTTTGGCCTGCACCGTGGGCGTGCCGCCGAGGTAGTCGATCTGCTTGGCGATGGTGATGGCGTGGCGCAGCTCCTCGGCCGCGTGCACCTCCAGTTCGCCGGCGATGTGCTGGTACTGCGCACCGCCAATCAGCTGCGAGTACGTGACGTAGGCAATGATGGCCTGGTATTCGCGCGCCAGGTCCTCATTGAGCCCTTCAATCAGTTGCTGTCGAGTGACGGGGCCCTGGCTGACGTCGGGGCCGGCGTTCGCGGACTTGCTCGGCTTGGCCGGCTTCGCTGACTTGGCGGGCTTGCTGTTTTTTCTCGTGGGCACGGTGGACTGCCTCCGATTGATGTGGTAAGCGCTCGCGCATGGCGCGCGTTGGCGCGATGGGTGGTACACCGCATGGCGTGCAACGTGCGCTGCAACGCACGCTGCAACGCACGCTGCAACGTGCGCTTCAAACGGCACGCGAGACGCTACTCGTGGCGCAACGCCTCAATCGGGTCAAGGTGCGCGGCGCGGCGCGCGGGTACCATGCCGAAGACGATGCCGATGGCGACGGACACCGCCACGGCAACAGCGGTCATCACGTAGGGCACACCCGTGCCCACGTCGAGCAGCGTCGTGAGCGCCCACCCCACCAGCAGGCCCAGCAGGATACCAATCGCGCCGCCAATCGCTGTGAGCGTGGCCGCCTCGACCAGGAACTGCGCCATGATGTCCCGTCGCGTTGCCCCGACCGCCTTGCGCAGTCCGATCTCCCGTGTGCGGCTCGTCACCGATACCATCATGATCGCCATCACACCAATGCCGCCCACCAGCAGCGCCACGGCGGACAGCACGAGCAGCACCAAGAAGAACACGCTGGTGATGCTGTTGAACGTGTCGAGAATCTGATCCTGCGTGACGAGGTCGAACGTGTTGCGATCGGCCGGACGCAAACCGCGGCTCGCGCGGATTTCCACGGTGACGGCCTCCTGTGCGTCCGCGACGGTCGTTCCGGTGCGCGGCTTGACGGGAATCCACAGCGCGCTGGTCTTGTCAATCTTGAACGAGCGCTCGAGATACCGAAACGGCACGATCGCGCCGGTCTCCTGACCAGGCGGCGCAAAAATGTTCCCGGGCTCCTGCCAGATGCCCACACTCTCCACCGGACGGCCCCCCAGGCGAACCCATTTGCCCAGCGGGTTGACCTGACCGAACACGCGGCCAGCCAGATTTTCCTGCAGCACCACAACGGGAGCGCCGCTCGAGACTTCGGTGCGCAGGAACCAGCGTCCGCGCACGAGTTCGCCACCTTGTATGACGGGGAAACCCTCGTCGGCACCGAACACGGCCACACCCTGAGTGCGCGTCCCCTCGAACTCCACGCGTGCAAGCGTCTGTCCCCAGAGAGAGGCGTACGCGATCTCGGGCAGACGACGGATGCGATCCGCATCGTCTTCGGTGAGGTCTGGCCTGATGCGCACGTACGCCGGCGGATTCTCGGGGTTGATGGGCGTTTGCGAAAAAATCTTCAGCACGTAAAACGTGCTGGGGCCCGCGACCTCGATGGTGTTCACGATCGAGTCCCGGATGCCCTGCACAAGCGACGCCATGGTCATGACGGTGGCCACGCCAATCACGACACCAAGAATGGTGAGCGCCGAGCGCAGGCGCGCGCCAAGGATCGCGCTGAGTGCTACGCCGACGTTGTGGTGTACGGCACCGAGCTGCGCCACGCCGGGCAACCGGGACAGCTTCATGCGCAGGTCCTCATCACTCGGCTCGCATTGCCGCGATTGGGTCGAGGCGTGCCGCACGAGCCGCCGGATAGACACCAAAGATCACGCCCACGCCCGCGCCGAGCACGAGCGCGAGCCCCACGGACCACGCCGAAACACGCGCCGGCAGCGGAGACGCGGTCGCGATCAGCAACGCCAGCGCCCACCCACCCAGCACGCCCATGATGCCACCGGTGATGGCCAACAGCACCGACTCCGCGAGAAACTGCTTGCGGACGTCGAGGGACGTTGCACCGAGCGCCTTGCGAATGCCGATTTCGTGCGTGCGTTCGCTCACCGACATGAGCATGATGTTCATGATCACAATGCCGCCCACCACGATCCCGATGCCCACCACGGCCGGAATCACGGCAAACAACACCTGCGTGAGCTGCTGCCAGAAGCTCACGAGTGCGTCGGCAGTGTCGAGCGAAAAGTTGTTCTGCTCGAAGGGACGCAACCCGCGTGACATGCGCATTGCTTCTTCGGCGCGGTCCATGGCCGGCGCGACGGCTTCGGCGGTGGCGAGCTTCACGGAGATCGTGGTGGCGTTCCGACGGCCCCAGATGGCCTCGAACGACGTGATCGGCATGAGGACAAATCCGTCGAATGACTGGCCCAGCACCCGCCCCTTGGGCGACGTGACGCCAATGACTTCGAACTGCCGTCCCTGCAGCTTTACCGTCTGGCCGATTGGGTCGACGTCCTCGAAGAGCTTTTCCGCGATGTCCGGGCCAATCACCACCACGGATCGACGCCCGCGGACATCCAATTCCTGCAGCGGTCGCCCCTTCACAAAACGATAGTCCTGCACCACCTGAAAGTCGGGCGTGACACCGAACATCATCACGGCGCCGAGCGTGCGCCCGCGCCAGCTCACATCGGCCTGCGGGGTGGGATAGCCGCTCTGCAGCGCGATGGCCATCGCATCGGGAATGGCATCGCGCACGGCCTGCGCATCGTCTTCGGAAATGCGGGGGAAGCGCCGCGTGCGCAGCAGTTCTTCGTCGTCGAACAATCCAATGGACAGCGGCGACTTGCGCACCTGAAAGGCGTTCATGCCGATCATGGCGTCGGCGATGTTCTCCTTCACGTACGCGTTCATGCCCTGGATGATCGCGACCACGGCCACCAAAAACCCCACCGACACCATGATGCCGAGCAGGGTGAAGAACGAACGCAGCAGGTTGGCCCGCAGCTGACCGAAGGCGGAGCGCAGGACGTCGTCGGAGCGCATCATGGACAGCAATTTAGTGCGTGTACCTACTCGTGCCGGAGTGCCTCCACCGGGTCGAGGCGCGAGGCCTTGAGGGCCGGCAGCATGCCAAACGCGACGCCGGTGACGGCGCTGCCGATCAGGGCGGTGACCACGGCGCTGACGGGCAGCTCGGCCGGCACCGGCGTGATCGCACGGATGAGCCACGTCAGCGCCCATCCCACCAACAATCCCGAGGCGGCGCCAATGAGCGTGAGCGTGGCCGCTTCCACCAGGAACTGCCACAGGATGGTCACGCGCGTGGCGCCCAACGCCTTCCGCACGCCGATTTCCCGGGTGCGCTCAGTCACCGAAATCATCATGATGCCCACCACGCCCACACCGCCCACGAGCAACGCCACCGCCGACAGGGCGAGCCCCACAGCGAAAATCGCGCCGAAGAGCTGGTCAAAGGTCTCCAGGAGTCGTTCCTGCGGTACGAGCTCGAAGTTGTTCACCTGAGACGGCTTGAGTCCGCGCTGCGAGCGCAGTGACGTGACCACTTCGTCCATCACCTGATCCTGCGGCACGCCGGCGCGCGGGCGCACGGCCAACGTGAGCCCGGACTTGAACACGTCGAGCGATCGCAGGGACGTGGTGAGCGGGAGAACCGCGCGCGGGGTTTCCGGGCCACGGCCCTCCAGTGAGCGCAGGAAGCCGCCCTTGGTGGCATAGATGCCGATCACGGAAAACGGAGCACCGTTGATACGGATCTGCTTGCCGATGGGGTCGAGCGTGCCGAACAGTTGCGCCCGGAGCGTGTCATTGATGAGCACCACCGGCTGGCCAGCGTCGTGTTCGTTGGCCGTGAAGTTGCGACCGGGCGAGATGTCGGACGCGGAGATCTCCAGCCAGTCCGGGCTCTGCGCGTCGTAGCCGATGTTGCGCAG
>JBBSPE010000262.1:0-4503 GCA_038259155.1 Gemmatimonadales bacterium
GAGCCGGCTGGCCGCCCTCCCCCACCACCGCCGCGAACACGAGCGCCGCCTGAATGTCTCCGCCGGCCAGATAGAACGCGTTCACCGTGATGCTGTACAGCCGCTCGACCTCACAGCCGGTCTCCTCACGCACTTCGCGCACCGCGGCATGCTCCGGCCGCTCCCCTGCCTCGATTCCGCCGTGTACGAGCTCCCAGGAGCCCGGACAGCGCGTCCCGCTGGCCCGCTGCAGCACCAACACCCGCCAGGCGAAGCCAGGACCTGCGTCAGCGCGGATTCGGCCGCGTATGGGCAGTCGGTGCAACACGCACACGTCCACCACGCCGGCGGTGATGGGCACGCGACCATAGGGTCCGAGTGGTTGAGTCATGCTCAAACCTACTCCGCGCGTCCCACACAACACGAGCGAGCCGCTTGCCCTTATGGGAGCGCGGCGGCGAGTATTCCACGTGCCCACCCGAGATCACTTTCTTGACCGCGCCGCGAGCGCGCGTGCCGCCGGCGGCCTCGTCCCGGTATGGCGCGACTGCCTGCTCGACCTGGACACCCCGGTGGCCGCCTACGCGAAGCTGCGCGACGGGCCCTTTTCCTTCCTGCTCGAGTCCGCGCCCGCAGGAGGCGAGACCTGGGCCCGCTACACCTACCTGGGCAGTGCCCCAAGCGGCGCGTGGCGGCTCACGGACGGTGTGGTGGAGGACTGGTCCCCCGCCCTCGGATGGCACAGCGCGCGCACGCCGGCGGATCCCATTGCCGACCTGCAGGCCATCGTGCAGGCCATGCGGCCCGTGGACATGCCAGAACTCGGGCCGTTCTGGAGCGGCGCCGTGGGCTACTTCACGTACGACGTCGTGCGACACATTGAGCGGCTGCCAAACGCCCCACCGCGAGGCGTCGCGACCCCCGATGCGTGTTTTGTGTTTCCGCGCGCGCTCGTGATGATCGACAACTGGCGCGGACAGGCGCGCGTGATCGTCTCGGTCACTGTGCCCGCGGGTGCGACGGACGCCACACTCACCGCCCTCTACGAGAGTGCACAGGCCGAGCTCGACGCCACCATTGAGCGACTGCACGGACCCGAGGTGCTCGAGCCGATCACGCTTGCGCATGACGCCGCGCCCGCTGAAGGAGTCTCATCGTTTGCGCGCGAGGACTTTGAGCGCGATGTGCTGCGCATCAAGGAGTACATCCTGGCGGGCGACGTATTTCAGGCGCTGCTGGCGCGACGGATCAGCACGCCGCACGATTTTGACGGGAGCACACTGTATCGCTGCCTTCGCGCGCTCAATCCGTCGCCCTACATGTACCACCTGGTGCTTGACGGCGTGGAGATCGTGGGCTCGTCGCCGGAGTTGCTGCTGCGCGTGGCCGACGGCCGCGTGACCGTGCGCCCCATCGCCGGTACGCGCCGACGCGGCGCCAGCGAAGAGGAAGACGCAGCGCTCGCGGCTGACATGCTGGCCGACGAGAAGGAACGCGCCGAACATGTGATGCTCGTGGACCTCGGCCGGAACGACGTGGGCCGCATCGCACGCTATGGCACGGTGCAGGTGACCGACCTCATGAAGGTGGAACGCTACTCGCACGTGCTGCACATGGTGAGCCAGGTGGAGGGCGAACTGCTTCCGGAGTACAGTGCGCTCGACGCCTTCCGGGCCACGTTCCCGGCCGGCACCATGACCGGTGCGCCCAAGGTGCGCGCCATGCAGATCATTGACGAGCTCGAACCGGAACGACGCGGACCGTACGCCGGCGCACTGGGCTTCATTGCGGCTGGTGATCGGCGCATGGATCTCGCCATCACCATTCGCACGTGCATCATGGCCGATGGCGTGGCCTCCGTCCAGGCAGGCGGCGGCATTGTGCACGACTCCGTGCCGGCGCTTGAATGGGAGGAAACGGAGAGCAAGGCGCGCGCCCTGCTCACCGCGATCGGGCGCGCACGCGCGGCCGTCTCCACCACGCACGCATCACGCTGAGATCATGCCACTCGCCCTCGTTTCACCATCCGGTGATCGCCGTTTTGTCCTGCCCGAAGGCGCCACGCTGGTGCTCGGCCGGGAGACGACGTGCGAATTGCCCATTCTCGATCCGGGTGTGTCGCGCCGTCACGCCGAAGTGCGCGTGACCGGAGAAACCGTGGTGCTGCAGGATCTGTCGTCACGCAACGGGACGTGGCTCAACGGACAGCGCGTGGGCAAGGGACAGGCGCGCGTGGGGGACCTGATCGCGTTCGGCCCCGTTGAACTCGCCGTCGTGGAAGAGTCCGCGCCGCGCACACTGGAGACCGCGCCGTTTGCGCTCGACGGCGCCGCAACCATGGTGCGCGAGCGCGCCATGCCGTCGCAGGCCGAGGCAGTGGGAGCGGTGGCTGGCAAGCGACTCGCGCAGCTCGTGGCGGTGTCGCAACGCCTTGGTGGACTCGCGCGACTGGAAGCATTGCTCGCGCGGATTGTGGACGATGCGTTCGAGGCATTTGACGCCGATCGTGTGGCCGTGCTCATGGTGCCGGACCCACAGCCGCCCGCAGCGCCGCCGGGCCAGGCCAACCCCGACGCTGCCACCGAGGGTATGCCAGCGCTGTCGCTACGGGGTGAGTTGGAGACACGCATTGCGCGCGATCGCACGGGCGCTGCGCTCCCACGTCCCGTCCCACGTTCAATCGTGAACGGTGTGGCGGATCGTCAGGTGTCATGGTTGTTGCACGACGCGACGCGCGATGCACGCGTCACCGATGAGTCCATTGGTGACTCGGTTGTGCAGCAGGCCGTGCGCTCCGTACTCGCCGCACCGCTCATCGGTGAGGGGCGGCGGACGCTTGGTGTGCTCTACGTGGACAATCTCCGCGACGTGAACGCGTTCACCGAGGCTGATCTCGACTTTTTGGTGGCGTACGCGGGCATCGCTGCGGCGGCCATGGAGCGTGAACAGTCGGGCGAACGGCTGCGCGAAGCCGCGCGCGTACGCGAGAACTTTGAGCGCTACTTCACGCCGCAGCTCGCCGATCGCATCGCAAGCCAGCGTGGCGACGTGGTGCTCGGTGGCGACCGTCGGCCCGTGATTGTGCTGTTCAGCGACATTCGCGGCTTCACCGAAGTGGCCGAGTCGCTGCCGCCCGACAAGATGGCGGCGCAGTTGAACGAGTACTTTGCCGCCATGGTGGAGTGCGTGTTCCGGCACGATGGCGCGCTGGACAAGTTCATCGGCGACGCGCTCATGGCCTACTGGGGAGCGCCCGTGGCCGCACACGACGACGCAGATCGCGCCATTCGGGCCGCGCTCGACATGCAGACGGAACTCGAGAAGCTGAACGCGCGCTGGGTCTCCGAAGGGCGATCCGCATTGCACGCCGGCATCGGCATCAACGCGGGTGATGCGTTCGTGGGCAACATCGGCTCACCGCGGCGACTGGAGTACACGCTCATTGGCGACACGGTGAATCTGGCCAATCGGCTGTGCGGGCTCGCGCGTGGTGGCGAAGTGCTGGTGAGTGATGCGGTGCGCACGCTCACGCGTGGCTCCGTGCCGCTCCGCGCGCGCCCCGACCTGGTGCCCGAGCGGTTTCGCGGACCCGCCGTTGACGTGCTGAGTGTCGAACGCGCGATGTCGCACCAGCTCGTGTCCACCGGCATGTTCAACTCGCCGCTCACCGAGCCACCGGCCAACGGCGGTGAAGGCACGATCATCCGACCGGCTGTGCGCCGACCGCCGCCCAACTCGTGACCGTGGTGGGTACGGGCGACCCGCATTCCGCAGCGAGGTCACCGGCCGGTGAGGCAGCGCCGGTGCGCTTTCGATCAGAACGCGTTCGGAGCGCCACCCTCGTGGCCGCGCCCGCGTTTCACAACGCGCTCGCGCAACGACT
This sequence comes from Gemmatimonadales bacterium, assembly GCA_038259155.1. Classification (GTDB taxonomy): domain Bacteria; phylum Gemmatimonadota; class Gemmatimonadetes; order Gemmatimonadales; family Gemmatimonadaceae; genus JAABRT01. The sequence continues at coordinate 3,863 of JBBSPE010000262.1, forward strand.
GGCCGAGTTTTACACGCTCTACGCCTGGGCTGAGACACAACCGCAGCCGCGCGCGCTGCAGGGGCGCGGTGTGGTGTATGTGGCCGAGTTGTCCGAGTGCGACGCGACCGTGGTGGTGCGCCACGCGTGGCACGGCGGCCTCTTTGCGCCACTCACCGGCGACCGCTTTCTCATGCCCACGCGCGCGCCACGCGAAGCCGCGGCCAACGTGCTGCTGCGCACACGCGGGGTGCCGACACCCGAGTTGCTTGGCTATGCGCTCTATCCCGCCGGGCCCGGCTTGCGACGGGTGGACGTCGTCTCGCGCTACGTCCCCGATTCCTGGGACTTCGGTGCGGTACTTCGCGAGGCGAGTCCTCGAATCGATCGCGAGCGAGCGGTGCGCTCGGTGCTCCCCTTGCTCACGCAGCTCGCGGAGGCAGGCGCGATACACTCCGACCTGAATGTGAAGAACATTCTGCTCGCGCCGACGGGGAAGAGCGACTGGCACGCGATGGTGCTCGACGTGGACGTGGTGCGATTCCGGGACATTCCCGCGGCCAGCGTGATGGCATTCAATGTGCGCCGCCTTGTGCGGTCAGTACGAAAATGGCACGCGCGACATGAACTCGCACTCGACGAGGCGTGGCTCGCCGGCTTCA
>JBBSPE010000263.1:0-4444 GCA_038259155.1 Gemmatimonadales bacterium
ACAAGATCGTCTGCGTCGGCCTCAACTACCGCAAGCACGCCGAGGAGGTGGGCGCACAGATTCCGGCGTACCCGGTGCTCTTCAACAAGTTCAACGCCGCGCTCAACAATCACGGCGGCACGGTCACGCTGCCCGTCGATCTTGCCACGCAGTTCGACTACGAGGTCGAACTGGTGATCGTGATCGGCCGGACCGCTCGGCGTGTGCCCGAGGCCGACGCGCTGTCGTATGTGGCGGGCTACGCCACCGGCAACGACTTCACCGCGCGCGACCTGCAGAACGGTCGCGGCGGGCAGTGGATGGTGGGCAAGGCGATCGACGGGTTCGCGCCGGTCGGCCCGTACCTGCTCACCGCCGACCAAGTGGATTCGGACAACCTCACGATCGAGTGCCGCGTCAACGGCGAGACCCGGCAGTCCTCCACGACGGCGGACTTCATATTCACCACTCGGCAGATGGTGAGCTACATCTCCGACTACTTCACGCTCAAGCCGGGCGACCTGATCTTCACCGGCACACCGGCGGGCGTAATTCAGGGCAAGCCGAAGGACACTCAGGTGTGGCTGAAGCCGGGGGATGAACTGGCCTGCTCAGTGCAGGGGCTGGGGGAGCTGACGTTCAGGTTGACGTAACGGCCATCTGCAAGCGGGCGCAGCGAGCGCTGCAGGAACTTGGGACGTGGATGACCGAATACGGCAGCGCCGTGTCCGCCGCATTCGTACGGTCCGGGAGCGCTCCGAACGCGCGCGCTGTGGTGGTAGCGGCGCCCCGCTGACGCCGTCTGACGGGACGCAGCTTATCTCCGGGTCACGGACCGGGACGGTCACGACGTGGTGTGTGTGGCGTGACCGTCGCGTGGGGCGACTACTGCTTCGGCAATGGCGCCCGGTACGCGTCGATGTGGAAACGGAACGCCCCGCGCGCTACCGAATCGATGAGACAGGCGCCCCGGCGTGCCAGGAACAAGTCACGTGCATCGCGTTGTGCGGGGATCAGCCACCGCACTTCACCACCTTCGCGAAGTTCATCAGTACGCGGGGTGACGACATCGCACGGGTCTTCGCCTCGGTGCTCGCGGCGTGTGACCAGCAGGAGGTGATCGGTCGCGAGATGTTCGCGATTGACGGCGTGGAGCTCCCGAGTAACGCGTCAGAGGCAAAGGCGTCATCCAAGGCGACACGGTGATCACCGCTGTCGCGGTCTCTACCCCAGTGCCGCGAACCTGGAGCAACTCGCGACGTGGAAGGTGCCGCCTTGATAGCGGACTCGGACATGCGTCGCTGTGATGAACGATTCGCGACGCAGCCGAACCGTGAAGTACCGGCCAGTGGTCGGCACGAAGTGGCACACGTGTCCAGTTCGAGGGCACGCCGCCGCCCGTCCCGCGGCGCTGGCGAGGTCGGCGATCGCGCCGTATGTTCGACGGAGAGTCGACCGACCCCGATTGCAAGTCCGGTCCCGATGAGGGAGCGGATGGCAGGCTTCTCTGTCTCGGGGTGCGCGCGCCATCGCACCGTCCACACCAGAGTCCGGCATGTCATCGCGTGCAGTGCAGCGTAGTGCATCGACCACGTCACGGTCCAGAGCGCAATGGCGCGACGCAGAACACGTCGTGCTCAAAACCTGAAGAAGCCGTGAAGAAAGCGCTGATACTTGGCCGCGAGAATACGAATGCGTGCCGCCGAGGGGATTAGCGTCGCTTTTTACGTCCTGTTGATGGCAGCGGGTGTGTTTGTCCCGTTGCCCGGACGAAGGCGGTTGAGGGTCATCGTGATCGGGGCTGCCGGAATTGCGGCGAGCTGGGCACTGCGGTTTCTTGACCTGCTGCCCGGTGGGAGCCTGACGCGCGATCTTGTTCCCGGGCTCCTGTTGACTATCGGCTACTGGCAGTCCGGCCAATTCTTCACGCACGCCAATCCGCGCGTGCAAACGTGGCTCAGGACGATCGATGAACGCTGTTTCCCTTGGGTCCTGCGACTGACGGGGAGTCTGCCCGAGCGCCGCGTGCTCTCAGCCTATCTGGAAGTGGCCTATCTCAGCTTCTATCCGCTGATTCCGCTCGGCCTCGTGATCCTCTACCTCGGCGGCCAGAGCGATGCCGCAGATCAATATTGGACGGCCGTGCTTGTGCCGACCTATGTCTGTCATGCCAGCACGGTGCTCTTCCCGAGCCTTCCCCCGCGGCTCGTCGAAGCAGATGAAGGTCTTCGCCTCAGTCGATCTCGTCTTCGTGCCGCCAGCTCGTGGGTGCTCCAACGCGGCGGCATCACCGTCAACACGTTTCCCAGTGGCCACGTCGCCAGCGCGTTTGGCGCCGCCTTTGTGCTCTTGCAGCTCACCCCGGTCGCTGGCATCGTTTGCCTCTGGATCGCGGGGAGCATTGCGTTCGCGACCGCCGTGCTGCGGTATCACTACTCCACGGATGCAGTTCTCGGCATTGCACTTGCGCTGCTCTCCTACGTGTGTTTTGCCGCCTGAAAGTTCATGATGACCGCGCGCTGTGGCTGCAGAAGCATCTTTGGCTGAATCGGCACAGGCTCATCATTCGCCATGGTGAAATCGTACTTTTGGACGAAGGCCACCACGATCATCAGGATCTGCATCACGGCCAGGTTGGCGCCCAGACACAGCCTGGGGCCGCCACCAAACGGCATGAAGGCAAAAGGGTGTCGCTCTTTGGATCGACCTGGTTCGAAGCGGCGCGGATCGAAGGTTTCGACGTCCTGCCATTGCGCCGAGTTGCGATGCGTGCCGTAGATGTACGGTATGACCATGACTCCGGCCGGAATGTGAACGCCACCGATTTCATCGTCCTGCAGTGCGACCCGATCGATCATCCAGAAGGGCGGGTAGAGCCGCATCGCCTCGTCGATCACGCGCACGGTTCCTTCCAGCTGGTGCAGATTGCGATAGTCGATCGCGTTTTCGCCAATGACCGCCGCCACCTCGTCTCGGATCTCGCGGATGTACTTGGGATGGCGCGCCAATAAGTAGAAAATCCAGGTCAATGCGTTCGACGACGTCTGGTTGCCGGCGACCAGCATCTGGAGGCTTTCGATCAGAACCAGCGGCTCGTCCATCAGCTTCCCGGTGTCCTGGTACGGCGTCTCGAGCAGGATTTGAAGGATATCGTTTTCGCGCAGGCCCTCCTTTATCCGGGCCCGGATATGTCGCAACGCGATCGCGTCGCCGTCCCGGCGGAGCTGCTGGTGCTTCGCCGACTGGCCGCTGAACCGGAACCACGGAATCTTCCAGGGCTGAGTAATCTGACGATGGGCGAACACCTCAATCGTGGCGATGATGTCCGCGATCTGCTCGAGTTCCTCAATTCGCATGGTCCGACCAAAGAGCGACTTCCCGACCAATCGAAGCGTGAACCGCAGCATCTGCCGCCGCACGTCCACAGGTCCCTGCCGGACATCGCGATCGAAGTCACTCATCAGTCCCTGTAGCACGTCCTGCTGCATCGGGAGCAACCGGTCGAGGTAGGCGGGCTTGAAGCCCTGTGCCAGCAGCCTGCGCTGCCGCAACCACGCCTCGCCATGCGTGTTGACCACGCCCTCGCCCTGAAATTCCACCATGCGCTCAACCTGTATATAGGACTTCTCGTAGTTGTCCCGGTTGCTGCGCAACACGTGCTCGAGGATGACTGGATCGGTCGACACCAGTGAGGCCTTCACTCCTCCGAAGTGAAGAGTGAAGGTTGGCCCGAGATGCGTCCGGTACTTCTCAAACACCGCGACCGGGTTGCGCATCATGTCGCGCGCATCCAGCAATGAACGGCCACGGGGCACGTGCGGAGCGTTGCTGATCCGTCCCTCAAGCATGATCTGCCACCCGAATCGCACGTGATTCGACAAGGTTCCGGTTGGCGGGAGTCGCTTCCTGCACGAGGTTGTGCTTCCGCATGAACCGCAGGATGCCCAGCACCACGTCGCCGAGCGGCGGATCGGGTCTTCCAAAAACCGATGCGTCGCGGACGCGCTGGTAATTCCGATTATCGTAGCGCTTGAATTCCATCGCCGTAATGTTGTCGACGGAGCGAACGAGGAACTCCAGCAAAGGAAACAGGATGTCACCGGTGTGGCAGCGCTTGATCACCTCCGGCACGAACTCGGGCAGCGCATACTTCCGGAATGGCCGCCCCGTCAGCTCTTCGAGGATCGTGGTGATATCCGCCAACGTGGCATATTCGTCGCGAGTCACATGGTAGGTGGCGCCGACGCTGTCAGGGGCCTGTGCGATCGCGACAATGTTGGCGGCGGCAAGATCGGCCGGAGTAAAGCTGACCTGATTCTGCGCGGTCGTGCTGAGGCCGTGGTTGAGCATGAACGCCAGCAGGCGGATCGAGATATCGAAGTTGTATCCGCCACCGTGTACGGACGGGGTGAGCAGCGCAGGACGGAAGATTCGCGCCTGCAGTCCTTGCTGCATGGCGTCGTGC
>JBBSPE010000264.1:0-4426 GCA_038259155.1 Gemmatimonadales bacterium
TGATTGGGTCACCAATGTCAACGAGAGCCACTACATCATCGGTTCGGTGGTCGGCCCCGCGCCGTACCCGCGCATGGTGCGGGACTTCCAGCGCGTGATCAGTCGCGAAGCACGAGCCCAGATGCTCGAACGGGCGGGTCGTCTGCCGCGCACTGTGGTGGCGTGCGTGGGCGGCGGTTCGAACGCGATGGGCGCGTTCGCTGACTTCGTGAACGATGCGGACGTGCAGCTCGTGGGGGTGGAGGCAGCCGGAGAAGGGCTGTCGACCGAGCGTCACTCGGCCTCGCTCACGCGCGGGACACCGGGCGTGCTGCATGGCGCGCTCAGCTACCTGCTGCAGGACGAGGCGGGGCAGGTACATCCGGCGCACTCGATTTCGGCCGGCCTCGACTATCCGGGTGTCGGTCCAGAGCATGCGTATCTGAAGGACAGCGGTCGCGCGGAGTACGTGTCGGTGACGGATGCCGAGGCGTTGGCCGGCGTCTCCGTGCTGAGCCGTCTCGAGGGTATCATCCCGGCACTCGAGACCGCGCATGCGGTGGCGTGGATTGTGCGCGAGGCGGGTCGATGGGCGCCCGATGAACCCGTCCTCCTGTGTGTCAGTGGGCGTGGCGACAAAGATGTGGGCACCATGTCCGAACACCTGCTGCCGTCCGTGTGACTGTAGCGGCACGCCCCCGGGCCGACGACCAGACCGCCTCCTCAAACAGTATCGAGGAGGCGCTGCGCGCGTTCACCAAGGCCTTCCGGGCGTGGCAACTCTATCTGCCGAACAACCCGACTCGCGAGCGGGCGATTGACGTTGCCTGTTCCGCGTTCGCTTCCTGCTGGGCGACCGATGCGACGGAGCTTCGCCTGCAGGTGCGCGAAGCGGCGTTTGTGCACGAGGGACGGCTGGTGCTTCGCGAGCAGGAGCGACAGTCAGACGGAATCCCCTGGATTCTCTATCGCGATGGCATCCGCGAGCTGACCATCCGTCCGGGATTCGAACGGGAGGAGCTGGCCGAGGTGTTGGCGGTACTGCAGCGAGCACGCCAAGCGGCACCGGACGACGACGACCTCGTGACGATGCTGTGGATTGCGGATCTGGAAACGGTGTCCTATCGCTACGTGGATGTTGCCAGTTCCTATGAGGTCGGGGCGCTCGCCGCCGCGGCGTCCGGGGGTTCGCTGGGTGGGGGGGGAGCGTCGGCCGCTGAGGCGGCGCGTGAGCCGTTGGCGGTGCCCGCCGCGGAGTCGCCGAGCGTCGGCGACGGCCCACCGCCGGGTATCGTGCGCGTCGAGGATTTCGACAGCACCCTCTATTTTCTCGACAAGCGCGAGCTCGCCTACCTGCAGGAGGAGGTGCGTGCCGAGTTCGGATCAGATCCGCGACGCGGTGTGCTCGCCGTGCTCTTCGACTTGGTGGAAATCCGGTTGGAGCAGCCGGTTCGCCGAGAAGTGATTGATCGGGTGGACGAGCTCATGGTGGATCTGCTGGCCACCGGTTCGTACGACCTGGTGGCGTACGCGCTGCAGGAAGCGCAGCTCGCGGCGCGCCGCGCACCGGAACTGCAGGCGACAGAACGCGACCGGCTGCTCGCGATCGCCGACCAGCTCAGCCAACCCGAGGTGGTGGCGCAGCTGCTGCAGGCGGTGGACGAAGGCGCCCGTGCGCTTCCCGCGGGAACGCTCGAGACCCTGGTGGCCGAACTGCGTGGTGCCGCGCTGGCGCCGCTGGTGGCTTGGTTGTCGCAGTCGGCGGGTGGCGCGTCGCGTGCCGTGGTGGAGCGCGCCGTGCTGCAGCTCGCTGAACGCCAGACCGCCGACTTGGTGCGTCTCGTGGAGGACGCGGATCCGGATACGGCGCGCGGCGCGATGCGGCTGGCCGGTCAAATGCGCACGGCCGCGGCCGTGCCCGCCCTCTCTCGACTCCTGCGAAGCGCGACCGGGCCGCAGCGCACCGAGGTGGTACAGGCGTTGAGTGCGATCGGATCACCCGGCGCGATGCAGGCGATCGAACCGGTGCTCGACGACGAGGGACGCGACGTGCGCGTGCACGCACTGCGCGCGGTGATGACGCAGCGGCATGCGCCGGCGCTGCCGCGCCTCACGGCGGCGCTCAAGCGACGCGAGCTGCGCACGGCCGACCGGTCAGACAAGACCGCGTTGTTCGATGCGTACGGCACCCTCTGCGGTGACGCTGGTGTTGGGCTGCTGGACGGCATGCTCAACGGTCGCTCGCTGCTTGGACCGCGGGAGTCGTCGGAGATGCGCGCGTGCGCGGCACGAGCACTCGCGCTGGTGGGCAGTGCGTCGGCCGTGGCGTCGTTGCGCAAGGCGGCGGATTCGCGGGATGCGGTGGTCCGAAACGAGGTGGCACGGGCGCTGCGTGGAGGACCGGGCTGATGCACCGTCCCGTGCTGCTCGAGGGGCCACCGACGGCGCCGTCGGCGCCGGCATCAGTGCCAGCGGCATCGTCGGCGCGTGCGGGCGCGCCGATGTTCGACGCGGAAGACGAGCGCAACGCGCGCTCCGTGGTGGTCGCACTGCATGGCGCCCTGCGTGCGGTCCGCCTGTACCCCGTGGAGAACGCGGCGGTGCAAAAGGCGCTGGCGGAGTTGGATACCGCCGCGTCCAGGCAGGTCGCCCAGTTTTCGGCCTGCGAAATCCGGCACTCCGGCGACTTTGTGTTTGTGAATGACACGCGCGTGCGGCTCGCGCTCGACAACTATGCCGCGGTGGCGTACGTGCTCACGCTGCTCCGTGACGCGGGCGTCGGCAGCCTGCGCGTGGTGCGTGCGGCGGATGCCCGGGCTTGGGTGGTGTTGCTGGCCTTTCTGCAGGCGCCGCCGCTGGAATACCCCGAGCAGGAGCGGCTGGCACAACTCGAGTTGCGATTGGAGCAGGCTGGGGTGGCGGCGTTCGAGTTCGACCCGCCCGCCGACGAACTCGATTCCGACGACGACCTCGATGCCCGCGAGCGAGCGCGCAAGACGTACATGCGTTCGCTCGATGTGACGCGCGAAGTGATGACGGCCGTGCGTCTGGGGCGCAGCCCGAGTCTCAAGCGCGTGAAGCGTGCGGTGCAGGCGGTGGTGGACGCCATCCTCACCGATGCCTCCTCGCTGATCGGACTGACGACCCTCCGCGAGTTCGATGAGTACACGTTCGTGCACAGCGTGAACGTGTGCATCCTGTCCGTGTCGTTGGGTCGCCGGCTTGGCCTTGGCAAGCCGCACCTGCTCGAGCTCGGCGTGGCGGCGCTGCTGCATGACATTGGCAAATCGCGCCTGCCCACCGACCTCCTGAACAAGCGCGGTTCGCTGGACACCGAGGAGCGCACCATCATTCAGGGACATACTTGGCAGGGTGTGTTGGCGCTGTTCGCGCTGCCCGTGGGCTCGGGACGACCGTGGCGCGCCATGCTGTCGGCGCACGAGCATCATATGCGCGTCGATCTATCCGGCTACCCGGTCAGCGTTCGCCCGCGCCGCCTCAGCCTGCTCAGCAAGATCATTGCGGTCGCTGACGGATTCGACGCCGCCACCACGACACGCGTATACCAGGCAAGTCCCTGGTCACCGGCCGACGTGCTGCAGGGAATGCGGGACAACACGCGTCTCGGGTTCGATCCGGTGATCGTCAAGGCGTTCGTGAACCTGACGGGCATCTATCCCATCGGGACGGTGGTCGTGCTTGACACCTTCGAACTCGGACTCGTGCACGCCAGCAATCCCGACGAGAGCGCACTCTCGCGACCCATCGTGCGCCTGATCGCGGACGCGCAAGGCAACCTGCTTTCCGATCCGGAGCTGGTGGACCTGTTGGCACAGGACGCGTCAGGGCATTATCTCCGAACGATCATTCGCACCGACGACCCCGATCGCTGGGGTATTCGCGTGTCCGACTACTTCGCCTGACCACCGCCTTCGGGCCGCCGACCACGCCGTGTCCGCCATCACATCGTCACCCTCTGCGCTCGACGCGCGATTTGCCCAGCTGCGGGCCGATGGCCGGCGCGCACTCGTCGCCTACGCCACCGCCGGTCACCCCGACCCTGACCAGTGTCTGGCGTTGCTGCGCGGTCTCGAAAGTGCGGGCGTGGATGTCCTCGAGGTGGGCGTGCCATTTTCCGATCCGCTCGCCGATGGGCCGGTGATCCAGCGCAGTTCGCAGATGGCCATTGAGCAGGGCGTGACCCTCACGCGCACGCTTCAGCTCATTGCCGACGCCAAGCTCTCCGTGCCGGTGGTGCTGTTCTCGTATCTCAATCCCATCATGGCCGGCGGTCCGGACGTGCTGTTGCGTGCGCGGGACGCGGGTGTCTCCGGCGTGCTCGTGACCGACATGCCAGTGGGCTCCGATCCGGCACGTGAGGCGTGGTTTGGCGAGAGTGGGCTCGATTTTGTGCGACTGGTGGCTCCGACCACGCCGGCCAGGCGCA
>JBBSPE010000265.1:0-4423 GCA_038259155.1 Gemmatimonadales bacterium
ATCACGTGGGACAACGGGCCCAATGCGAGTTACGACTCGGTGGCGTTCAAAGCCGAACTGCAGGCCCGTGTGCGCGAGCCTGGCGCGGCCGGTCGCACGGTTGGTGATGCGGACGCCGCACTCACCAGCGCCACGCGTCGCCTGTCGGCCGAGTATTACGTGCCGCACCTGTCGCATGCGCAAATGGAACCGTTGGTCGCCCTGGCGCACGTGCACAACGGCGTGGTGGAAGCGTGGGCGCCCACCCAGTCGCCGCAGGGGGCTCGTGATGCGGTGGCCGGCTTTCTCAAAGTGGACGCCGCGCAGGTCACCGTGAACGTGACGCTGCTCGGCGGCGGGTTTGGCCGAAAGTCCAAGCCCGATTTTGTGTGTGAGGCCGCGTGGCTGTCGCGTGAGATCAGCGCGCCGGTGCGTGTGCAGTGGACCCGCGAAGATGACATGCGGCACAGCTTCTACCACACGGTGGCGGCGCATCGGCTGGAGGCCGGTCTGGATGCGAACGGCGCGGTGACGGCCTGGCGGCATCGCAGCGCCTATCCGTCCATCTCGGCGACCTTCGCTCCCAACGTGACCGGCGCTGCGGCGGGCGAACTCACCAACGGCGCGAGTGACATTCCGTACGCGATCCCGAACATGAGCGTGGAGGTGTGTCCGGCCGTGGCGCACGTGCGCATTGGCTGGTACCGCTCGGTGAACGCCATTCACCACGGCTTTGCGATTGGGTCGTTCGTGGACGAGTTGGCGCACGCGAACAAACAGAATCCGCGTGACTTCCTGTTGTCGCTGCTCGGCCCGGACCGTCAGGACGACCTGTCCAAGAATGGTCTGGCTGCGCCGGCCGGCAACTACGGGGCCAAGTGGACCGATCATCCGCTCGACACGGTGCGCGCCAAACACATAGTGGAGGTGGCAGCGCGCGCCGCGAACTGGGACACCCCGTTGCCGCGCGGACGCGGACGCGGCATTGCCATGCACCGCAGCTTCCTGTCGTACGTGGCCATGGTGGTGGAAGTGGAGGTGCTCGACGACGGCACCGTGCTCGTGCCGCGCGCAACCGTGGCGGTGGACGCGGGCTTCGTGGCCAATCCCGACCGGGCGCGGGCGCAGATGGAGGGCGCGCTGGTCATGGCCATGAGCAACACGCTCTACAGCGAAATAAGCATGCGGCAGGGTCGGGTGCGGCAGAGCAACTTCCGCGACTACGACGTGACGCGTCTGGCGGCCGCGCCCCACGTGGTGGACGTGCATCTCGTGGAGAGTGAGGGGCTGCCGGGTGGGATTGGTGAGCCCGGTGTGCCACCGGCGGGTGCGGCGATTGCAAATGCGATCTTTGCGGCCACCGGCGTGCGGGTGCGGGAGTTGCCGGTGGGCAAGCAATTGGCTGGGTGGAAAACGCGGGCGGCGGCACTTGGGGGGCAGGGCTGAGGGTGCCTGTGCCGAGGGTGTGACAGAGGGGCAGGGAGTGTGACGATGATCACCGGAATTCGTCTATTGCATGAGCGCAACAGGAGCGCCTTGCTTCACGATTCCCAGACTCTCGAGACCATGTTCACACTACGCCGCACCCTCCCCGTTGCTCGTCGCGTGTCCCAGACGCTGGCGCTGCTCACCGTGTCTGCTACCGTTGCCTCGGCACAGGCATCGCTCTCGGGCGCGCTCATGGTGGACAACTCGTTTCGTGCGTACATCAGCACGAGTGCCACGCAGAACGGTGTGCAGATTGCGCAGGGCAACAACTGGGGGACCACATACAGTTTTGCGGATGTGGCCCTCGCCAGTGGTCAAGACTACTGGCTGCACGTGACCGGTGTTGACGTCGGTGTGATTGCGTCGTTCATGGGTTCGTTTACGCTGTCTGGAAACGGGTTTGCGTTTTCCAACGGCCTGCAGTCGCTGACCACGAATACCGAGGATTGGCTCGCGAGCAGCCAGGGGTTTGGTATTGGTGAGGCGACGCCCATGAGCTGGGGACAAAACGGCACGTCACCGTGGGGCATGCGTCCCAACCTGCCAACGGATGCAGACTTCATCTGGAGTGCCGACCGCTGCACGTACTGCACGCGCTACTTCAGCACGAGCATTGCGTCCACGGTTGTCGTACCGGAGCCGGGCGCAGTGGCGTTGATGGCAGCGGGCTTGTTGATGCTGGGTGCCCTCGTGTATCGCCGCCGGAGCTCCATGCTCCGCAAGGGGTAACAGGCACGAATGCGCTCCGGTTGTGGCGGGATGCCGAGCGCTACCCCGCCCCCAACCGCGCACGTTCGGCGCTGGCCGCTGCCGGATTCGCGAGCGGACCCTCGTAGAGATCGATGAGGCGGCGCGCGCAGTGTCGCGCACCCTCGGTGCCACGCGTGCCCCCGACCGACAGCCATAACCGTCGCGCCCGCTGGTAGGCACTCGCGCTCTCGCCAAACGCCTGCATGCGGAAGCTCAGCAGGTCGGCCAGCGCCTGTGTGATCTCGGCGCCGGTCTCGCCGGTGTGCGCATACATGGCGGTGCGCAACTGCGCCGCCGCTTGGTCAAGCTGGCCGCGCATCACCAAGGCCTCCACCTGCGACATGCCGAAGTACGATTTGGTGGCCACGCCGCCAGCGCCGCCCGTGGCGCTCAGGAGCAGCCCGCTCACGGCACCAGCGAGCACGCGTTGCAGTCCCAACATGAGCACGCCACCAATCGCTCCGCCACACACGATGTAGAGCAGGAGCAGCAGCGTGCCGAGCGCTCCCGCGGGTCGCGGTGCGTACGCGGTCATGGGTACGATCAACGCTGCCATGCACACCAGCGCGTACACGCCAGCCTGCAGGATCGAAACACTTCGTTCGGCGCGCGCGTGGTCGGTCATGGATTGGAGAGGGACGTGCAATCGCGTTCGAACGCGTATGTTCTCACGCGTGCCCGACGCGCATGTCGGGCCGGTGGTCACCCGGACCCCGAGCCGCCCAGCCCCACTCACTTCTCCGGAGCCGGATCCCATGCCACACATCCTCCGCCTCTCGCGCTCGCTCGTGAGCTGGATTCCCGCTAGCCTGCTCGTGATCGCCGTGTCGATCCCCGCGCACGCGTCCGCACAGACTGGCACGCCTCCGCTCCCCACCACCCTCGATATGACCACTTGGTCTGTCGTGGCGGTGGACCCCGCCTCCGGTGACGTGGGTGTGGCCGTCTCCTCATGCGTGGAGACATTCGGGGACGGTGTCGCCGCCCTGGTGCCCGGCAAAGGCGCCGCCGCCACGCAGGCGGGCTTTGACCTCCGCAACCGCAACCGCGTGTTCGAAGGGCTCAAGGAGGGCCTCACGGCGCAGCAGATCATAGACCGCGTCACCGACACGGCGTGGGACGCGCAGACGGACCGGCGGCAGTACGGCGTAGTGACCATGGCCGACGGCTTTGTACAGGTGGCGGGCTTCACGACGCCGGTGCGGCAGGGAATGACCACCGCCGACAGCGGGCCGCCGCGCTACGCGGGCGTACTGGCGGACGCGAGCCGAGGAGTGAGTGCGCAGGGCAACACGCTGGCCGGACCGGGCGTGGTGCAGGGGCCGCTCGACGCCTATCGCCGCGATGACCCGGCGGGCTTCAACTCGCTCCCGGACCGCCTCATGCGCGCCATCGAGGCGGGGTCCATTGCGGGCGGCGACGTGCGCTGCAACAGGGACAACATCCGCCAGACCACCGCGATGGCCGTCATTCTGGTGGCGCGTGGCGGCGATGCGCCCTACGCCACCGAGAACATTGGCGTGACCGACGTGGGCACGGCCAAAGCGCCGTGGTTGGCGCTGTCGGTGCACACGACGCGGTTTGCGGAGAATCCGTTGCTGGAGCTGCGCCGGCAGTACGACGCGTGGCGGCGGACGGTGACGATCAGGAATCTTCCCTAGGGAAGCGCTGCAGCGGTCGGAGTTGAGGTGCCGTCTGCCATACCCGCCGCCGGCCCGGCTGCTGACGTGATGGGCCTGAGCGGCGTCACACGGGCCAGCAGAGTGCCGAGTGGATCGTGTTGGCGTCACGATGGAACTGCACGTCGAATTCGAGACCCGCGTGCACGTCCGGACCGAGCTGCCGCGTCAGGCGCACCCGGCCCGTCATCCGGAGCAGATCGAGCGCGAGCATCGATGCGTCCGTGAAGTCAAAAAAGTCGTCCACCAAGGGGCGCAGGCATTTGAAGAGACATTCCTTCGCAGAAAAAATCGCGGTGAGCGTCTCGCCGAGCGGGGCGTCACGCGGCACGCCCCGAACGAGGCCTGCGAGCAATTCCGGAGCGATCATCGGAGCGATGCCCTCCGCCTGCGCAACCGGCATGATGTCTTCGATATCGATGCCGAGGCCGCGATAGCAGGTTGTTCGCGCAACGATGGCTGCGGCGGAATGGCTGGTGTGCGTGAGCGATCCGCGCAGTCCTTCGGGCCAGTCGGGTCCGCCGTGA